>JBJTOU010000200.1:0-56801 GCA_046074725.1 Planctomycetia bacterium
GATCATCAGGCCTTATCAAGGAGGATGACGTGGCGAATCAGACGTCCCAGCTGTCGGCCGAAGAAGTGCTCGAGATCTGGAAGCGGTTCAAGACCGACCAGTCGAACGAGGACCTGCGCAACCGGCTGATCGAGGTCTACCTGCCGCCGGTCCGCTACAACGGCGAACGGATCTGGTCGCGTCTGCCCGAGGGGGTCGAGCTCGACGATTTGGTCTCGGCCGGGACGTTCGGCCTGATGGACGCCATCGACGCCTTCGACATGAGCCGGGGCGTGAAGTTCGAGACGTACTGCGTGCCGCGGATCCGCGGTGCGATGCTCGACGAACTGCGCACGATGGACTGGGTGCCGCGGCTCGTCCGCTCCAAGGCGAGCAAGCTCAACGAGGCCGTCAAGACGCTTGAAGCCAAGCTCGGGCGGGCTCCGGCGGATGCCGAGGTCGCGGAGCACATGGGCCTCTCGCACGAGGAATTCGAAAAACTGCTCATCGACGCGAATGCGGTGAGCCTGGTGAGCCTCAACAAGAAGTGGTGCGAGACCGACAGCTCCAAGGACGTGCGAGAAATCGACATCCTGGAAGACAAGAAGGGTGATGATCCCACCCGCCGGATTCAAAAGGCCGACCTCATGCGGCTGGTCACCAAGGGGCTCAACCGCAACGAACGGCTGATCATCATCCTGTACTACTACGAGGAACTCACGATGAAGGAGATCGGCGCCACGCTCGACCTCTCCGAAAGCCGCGTCAGCCAGATGCATTCCGCGATCGTCGAGCGGCTACAGAACCAGCTCGAACGGCGGCGCCCGGAATTCGCGATGTAACGATCCAGGACCGCGCACCATGGCAGGCTGGGCAGCCTGCGAAGGATACAGGCCCGGAAAACAGGAAAAACTGGAACGAAAAAAATCGGATCAAGAGTGCTGGCCGTCCCTGCCGATGAGGATCGGATGGAGGCGGCGCATGATTCGGAGACTGGAGTCGCCGGATCGCGAGACCGCGGCAACAATGGAAAGGAAGACTTCGGGCGATTTCGAGCGAACCCTTCGACGGCCGGCTTCGTAGAGCCGGATACCAACGGGGGACGACGGAACCACACGACTGTCTGCAAGGAGATCAACGATGAACATTTGGGGTGTCACTTCAACGCATGGGTCGCAGGGCGTGAACGCCGTCAAGGGCGTGGAGGCTGCACAGGCCGCCGCGGAGACGGCCGCCAACCAGGGCGTGTCCGAGGTGCGTGATGCGGTCACGCTGTCGGTCGATGCCGTCAGGGCCGCCGATGCTACCTCCGACATCCGCTTCGACCGTGTCAACGCGATCCGCGCGGCGATTGCCGACGGCTCGTACGAGACGCCTGAGAAACTCGACCTCGCCCTTGACCGACTGCTCGAGCGGTTGGGCGGGTAAGCTTCACGCCCGCGGTGCCATCCATGGCCACCGCGGGCTTGAGGCCTGCGCGACAACAGGTCGCTGCGGCCTAAAGGCCCGCCATCCAGGCGGGATGTTCACGCCCTGGGCTGAATCAGGTCACGGGAGGGGGTGCCCATGCCCCAGGAGCCGGCGTATGCAGACAAGCGAAGCAAGGATTGCGGAGCGCGGTCTGCATCCGAGTGAGCGAAGGACAGGATGTCCGGAGTGAACGTCCGGCGATGGGGCGTGGGCAGCCCCGACCCGCGAGACGGGCAGCTTCCGTTGAGACCCCTCAAAAACTGCAAAAGTCGAATCTAGCCGGATTGTGACCTCTTGAGTCGCTCGACCTCGGCCTCGAGCGATTCGACCCGCTGCTCGAGCTCCTCGAATCGCGCCTTGGCTTTTTCAAGCCGCTCCCTCATCTCCTCGCGGGCATGCTGCATCCGCTGATGCATCATCTCGCGCATCTCCGGAGGCATCCCACCTCGCATGCCGTCCGGTGGGCCGCCCCACTCCGGCCGCTCGCCGTGATGCGGGCGATGGGGGGGGCCGCCGTGATGATCGCCCCTCGGTGGCCCGCTCTCGCCCCTCGGGGGCCCGCTCTCGCCCCTCGGGGGCCCGCCCTCGCCCCTTGGGGGCCGGCCCTCGCCCCTTGGGGGCCGGCCCTCGTGCGGCCCGTCCCCCCGGTCGCCGTGGGGCGGACCTTCGCGGCCCATCCGCCCATCCAGCCGGTTGAGTAGACGATCGAGTTTGTCGGCCAAGCGATCGATCTTATCGCCGATATCGGCCGGCCGCGTGTACGAAGGCTCTTCCGAGGCCGTCACCATGTTGACCCGGCCGATCACCGCGATCAGGCCGATGCCACAGGCGGCCACGGCCAGCCATTGTGCGAGACGTTTCATGGGAATCTCCTGGAGGGGAACGTATTCTGACACCGATAGAAACGCCCCTGCGACCATAATGTTTCGCGACCCGTCGCTCGTCGATTTCGGCTCCGACGCCTCCGCCCGAGGAGGCGGCCAGGGCCGGCGGCTGGAGTTGCTGGGCGGCATCCTCGTCGACCGGCCGCTCGCCCACGACGGCATGCCGCCACGGGGGATGCCTGAGCAGTGGCGGGCCGCCGGCGCGACCTTCGTCGATTCCGGCGGTGGCTGGACGTTTGCCTCCCCACCTCCCGACCCATGGCGGGTGCGGGTGCCGCTGGAAGAAACCGCCGCTGCGAAGGCGATTGAGCTGGAGGTTCGACCGGCGCCGTCCGGCCAGACGGGCCTGTTCCTCGAGCAGGTGCCGCAGTGGCGTTGGCTCTTTGAATCGACGCCATCCGGTGCCCGCGTGCTCTCGCTCTTCGCCCACTCAGGCGCCGCCACGCTCGCCCTCACGGCCGCCGGTGCGGAAGTGACCCATGTCGATGCCTCGAAGCAGGCGACGGCGATGGCCCGTCGGAATGCCGTCGCCTCAGACCTCGATGCCGCCCCGATCCGCTGGATCTGCGATGATGCGCGTGCCTTCGTGGCCCGCGAAGTGCGTCGGGGCACGGCCTATGACGGCGTGGTGCTCGATCCACCCTCGTGGGGCCACGGATCGAAGGGACAGGCGTTTTCCATCGACCGCGATCTGCTGCCACTGCTGGAAGGGATCGGCCTGCTGCTCGCTTCGGCCAGTCGAACGACGGGCATCGGGCCGGTGCTGCTCACCTGCCACTCGCCCGGCTGGCATCATCGCCGCCTCCACGACACACTGACTGCGACGCTCGGCTTCGACCGATGTGAGTCGGGCCGACTCACCTGCACCGATGCCTCGGGCCGGTCGCTCGCCCTGGGCGACTACGCGCGGCACACCCACCCTCGATGACGCACTCCGAACGGATCACGAGCCCTTCCAATCCACGGGTGCGGGGAGCGGCGAGACTGCGCGAGGCCGATGCACGCCGGGAGTCGGGGCTCACGCTCGTCGATGGCCGCCGCGAACTCTCGCGGGCGTTCGCCGCCGGCATCGAGGTCGTCGACATCTTTCTCGATGGCGACAGCGGCGACGATGCCGAACGCGAACCATGGCTCGACGACTGTGCGGCTCGCGGAGCGCGGGTCGTGGAAGTCCCGCGGAATGTGTTTGAAAAAATCGCCTTCGGCAGCCGCAACGAAGGGCTGGTGGGAGTGGTGCGGTTCGCGGCCCAGCCGCTCGACGGCTTTCGGGCGGCGGCAGGCCGACCGGTGCTCGTGGCCGAGGGCGTCGAGAAGCCGGGCAACCTCGGGGCCATCCTGCGCACCGCCGATGCCGCTGGCATCGCGGGCGTGATCGCCTGCGGCCCCGGCACCGATCCGGCCAATCCCGCCTGCATCCGCGCAAGCCTCGGCGCCGTGTTCAGTGTTCCGCTGGCCGTCGCGACATCGGAGGCCGCGATCGACTGGTGCCACGACCAGAGACGCCGCGTGATGGCCGCGGTCCCCGATGGCGACACGCTCTGGCACGAATCGACGCTCTCGGGCGACACCGCGATCGTGCTCGGCAGCGAGGCACACGGCCTCTCCACCCTGTGGCGCGAAGCGGCGGCAGCGGGGCGGATCTCACTGCATACCGTCCGATTGCCGATGCTTGGCATCACCGACAGCCTGAACGTCTCGGTCACGGCGGCCATCCTGTCCTACGAAGCCCTGCGGCAGGGCACCCATCGATCGCCGGAAACGCCATGACCGTGGAGTCGGCGGGCCATCGAGCCCCAGACAGCCCGTCGCCGACAGAAATCTGCAGGAATACGATGCCCTTCCGAGGAGATCCCGCGATGGAGCAACGAACGACCCACGACCGCAAGGAATACCTTCATGGCTCGCTCGACGAGGCCTCCGTCGATCGCGACCCCATCGGTCAGTTCGCCGCCTGGTACGACGCGGCCCGCGCCGCGGGCGTGCCGGAGCCCGAGGCGATGACACTCTCCACGGCGACGTGCGACGGACAGCCCTCGGCCCGGATCGTGCTCCTCCGCAGTTTCGATGCCCGTGGCTTCTGCTTCTTCACCAACTACGACAGCCGCAAGGGGCGGGAACTGGAGGCGAACCCACTCGCCGCCCTCACCTTCCACTGGGCTGAACTCGAACGGCAGGTCCGCATCGAGGGCCGCGTGGAGAAGACGAGCGCAGCCGAGAGCGACGCCTACTTCCAGAGCCGCCCGCGTGGCTCGCGGATCGGTGCCTGGAGTTCACCGCAGAGCGCGGTGCTCCCCGACCGGCATGCGCTCGAGGATCTCTTCGCCAGGTTCCATGCCGAACATCCCGACGACACCGCGATCCCGCGACCGGATCACTGGGGCGGCTACCGGCTCGTGCCTGAGCGAATCGAATTCTGGCAAGGCCGCCCCAGCCGCCTTCACGACCGGCTGCGATTCCGCCGCGGCGCTGATGGTGGGTGGGCGATCGAGCGACTGGCCCCCTGAATTCGGCCAGATCGCGGCGGTCATCGGACGGCTCAGCCCATCTTGACGCTGGCCGCCGATCTCTTCATTGTTCCGCGGATTTCTTCCCGCTTTCGAGGATCGACCCGCCATGCCGACAGCGAGGCCGATTGCTTCCGCGCTGATCACCGCCGCCATCTGCGCCGCCGCATGCGCCGCGGAGCATGAAGCCGCTCGGCTGCCATGCACCGTTCCGGTCGTTCGTGACCACGCCTATCTGCGGGCGGGACCGAGCGACGATTTCTACCCGACGGAGCGGCTCGTGCGCGGCGACACGCTCGAGGTGTGGGCCATCGATCCGGCCGGCTTCTGCGCCGTACGTCCCGTGACTGGCAGTTTCAGCTGGATGCGGGCCGACGACCTCGCCGACGGCTCGGTGTTTCGGGATACGGCCGACGGACGCCGCATCCCGACAGGACGGTTCACCGGCGTCGTGGCCACCGACGGGGCCGTCTCGCGTGTCGGCTCGCAGCTCAATGATCTCCGTCACGTCGCCCAAGTTCGGCTGGAGGCAGGCGAGCGGGTGCAGGTGCTCGAGACGGTGACGATTGACGCCGGCAGACATGCCGGACATTGGGCGAGAATCGAACCACCATCGGGAGAATATCGTTGGGCGCGGGCGACCGACCTCGGTCTCCCGCCGGAACTCGCGCCACCACCGCCCGTGGCACCGCCGTCGGAAGCCGAGACGGCCGCCGCCGCAGCCGAGGCCACGGCGGCGATTCGTGAAGCTGGCGATGCCGTGGCGAGGGTCATCGCCACCGCGGGCGAGGCCGCCCCACACGCGTCGGGCGAAAGCACGCCGTCCACCGACACCGCTCCGCCGCAGCCGCTCGGCGCGGTGCCGATGGCGAAGCGTCTCTTCGCCGGCTGGCTGCCGCTTGGCAGCGGCGTACTCGACCCGACGACCCCCGCCGCCCCGGTCGCCGTGAGCACCGGCGCAGTGGCGGCGTCGGCCCATGAACTGGCCGACATCGATCTGTCGCTTTCGCTGGCGGTCGCCGGTCCGAGCGATGCCTGGAACCTCGAGCCGCTTCGTGAGCGGCTGCGACTGGCCGCGGCCCGGACCACCACGCAGGAGGAGCGAATGCGGGCCGAGGCGATCGATGCCCGGCTCTCGCGGTTCGAATCGATCCAGGCCCGGCAGCGGGCCATCGCCTCGGGGGGCGAAAGTGACCCGTCAATGTTGCGGCTGGGCAGCATGTGGTCGAGCATGTCGACGATCGGATCGCGTCCGATCCGTCCCGGCGTGCTTCCGGGCGGCGCCCCTGCGGACGGTCAGCCAACCTGGACCCCGCCGGAAGCCATGGAGGCGACCGGCCGGCTTGCGACCGTCGTGTCGCGACGGCCCGACGCCCCGCGGTGGGCCGTCGTCGATGAGAGCAACAACGTCGTCGCATTCGTCACGCCCTCGCCCGGCGTGAACCTCGCGCCCCTGGTGGGCCAACAGGTCGCCGTGCGCGGCGCGAAAGGCTACATGCCCGAGTACAAGCGTCCCTACATGGTCGCCTCCGAAGCGCGGCCTCGCTTGGCTGCCACGCCACCCGCAGCCAACGACGCCATCCGGCAGTGATGCCTCGCGAAAGTCGGCGACCCGACACGATAGACGGTAACCCGCGGCGTGCTACCGTGCCGCCGGCTGCCACCGGGCGGCGAGTTCGGTCTGCACCGTGACATCGTCGCCGGCAGCGGCCCGTTGGACCCCTCCCTCGCCGATGCTCCGAGCAATGTCGGCGAGAGACTGTTTGTCGCCCGGCGCGGTCCGCGGCAGCCTTCCGGCCAGCCGGGCGACGCCATCTGGGTTGGCCTCGGCGGCCCTCGACAGGCTCGCCATGAAGATGCATATCTCGCTGAAATTCGACGCCGCGGAGCGGACGATCAACGGCTGGAGCGTGCGAGTGACGACCTCCAGCCCGACGCCATCCATGTCGAGGAAGGCGTCGATGTCGATCCGCTGGAGCGCACGGCCATCGGCCGCAGAGCCGGCGGGTGTGTGCCTGACGAGCAGCACGCACGACCCGGTAAGCATGCGAGGCGAGAGCGGACCGGTATAGGCGCCGCGGCCATGGAAGACAAGCGTGCCACGGCGGCCATCGTGCTCGTGATGCACAAGCCGCAGGACGCCGACCGTGCCGTAGCCGTCGTCGAGTCGCCATTGTTGCGGACCCACGGGGTCGAGCGAGAGGCGGCTGATGCCGAGCACCCGCCACAGATCGACGATCGCCTCGGGGTTGTGCAGTGAGAAGGCGAGCAGGTCGCCATCGCACGGAAATGTCTTCGTCGGCAGGTGCCGGTAGAGCGTCGTCGTCTGGAGGCATTTTTCCACGGTGTGCCGCTGCGCGGCATTCATGCGTTCCAGCGGCATCGCCTCGATCGCCGCCCGGCGGGCATCGCGCCCCGACGAACCGCCATCGGACATGAGCGCCGCGACGGAACCTGCCGAGATCTCCTGCTCCGCGGCCCGGCCATCGATCGCCAAGCACAGGATCCCGATGCCGGCAGCCACGGCCGGCCACATACGAAACGTCATAGAGAAAGCCCCCCGGATCGACACCCCTCACCGGCGGCCCATCGGGGTGCCGGCTGGGAAGGTTTTTCGGCGCGTGCGGGATGCTCGGGCCAGTCATTTCCGTCAGGTTTTCCTGGCACCCCCCCAGACTCCCTCCCTTGCCACGTCTCCTGACAGCGTGGGTTGGCCCCGCTCCGCATGTTTTCTACGATCTCCCCCCCGCGAACGGCCGCCATGGAAGGCGGCGCGCGATCGGAAGAGCGATGCCCAACGACGCCGCGCCATCCCACGACGCCTCCATGACTCCCGACGGCGGCACGATGGCCCCGCACGGTCTCATCGCCCGCGGCTTCGTCGCCTGGACACGGCTGTGCCTGAAGGTGCCGGCGATCATCACGGTGATCGCGATCCTGTCGGCGATCGCCTGCGGCGGCTACGCCGCGAAATGCCTCGGCTACAAGGTGAGCCGCGTTGACCTGCTCGATCCGAAGAGCGAGTACAACAAACTCTGGATCGACTACATCGCCGAGTTCGGCGAGGATGACGACGCCGTCATCGTGGTCGAGGCACCGACCCGCGACGACGTGATCACCGTCCTCGAGGACATCTCCCGCGAGGTCGGACGGCAGGGGAGCCTGTTCCGCTCGGTGCTCCACGAGGTCGATCTCTCGGCGATCCGCGGCAAGGGGCTGCACTATCTCTCCCCGGCCGATCTCGCCGCCATCGACCGCTTCATCGAGAAAAGCGGGCCGATCCTCGATGGCGGCTGGGCCCACCTCAAGGCGGGCTCGATGGTGACAGGGCTGGCTGGGCAGATGGTGGCCGGGGCCGCGACCACCGCAGGACCGCTCGACGAGCCGGTCACGACGGCGCTGGAGCGGTACAGCGAGAGCCTGTTGGCCGGCCTCGATCCGGCCAACCGCACCGCCGGCCCCGCGACGGCGGCGGTCCCGTCGCCATGGCCGCCGATGCCGGAGTCGCTCTCCACGCTCCGAGATCTTTCGAGCCAGCACCTACTGGCCAAGGACGGCAGGCTCGGCTTCGTGCTGTTGCGGCTGACGAAGGAACCGGGCGGCTTTGCCGGCGCCTCAGCCTCGACCGACGAGCTTCGTCGCATCATCGAAGGCGTCGCATCGCACCATCCGGATGCCACGATCGGCCTCACCGGCCTGCCGGTCATGGAAGACGACGAGATGCGGACGAGCCAGCAGTCGATGGTCTGGGCCAGCGGCCTGTCGCTCGCCGCGGTGGCGCTGGTCATCATCGCCGGCTTCGGAGGCGTGCGGCACGCACTGATGGCCAACGCCGTGCTCGTGATCGCGATGGCGTGGGCGTTCGCCTGGGCGACGGCGAGTGTCGGGCACCTCAACATCCTGAGCGTCACCTTCACCGTGACGATGATCGGCGTCGGCATCGATTACGGAACCTACTACGTGGCCCGCTACCTGCAGGGCCGACGTCGCGGGCTCGACTGCGAGGCGGCCCTGCTCGAAACGAGCGCGTCCGTCGGCTCGAGCATCCTCACCGGGGCCATCACCACGGCGGTCGCCTTCTTCTCCGCGTCGTTGACCAGTTTCGTGGGCGTCGCGGAACTTGGCACGATCGCCTCGGGGGGCATCCTCCTGTGTGCCGCGGCCGAGCTGCTCGTGCTGCCGGCGGTGATCGCGATGGTCGACCGCAGCCCGCTGGGGAAGCATGTCCCTCAGCCGGTGCCCGTGCATGCCTGGCTCGCCCCGATCTTCCGGTACCCGCGGTTCGTCGCCCTCGCGTCGATGGCCCTCACGATGGCCGTCGCCTCGGGGCTGCATGAACTTCGGTATGACCACAATCTCCTCAACCTCCAGGCCGACGGCCTGGAGAGCGTGGCCGTCGAGAAAAAACTCCTGGAGGAATGCGATCAGAGCGTCTGGTATGCCCTGTCGATCGCCGACTCCCGGGAGGAACTGCTGATCCGCAAGGAGTCGCTCCAGAAACTCCCGACGGTGGAGCGGGTCGACGAGATCGCGTCGCTGCTCCCCTCCGACGAGGATCTCAAGCGACCGATCATCGAACGGATCAACGCACGTCTCGCTTCGCTCCCAGAGCGGCCACCGGAGATCCCCATCGACCGGCTCGACAGCCTCGGAGAGACGCTCGCCTGGGCGCAGAACGAGGCGGCGAAGCGGCCGGGTGGCCTCCGGACGGCGTGGCACCTGGAACGGTCGCGAGACGCGCTCCGCCGGATGCCCCCGGAGGAGTGTTTCCGCGCGCTGGCCGCCTTCCAGCAGCGTTCGGCGGGCGAACTGCTCAGCCGGCTGCATGCCCTGGCCGGCGTGTCCGATCCGGAGGCTCCCACGCTCGACGACCTGCCGCCGAGCCTGGTGGAACGGTTCGTCGGCCAAAGCGGCAAGCACCTCCTGAAGATCTATGGCCACGGCGACATCTGGAACTTCGAGGCTCTGGAGCGGTTCGTGAAGGACGTTCGCGGCGTCGACCCGCGTGCCACCGGCAACCCGCTTCAGGCCTACGAGGCATCGCTGGAAATGAAGCGCAGCTACGAGCAGGCGGCCGTCTATTCGCTCGTCGTGATCCTCGTGGTGTTGTGGCTCGACTTCCGCAGCATCTCCCATGCCCTGCTCGCCGGACTGCCCCTGGCCCTGGGCATGTTCCAAACGCTGGGCCTGATGGGACTCGTCGGGATCGATCTCAATCCCGCGAACCTGATCGGCATCCCCCTGATCCTCGGCATCGCCGTCGATTACGGCGTGCATATCATGCACGACGCCCTGGAACGGCCCGGCCCCTACTCGATCAGCGCCTCGACGGCCAATGCGGTGCTGGTCGATGCCCTCACGACGATCCTCGGGTTCGGCGCCCTGATGGTGGCCAGCCACAAGGGTCTGGAGAGCCTGGGAAGGGTGCTCACATTGGGCGTGACGACCTGCACGATCACATCGCTGGTGTTCCTGCCGGTGGTGCTTTCGATGCTGCGGCGCGGCGAAACGGCAGCCGAGTGAGGCTGCTCCCACCCCCTAAGCACGGCTTGAAAACCCCACTTGTGCGGTGCCGACGGGGCGCGGTACTCCCCTTGCCGCCCCCGGCTCCGCATCACCCCGCACGGTGGATTCATGTCTTTGCTCCTTCTCTCGCGTCGTCGTGTCGTGCTCTCGGTCCTCTCCGTGGGCTTCGCCGTCGCGGCCATCGCCATGCCCCGGCGGGCCGAAGCGCAGCCCCGTGAGCGTGTGGTCAACCTCGCGATGGAGGATCAGTTCCGCGCGCGTCGTGAAACGGGAACGCTGCTCGGCGACGTGGTCGTCCTCATCTATGCCGAACGAACGGGCGCCGAGGCAGCGCACGACCTGGGCAAGAAGATCCATGTGCGCTTCCACCCGACCGCCGCGTCGGCCTCCGACGCCGAATGGCTGCGACAGCCTGTGACGAGCCTGCCCGGATGGCCGGCCGGCACGCGGGTGCCAAACGTGCACGCGATCCCGGTGGCCTGCCTGTCGGAGGTGCCCAAGGCGATGCATCCGGTGGTCCGCGCCCGCATCCGCAAGGAGTCGCCGATGCTGCCCGTCTGGCTCGATTTCGACGACACGATGGACCGTCACTTCGGTCTCGTGAAGGGCGTGCCGAACGTCGTGATCCTCGACTCCCGCGGCCGCGTGCATGCAGTGCAGTCCGGCCGATTCGACGCCCGCATGGTGGAGGAACTGGCCGCCACGATCGACGAAATCCGGATGAAGGCGCGCCCGGAGTTCCACACGGCCGCGGTGCCTGCGGCTGCCACGCGGTGAATCGCCCGATCAGTGCGTGCGCTGTTTGAAGCGTTCGCTGGCCTTCACGAGCGTTTCCCGTTCCTTGACGGTCAGGCTCGACTCGCCCGATCGGCTGATCTTTTCGAGGATCCGATCGACGTCCATCTGCAAGGCCTCGTCGTCGGACCGCTGACGCGCTCTGGGCGGCTCGGGCAGGTCGTCGGGCCGCACGATCCGCATCGACTGCCGACGGATTCGCCGCCTCCATTGCTCGGTCAGGTCCGAAAGGCCACCGAGATTCCACCCGCGATAGGCGTAGAGCAGCCCGAAGGCAGCACCGGCGAGGTGAGCCACGTGGGCGACGTTGCCACCGCGGCCATTGGCTCCCTGAAGATCCATGACCACGAAGAGCACTCCCAGCGCCCAGGCGGGGACCGGCAGGACACCATAGATGTAGACCGTCTGCCTGGGGAAGAACCAGATGAAGACGGCCATCACCGCCATGATCGCGCCGCTGGCTCCCACCAGAAACATTCTCCCCGCATCCCCGGGATTGCCGACCTGCACGCTCACCAGCCACGCGATGCCGGCGAGGACGACGGCCACGAGATAGAACCGAAGGAACTCGCCGCGGCCCATGATCGCTTCGACCTCACGGCCGAAGAAGAAGAGGGCCACCATGTTGAAAAGCAGGTGCGATGGATCGCTCGCGTGCACGAAGCCATAGGTGACCAACTGCCAGGCTTCCATGAGGTGCCGAGGCAGGTCGCCGCGAAGGGCGAGAAAATCACTGATCGGGATCTCGCCCGCCGCCACGAGGTTCGCCACCCACAGGGCGACATTGGTCACGATGAGCGTGAGCACGGCCGTCCATTCAGCCATGAACGGCGGGCGGGTGTCGTAGGAATAGCCGCGGTCGGAAAATCCCATCCACGGAATGGTAGGCGGTAGCGGCGGCACGGGACAACCACAGGCGGGGCCCGGCCGCTGCCGTGAAGCCGCCGACTGTGCTAGATTCCGCTTCATTCAGGCGGGGCCCGCCGCGACGTGCCCCCCGTCACGAACCACCAGAGAGAAATGGAGCGGGCATGGCCACCAACGGCGCACTGGGCAGGAAACTCCGCATGGGAATCGTCGGAGGCGGACAGGGGTCGTTCATCGGCCGCGTCCACGTCACGGCTGCCGTGCTCGACAACCGGGCGGAACTGGTGGCCGGCGCCTTTTCCAGCGACGCGGCCCGTTCGAAGGCCAGCGCCGCCGACTATGCCGTCGATCCCGCCCGGGCCTACGGCTCCTACGAGGAGATGCTGTCGGTGGAGAAGTCGCTGCCTCCGGAGAAGCGGATCGACTTCGTCTCCATCACCACGCCCAATCACATGCACTTTCCGGTGGCCAAGGCGGCCATGGAGGCAGGCTTCCACGTCATCTGCGACAAGCCGCTCACGCTGACCCTCGCCGAGGCGGAGGGGCTGGCGGAGATCGTCCGCACTGCGAAGGGCGTCTTCGCCGTGACCCACAACTACACCGGCTATCCGCTCGTGCGCCAGGCCCGGGAGATGATCCGCACCGGTGAACTCGGCGACATCCAGGCGATTCGGGCCGAGTACATCCAGGGATGGCTGCGGACGAGGCTGGAGTCGGAGGGGCAGAAGCAGGCGGCATGGCGAACCGATCCGAAGCGGAGCGGCGCCGCCGGAGCCTTCGGCGATATCGGAACCCATGCCTACAACCTTGGCCGCTACATGACCGGACTCTTGCCCGAGTCGATCAGCGCACACTTGCGGGTTTTCGAGCCCGGCCGCGCCCTCGACGATTATGGCCATGCCGTGATCCGCTATGAGAACGGCGCGCTGGGCACCGTCACGGCCTCGCAGATCAGCCACGGTCGCGAGAACGACGTGCGAATACAGATCGACGGCACGCTCGCCAGCCTCGAATGGCACCAGGAAAACCCGAACCAGATGATCGTGCGCCGCAATGGCCAGCCGCACGCCATCTACACCCGCGATCCCAACGCCCCGTTCATGAACGCATCCGGCAAGGCCGCCTGCCGGCTTCCATCGGGGCACCCCGAGGCCTTCTTCGAGGCCTTCGCCAACGTCTACCGCGCCGCCTACGACGCGATGGAACTGGCGATGACGGGCAAGCCCTTCGAGCGGACCGACACCATCTACCCCAATGTCCACGACGGCGTGGAGGGGATGTATTTCATCGAGCAGTCCGTGGCGTCGAGCAAGGCCGACGGCGCCTGGCTGCCATTGAAGCATCGCCTCGCGAGGCGGTAACGTTTTTGGTTTTCAAACACCCCCGCCCCGGAGAGGACGAGGCGATGGGGTCGGCGAACGCTCGACGAGCGTAGGGCCGCTGCGCCCCCCGCGAGGAGACTTTTGCCGCCCCCGAGCCGTGTTCTGGCACTGATGGGAAAACAAGACGCAGCATGCCTCGTCTTCGACATCGAGAGCGTGGCCGATGGTGAACTGGTCGCCCGGATCCGCTATCCCGGCGAGAAGCTCGATCCGAAGGGGGCGATCAAGAAATACCGCGAGGAACTGCTCGTCGAGAACGGGAAGGACTTCATCCCCTACACCTTCCAGTTGCCGGTGTCGCTGGTGGTTGCGAAGGTGGCCTCCGATTACCGGCTGCTCGATCTGGTGGCCCTCGACGAGGAGCGGTCACGGCCGCACGAGATTGCACGGATGTTCTGGGAGGGCTGGAGACGGAACCACCGGCCGCGGCTGGTGAGCTTCAATGGCCGCGGCTTCGACATGCCGCTCCTGGAACTCTGCGCCTTTCGCTACGGGATCGCCATTCCCGACTGGTTCGCCGAGGACAGAAAGAGCTTCGACCAGCCCCGCTATCGATACAACGCCGCGGCCCATTTTGATCTGCACGAGTGGCTCACCAATAGCGGCGCGTCGCGATTCGTCGGCGGGCTGTCGCTGGCGGCGAACCTGATCGGCAAGCCGGGCAAGATGGACGTGGCCGGCCACATGGTCCAAGACCTGTGGGACGCGGGAAAGGCATCCGAGATCCACGACTACTGCCGGGGCGACGTGCTCGACACCTATTTCGTCTTTCTGAGATCGCGCGTGGTCGCGGGCGACCTGGACATCAGGCGGGAGCACGAACTCATCGAGGAGGCGCGGCGGTGGATCGAGGCCAAGGCGGAGACGCACGCAGGACTTGCCCGCTACCTCGCCGCCTGGGGCGATTGGAAGAGCCCGTGGTGAGCGGGACTCACTCGGCGATCGCTTCCTTCACCAGCTGGATGAAGTGCGTCGATCGCGACGAACCGGTGAGGTCGGCCGCCTTTTTTTCCGCCGCCTTGCGATCGGCGTATTCATACATGGCAAGCCGCTTCATCGACGGATTGAAGACTCCCCAGTAGGCCTTCATGCGGGCTTCCTTGGCGGTCTTCTTGCGGGATGGCTTCTTGGCGGCTGGCTTCTTGGCCTTCGGCTCCTTGGCGGGCTTTTCCTTCGCTGCCTTCGCCACCTTTTCCTTGGCCGGCTTTTCCTTGGCGGTCTTCTTCGCCGAGTTTTCCTTGGCCGGCTTCTTCGCGGCCTTCGCCTTCGATTCCTTGTCTGCCGCCGCTTTCTTCGCCATGTCGACCCTTTCCGTGATGTTTCGACCGGCCGGCATTCGATCGCCGACCGCGGCGGCAGTATAGCGTCTCGCGTGGCCGGCACACGGGGTGCCTATACTTGCCGACACGCCCGGAGCCCGCCCCCATGACAGTAGCCGTGGCCGAGGTCCCCCTCGCCAGCCCGTTCCCAGCCTACCGTGGTCTCGATGACGCCGTTCTCGATGCGCGGATCGAGGGAGTGCGGCGACGCATGGGTTCGCGGCTCGTCGTCCTCGGCCACCACTATCAGCAGGATGGCGTCATCGCCCATGCCGATCTCCAGGGCGACAGTTACCAGCTTTCCAAGTCGGCGGCGGAACGGGAGGGCTGCGAGGCGATCGTCTTCTGCGGTGTCCACTTCATGGCCGAGACGGCCGATATCCTCGCCAACCGTCCCGAGAAGGTGGCCGCCCGCGGCGGCCGTCGGGTCACCGTCGTGCTCCCCGACATGGCCGCCGGTTGTTCGATGGCCGACATGGCAGGCATCGAGCAGGTCGAGGACGCCTGGGCCGATCTCGGCACCGTGATCGACACCGCCGACATCACGCCGGTCACCTACATCAATTCGGCCGCCAGCCTGAAGGCATTCTGCGGCCGCCACGGCGGGATCGTGTGCACATCGAGCAACGCCCGCGCCGTCCTCGAGTGGGCCTTTGCCCGTACCCGACGCGTGTTGTTTTTTCCCGACCAGCACCTCGGCCGCAACACGGCCCGCAGGATGGGAATCCCGCTCGACGCGATGTGCGTGTGGAATCCACACGACCCGACGCTCGGCGGCAATTCCCGCGAGCGGCTCGAGGCCGGCCGCGTCATCCTCTGGCAGGGCCATTGCAGCGTGCATGCGATGTTCAAGCCGGAGCATGTCGATGCCATGCGGGCCGCCATGCCCGGCGTGAAGGTGCTCGTGCATCCCGAGTGCGCGATGGAGGTGGTCGACAAGGCCGACCTCACGGGCTCGACGAGCTTCATCGTGAACCAGATCCGCAATGCCCCACCGGGCACGTCGTGGGCGATCGGTACGGAGCTGCACCTCGTGAAGCGGCTGGAGTATGGCCACCCGGACCAGACGATCCGGTTCCTCTCACCGGTCGTCTGCATGTGTGCCACGATGTACCGCATCGACCTCGCCCACCTCTGCTGGGCGCTCGAGCACCTCGAGCGGGGCAAGCCCGTGAACGTCATCCGCGTGGATGACGAGACCGCCAGGTGGTCGGTCGTGGCGCTCCAGCGGATGCTGGCGGTGTCGTAGCAGCGAGAGACGAGACTATACTGGTGCCGTCTTGGCGGAGCGGCCGACGCGACCGCCGCCTTTTCACATGTCACGGGTGAGCCATGATGCCCCTTCGCTCCATTCGAGTCGCAGCACTCCTCGTCCTCTCCGTCGCCGTCAGGGCGGCCGGTGCGGCCGATGCCCCGCCGGTGGCGGCGACGCTCGGCGAGCTCGGCCGCTGGGTCATCGCGGCCGACTTTGCCAAGGATGGATCCACGCTCGTCACGGCCGGGGGCGAGAGCCTGCTCTACCGTCCGGGCGACGTGGTCGTGTGGAAGCCCGATGGCACGAGGGTCGGCGATCTCGCCGGCCACCCCACCACCGTCTGGGCGGTGAGGATTTCACCCGACGGATCGCGTGCGGCCACGGCCGGCTACGACGGCCTGGTCAAACTCTGGAACTATCCCGAACGCACGCTCACGAGCGACCTCAAGAAGCACAGGGGCTGGGTGCGGTCACTCGATTTTTCCCCCGATGGCACGACATTGGCGACGGCCGGGGAAGATGGCACGGTCATCCTCTGGGATACCGCCACTGCGAGCGAGACCAAGACGATCGCCGCCCACGCCGCGCCGGTGACGGCCGTCAGGTTCTCCCCCGACGGCGGAACGCTCGCAAGCGGCGGCGGCGACAAGATCGTGAAGCTCTGGAGCGTCGCCGATGGCACCGAGAAGGTAAAGCTCGACGGGCACGGCGACGCGATCTGGGCCATCACGTATTCCCCGGATGGATCGAAACTCGCCACGGCCGGTGCCGATCGCTCGATCAAGCTCTGGAGCACGGCCGACTCCAAGGAATTGGCCACGCTCAAAGGTCACACCGATTGGGTGACGAGCCTCGCCTTCTCGGCCGATGGCACGCGAATGGTCAGCGGCAGTCTCGACGGCGCCGTCAAGCTCTGGGACGTGAACGCGAAGGGGGAGCAGGAAGGGCCTCCCGCGGAGAAGTCGAGCGTGTGGTGCGTGGCCTTTGCTCCCGACGGCGCGAGACTGTTCGTCGGGACGCATGCGGGCGGGAAACTCGTCTCCGTCCCTGCGCCGAAACTGTTGCCGCCCCCACCGCCTCCTCCGTCGGCCCCGCCACCGGCCACCACAGCGGCACCGACAGCCGCTGCCGCCCCTGCGGCGACCGCCCCTGCCGGGCAGGGATGGAAGCCGCTCGTGCCCTCTGATTTCAAGAGCATGGCCGGCGCCACGGCCGCGATCGCTGCCGACGGCGCCGTGACGGTGACCGGTTCGCTGGCGAGAGACACCTACACCCTTCGCGTTCCGCTCCCCGCGGGCCTCGTGCCGGCGGCCATCCGCTTGGAGGCATTGGCCGACAAGGGACTCCCCGCCCAGGGACCAGGTCGCGCGAGCAACGGTAACTTCGTTCTGACCACGTTCGGCGTGTTGTTCGGCGAGCCCGGCAAAACGGAAACACCCACGCCCGTGGCGTTCGCCTCCGCCAAGGCCGACCACGAGCAGCCGAATTTCACCGCCGCCGGCGCGATCGACAGCAATCCCGCCACGGGCTGGGCGATCGGCGGTGGCACGGGCAAGGATCGTGCCATCACGTTCGAGATTTCGCCCGACGCGAAGATCCAGGCCGGGGCGCCGCTGACGATCACGGTCGATCAGCAGTATTCCGATGGCCAACATGCTCTGGGCAAATTTCGTGTGTCGGTGATGCCGGCGGGAGGGCCCCGGCCATGATGACGAACCCTTCCCGAGCGCCTGGAAAACTCCTGGAAAACGTGTCGCTCGTCGCCTGCGGGGCGGCGCTGGTGATGACCGGGATCGGCATCGGTCGCGGCAGCATGCCGCCTGGGCATCCGCTTCCCACGGCGCGGGCGATCACGTCGTTGGCCGACGACTCGTTCGCGGTCTGCACGGCAACCGTCGACATGGCCAACGGCATCGAAGGATTGTTCGTGCTCGATTTCGAGACGGGCGACCTCACCGGGGGCGTTCTCAACGCCGGATCTTCGACGTTCACTTCCTCCTACAAGTGGAACGTGCTCAACGATCTCGGATTCCAGCCCGGCCAGGCGAAGAACCCGCGATTTCTCCTCGTGGCTGGCCAAGCCGAGCTTCGTGCCAATCCGCGCATCGGGCGGAGGCCACTGGCCCGGTCAGTCCTCTACGTGACCGACTGCTCCACCGGCGCGACGGCCGCCTATGGCATTCCCTGGGCCGCGCAGCAGTCGACGGCGACCGGGCTCGTCATGAGTGAACTCGTGCTCCTGGACGTCGCACGGCCACGGGGACCGGCGGTGCCGTGATCGAGATGCCGTTCAACTCCTCGGAACCAGCTCCGGGCGGTCTGTGCGTGCTGGCAGTCAATGGCCAACGACGGGATGTCCCGATCGGCTCCACGGCACTCGACGTGGTGCGAGGGCTCGGTCTCGAGGGGAGGCCGATGGCGGTCGAAGTGAACAACCGGGTCGTTCCCCGGGCTGATTTGGGACGGTGTATGCTGTCCTCCGGAGACCGTCTGGAAGTCGTCACGCTCGTGGGTGGCGGCTGATCCGGCCGGCCACGCCGTTCCCGTGACCCACGTCCAGCCATGATCGAATCCGTCGATTCCACCCCTGCCGCCGACACGCTCCGCGTCGGAGGGATCACGCTTACCAGCCGGCTCGTGGTCGGCACCGGCAAGTATGCGACGTATGCCGACATGGCCCGTTGCCTCGAAGCCACCGGCGCCGACTGTGTGACGGTGGCGGTGCGGCGGGAGCGGCTCGTGAACGCCGCCGGCGAAAACATCCTCGATCATCTCGACCCCTCCCGATACACGCTGCTGCCCAACACGGCCGGGTGTTATTCGGCCGATGACGCCGTGCGGGTCGCCCGCCTCGGACGGGAACTGCTTCGCGATCTCGGCAACCAGGGAGCCGAATGGGTGAAGCTGGAGGTGCTCGGTGACCGTAAGACGTTGCTCCCCGATCCGGTGGGGACGCTCGAAGCCACGGCGCGGCTCGTCGAGGATGGATTCACCGTGCTCGTCTACACCAGCGATGATCCGGTCGTCGCCCGGCGGCTGAAGGAGCTCGGCGCCGCCAGCGTGATGCCCGCCGGCAGCCCGATCGGGTCGGGCCAGGGGATCCTCAATCCCAACAACCTGCGCATCTGCATGGAATACCTGAAGGATGGCGACCCCGGCTATCCGGTGATCGTCGATGCCGGCGTGGGCACGGCCAGCGACGTCGCCGAGGCGATGGAACTGGGCGTCGATGGAGTGCTGCTCAATACGGCGATTGCCCATGCCGCCGATCCGCTGCGGATGGCGCGGGCGATGAAGGCCGCTTGCCACGCCGGCCGCGATGCGTTTCTTGCCGGCCGCATGCCGCGGCGGCTCTATGCGACGGCTTCGAGCCCCGACGAGGGCGTCCTTGGCGGAGGCCGGTGATGCTGGCCCGACGAATCATCCCCTGCCTCGATGTGGAGAAGGGTCGCGTCGTGAAGGGGACGCGGTTCCTCGAACTCGTCGATGCCGGCGATCCTGTCGCCGTGGCGGCGCGGTACGAAGCCGAGGGGGCCGACGAACTGGTCTTCCTCGACATCACCGCCAGCCACGAGGGGCGGGCGATCATGCTCGACGTGGTGCGGCGGGTCGCCGAGACGATCTTCATGCCCTTTACCGTCGGTGGAGGCATCCGCACGCTCGACGACGCCGTGCAACTGGTCCATGCCGGCGCGGAGAAGGTGAGCATCAACTCGGCGGCGGTGAGGACGCCGGGCCTGGTCTCGGCGGTCGCCGACCGCCTCGGCAGCTGCGCGACCGTCGTCAACATCGACCCCAAGCGTGTCGTCCGCGACGGCCGCGAAACGTGGGAGGTGTTCGTCAACGGCGGACGGGTGCCGACCGGACTCGAGGCGGTCGCATGGGCCCGGCAGGTCGAGCGGCTCGGGGCTGGTGAAATCGTGCTGACCTGCATGGATCGCGACGGGACCCGCGATGGCTACGACCTTGACATCACGGCCGCGGTGAGCCGGGCCGTTGGGATTCCCGTGGTGGCCAGCGGGGGAGCCGGGCGGCCGGAGCACCTCGCCGACGCCATCGAGATGGGCGGGGCCGACGCGGCGCTGGCCGCTGGAATCTTCCACTTCGGAGAGTGTACGATCCGGCAGGTGAAGGAACTCTTCCAGGCACGCGGGATTCCCGTTCGTCCCGCCCAGAAGCATGGCAACGCTCGACCCCACGACTGAATCGTCCACGCCGGTGGAGCCGACTCCCCAGCCGGCCGCCGTCGCGAAGCCGGCTGCCGCCGGCCTCGAAATCGACCGCCTCTTCGAGGCGATGGTGAAGCTCAATGGCAGCGATCTCCATCTCAAGGTCGATAAGCCGCCCTACATGCGGGTGAAGGGGGCGCTCGCGCCGCTGAAGTATCCCCCGATCGACTCCGAGCAGATGAAGCGGCTGCTCTTGCCGATGATGAACGAGCGTCATCAAAAGATCTTCGAGACCGAGGGGGGTGCCGACTTCGCCTATTCCTGCGTCGTCGACGGCGTGCGGTGGCGGTTCCGCATCAACATGCTGACCCAGCAGGGCCGTTGGGGCCTGGTGGCCCGGCGCGTGAACAACACGATCCCCGACTTCGAGAAGCTCTTCCTGCCCCCGGCGATCGAGCGGCTCTGCCAGCTCGATCAGGGGATGGTGCTGCTCGCGGGCGTGACGGGCTCCGGCAAGAGCACCACGATCGGCTCGATGCTCAATTACATCAACCGCAACTACCGCAAGCACATCCTCACGCTCGAGGACCCGATCGAATTCGTCTTCACGGAAGACAAGTGCCTGATCAATCAACGCGAGATCGGCAACGACGTCAAAAACTTCGAGATCGGCATGAAGCACGCGGTCCGCGAGGATCCCGACATCATCCTCGTCGGCGAGCTTCGTGACGTGGAAACCTTCAAGACGGCGATTCATGCCGCCGAGACGGGACACCTCGTGTTCGGCACGATCCATGCCGCGACCGCCCCGAGCACGGTGACCCGCATCCTCGACCTGTTCCCGCAGGAGGAGCATGCCTCCATCCGCAGTGCCATCGCCTTCAACATGAAGGGCATCGTGGCCCAGAAATTGCTCAAGTCGATCCGCCCCGGCGTGAGCCGCGTGCCGGTAGTCGAACTGATGTTCTTCGACCCGCTGGTGCGGAAGTACGTGCTGGAGGGCGAGGACCACCTGCTGGCGGACCACATCAAGAAATCGGTGCGCGACGGCATGCAGGATTTCACGATGAGCCTCAAGAGCCTCATCGACCAAGGGCTCATCGACCGTAACGACGCGCTCGAAATCGCCCCCAACCGCGAGGCGCTGACGATGGCCCTCAAGGGCATCGGGGTCACGTGATGGATGGATGGCGAAACGGCACGTCGCGGAGGCTCCTTGGAGCGGCGATCGGTTGTGCGGCGACCATTGCCGCCCGGCCGGCGGTGGCCGAGGGATGGCCGGCGATCGCACCGGCCGAGTTCTCGCGCGGCGCCGGCGGCGGTCTGGCGATCATCCCGGTCGCCTGCTGGTGGCTCCTGACGCTCGGATGGGTCTTCACCACCGACTGGCTTTCGCGGGACAGCGTCCGCCGCGGATTCGCCCCGGCGGTCTGGGGGCCGGTCGCGGCCCTTTCCTTTCCGATCCTGGCGCTGATCGCCTGGTGGATTCCGTGGACGTGGGCGGCCTTGGTGCTCACGACCCTGGCATGGCTGGTGCCCGTGTTGTCCTACGTCTTCACCCGCAATCCCAAGGTGCACGGCTCCGAGCGAGTCCTCACGGTGGGCCACGTGAAGCGACTCGTGGCGCCTCTGTTCGAGCGGTTCGGCGTGGAAATCGAGACGATGGACGACACGGGGGACGACCTGCTGCCGACGGTGCACATTCGGACCACGGCAGGTGGCGACCCACACTCCGATCCTTCGGTGATGGAGCGGCTGACCACCGCGGCCGCGGCCATCAGCAAGGCGCTTGCCGATCCCAACCGGATCAACGAGGGCTACACGGCGGCCTGTGGCGTCATGCAAGGAGCGGTGGCTGCGCGTGCCGGGCGGATCCGGCTCGACGTCGCGCCCAGCGCGGTGAACCTGCACCACTTCCTGGATGGGATCTGGCTGAAGCCGCGGGTGATGACGGCCCGCGGGTCGAAGAAGCTGCCGGAACAGTGGGCCGATGCACCGCCGCTCGCTCGCCCCGCGGCGGACACTGTGATCGTCATCCTCAAGGGAATGGCCGGCATCGACGCCCGCCGCAAGGGACCGCAGCGGGGTTCCTTTCTGATCGATGTCGATGGGAAGCCGCGGCCATGCACATTGGTCGTGCAAACGGCTCCGACCGGAGAGCACGTTGAGATCGAGATCGATTCGAAGCCCGCGTCGATGAAGGGCTGTGCCGACATCGGCATGCCCCCAGCGTTGATCGACCGCCTCTCCGAACTGCTGGGGCTCGAGAAGGGGGTGCTGCTGCTCTCCTCGCCTCCCGCCTCGGGGCTCTCCACGACGTTCGACATCGTCGTGGGAATGACCGATCGCCTGATGCGCGACTTCATTTCGATCGAAGACGCGGCCGCGCCGGCAGTCGAGATTCAGAACGTCAAGCCGATCCGCTACGACACAAAGGCGGAGCAGACGCCGCTTTCGGTGCTCGCCAAGGCCCTCCTCGATTATCCGGCGGCGGTCATCACGCGCGACCTGCGTGAGCCCGCGCTCGGGGTCGAACTCGTCCGACTCGCCGACGAGGAGAAGTTCGTCGTCATCAGTCTCAAGGGGTCCGACGCCATCGACGCGATATCACGGCTCGTCGGCTGCAAGGTGCCGACCGACCAACTCGGCCGCAGCCTGCTCGGCTCGCTTTCGCAGCGGCTGGTGCGGAAGCTGTGCCCGAAATGCCGGACGGGGGTTCAGCCGTCGCCGAAACAGCTGACACTCCTCAAAAAGAAGCCCGAGCAGCTTCAGCAGATCTTTCGCGCATCACAGCAAGGCTGCCGTCTCTGCCACGGCCACGGCTACCTCGGCCGTACCGCCGTCTTCGAACTCGCCTCCGGCCCCACCGTTCGGAAGGCGATCGCCGCGAAGGCCGATCCGCAGACGATCCGCAAGGCGGCGATCCAGGATGGGATGGTGACGCTGCAGGATGCCGCGCTGGCGCTGGTCTCCGAGGGTGTGATATCTTTCGAGGAAGTGCAGCGGGTGTTCGCCGCGCCCGCGGTCAAAAAGCCGGCAAACGGAGGGGCACGATCATGATCACCCTGCTCCTGCTCGGCGTGCTGGTCGCGACAGCCGGCCTCTTCTTTCGCGATGGCCTTTGGACCGCGCTGGTGGCCGTGGCCAACGTGCTTCTCGCCGCTACGCTCGCCACGGCATGGTACGAGTGGCCCGCGGGACTCCTGGAGCAGGCCCTCCCTTCGATCGGCTCCTTCGCCGATTTCCTCTGCATTTGGCTTCTGTTCGCGGCCATTCTCGGCGCCGCAGGTGAAGCGACCATCCGCATGTCGCGGACGCGGGTGATGTTCCCCGGCCACGTCGATCGTTGTGGCGCTCCCATCGCGGGGCTCATCGCCGGGTGGATCATGGTCTGCTTCACGGCGATGACGCTCCACCTCGCGCCCGTCACCCGAGACCTCATTCAGCCCACCCCCGAGTCGCGGCTCTTTCTGGGCTTCGCCCCCGACCGCACATGGGTGAGCTTCATGCGACACGCCACCCGCCGAGGTCCGTTTTCCAACCCCGGCGAGGACGAGGCCAACGTGTTCGACAAGGGCGAGGATTTCATCGTGCGGCATGCAGATCGTCGCAAGAAGCTCGAGGGAGGATCGCCATAGTGGAAAGCCTCATGAGTTCGCCGCCTGAAGATTCGGGCGGCTATCGACCCGTCAGCGCGGTCGCGGTGGCGGCCCTCGTGGCGGGGATCATCTCGGCGGCGTCGCTGGTAAGCCCCTTCTTTTGGGTCCTGCCTTTGATCGCCATCGGCCTCGCCTGGCTGGGGCTGGCCGATGTGTCCCGTCCAGGCGGGGAGAAGGCCGGCCGAGCGGCGGCCCTCATCGGCCTGGCGCTCGCGATCGGCTTCGGCGCCCAGGCGGTGTCATCGACGGCGGCGCGTCATTGGATCTTGTCGTCGCGGGCACGCTCGGCAGCGCTGCTGTGGGTTGAAGCCCTGCGGGAAGGCCGGATCGACGACGCCAAAAACATGTGCCTGGCCGGCGCCGTGAACCAGCTCGAGCAGTTCTCCACGAGGCTCACAGCCTGCGGGGCTGGAAGCAAAGCCCACACAGCGGATGTCGGCCGCAACGACGAAATACCGGAACAGTGGCTGGTGCACGTCGTCGTTGAGCCATGCCCATCCGGCTCCATCGATCTCGATGTCCACGTCGCATCGGAGTTGGCCACCGGCCAGGAAGGCCGGCTCGAACGCTGGAAAGTAGTGAAGTGTGACTCGCGATGAGTTCTCGCGTTTCTCCGATCCACAAGGCACTCGATAGGACGGCCCGGCTTCGGGGGCGGTGAACGCCTCAGCTTCGAAGGGCGAGGATACGCCCACTCGCCTCGACGTCCCCCGACCCCCTGCGCCTTCCACAGGTTCGTTCTTGAATATGGTTCGCGGATCCAGCGAGGGGCCGCCCATGCCCTGGAGCCGGCGTAGGTGGCCAGCGCAGCCCGGAGGGCGAGAGCGCAGCCACCTCCGAGTAAGCGAAGGGCATGGATGCCCGTAGCGAACGTCCGGCGAGAGGGCGTGGGCAGCCCCGAGCCGCGTCAGGCGTCATCAGACGAAAAGGGGCGGATGGCGTCGATCGAATCGGTGCCGGCAGCGAGCATGACGAGCCGGTCGAAGCCGAGCGCCGCACCGATGCCGTCGGGCATCCCGACCCCATGGGCGTCGAGGAGCCGGGCCGGAATTGGAAGCCGGCTGCGGCCGTCAGCGACGCGGACCCTGTTGGCGGCGTCGATCCGATCAGCGAGCACATCGCGGCTCGTCTCTTCCTCCCAGCCATTGGCAAGTTCCACCCCCTCGACGAACAGTTCGAACCGTCGGGCCTGCCGCCGATCGGCGTGGTCGAGTCGTGCTAACGCCGCCTGCGAGGCGGGCCAGGCCTCGAGCATCGCCGGCCTGCCTCGGCCAAGATTCGGCTGCACGACCTCCGCCAGCAATGCCTCGAACCAGCGGTCCCAAAGCGCCGCCCGCGCCGCATCGTCGGCGGGCCGGGCATGATGCGACTCCGGCAGGCGAAGGCCAGCCCGCCGGCCGGCCGCCATCAGTTCCTCGAGTGTGGACGAAAGGGGGTCGACGGCAGCATGGGCGGCGAAGGCATCGGCGCATGACACCCGTTCGATGCCCGAGGTGCCGAGCGTGGCGGCACAGAGCCGTTCGAGAATCGTCGCCGTCTCGTCGAGGCCGGTGCCCGGGGCGTACCACTCCAGCAGCACGAACTCGAGGTCGTGCTGCCGGCCCCGCTCACCGGCACGGAAGGAGCGGGCGAACTGGTAAATCGGGCCCGCGCCGGCCGCCAGCAGCCGCTTCATGAGCGCCTCGGGGCTCGCCTGCAGGTAGCGCGGCGGCAGGTGGGGGCCACCGACGTGGACGGCCATCGGGTCGATGTGCGCTTCGGGCAGCACCTCCGACGAGATCGTGGGCGTATCGACCTCCACGAACCCGGCTCGGTCGAAGACATCGCGAATCCGCGACCGCATCGTGGCACGAAACTCGAGCATCGGTCGTGTCGACATGAAGTGTCCTTGCGCGGCCGTGCGATGAGGCATCGGCCGTCACTCGATCAGAGCGAGAGCGCCGGTTTCTTGGCCGAGAGTTTTTCGGCCGTCTCACGGTAGATGAGCACCGGGCAGGGCGCCCGCCTCACGATCGCCTCCGCCACGCTTCCCATGAGGAGCCGCATCATGCCCGTCCGACCATGCGTGCCGAGCACGATCATGTCGGCCTTCTCTTCGTGGGCGATACGGATGACTTCGGAGGCCGGATCGCCCATCGTGAGCCGGTGCGCGAAGGGAATCGCGTGATCGGCGGGCTTGACGTCTTCGAGCATCGCGAGAATCCGCTCCGAACTCGGCTCGGGGATGCCGTAATAGAGTTCACCCCCGCCGTAGGCCAGCGGCGGCTCCTCGACGTGCACGATCAGGAGTCTTGCGGCCATCGACTTGGCCAGCGCCTCGGCATGCGCCAGCGCGGCATCGCTGGCGAGCGAGAAATCGGTCGGGAAGAGAATCGTTTTCTGTGCCATCGCAGGTACTCCGGTGGAGAAGGCATCCTCGCACGGAAACGTCCATCCGTCGCAATCCTACCGGCTCGTGGGTCCTGCTGTCCGATCAATCAATGCAGCCGCATGCCCGGAAGGGCACCCGAATCGGGGGAAAGCAGAAAGACACCTGGGCTGCCGGCGCCGCTGGCGGCCACCACCATCCCTTCGCTGAGTCCGAACTTCATCTGCCGCGGCGCGAGGTTTGCAACCACGACGACGAGCCGGCCGACCAGTGCCCCCGGCTCGTGAAAACCCTTGATGCCGGCGAACACGGTGCGGATCGTGTCGCCACCGAGGCTCACTGTGAGCTTGAGCAATTTCTTCGCCTCGGGCACCTCCTCCGCGGCGGTGATCCGCGCAACGCGGAGATCGACTTTCCCAAAGTCGTCGATGGTGCACTCGGGTGCGAGCGGTTCGGCGGCAAGCGGCTCGGCCGGGTCGGCATGGGGACCAGTCATGGCGGTGGATCCTTTCTGTGAGGACGACGGGAACATGTCTTGCTCTGGCCGGGACGCGGCAAGCATGGATTCGATCTGGGGCGGCTCGACCCGCCGCATGAGCGGAACGAAGGCGGCGACGGGAAGGCCGGCCAGGGGACGCTGCGACTCGTCCCACGAGCGGATCGGGCCACCGACAAGGCGGCCCGCCTGTTCCGCGAGGCCGGGAAGCACCGGCGCGAGGAAGATGGCGATCTGTCGAAAGAGATTGATCGCGACGCTCACCACGTCTCGGAGCCTGGATGCAGCGTCGGGCCCGGCCTTGGCGAGCTTCCACGGCTGCTCGGCATCGACGTAGGCATTGGCCCGATCGGCGGCGAGCATGATCGTCCGCATCGCACGGGCGAAATCGCATGCCTCATACGCCGCCGCGATCTCCTCGCCTTCGGCGGCGGCACGGGCGAACAGACCGCCATCGTCGGGATAACCGGGGGCGAGCCCTGTGGCTTCGAGCCAGCGGGCGGTACGGCTGGCAAGGTTCACCACCTTGCCGACGAGGTCGGCGTTGACCTTCGTGGCGAACTCCTCGAGGTTGAGGTCGATGTCGTCGATGCCGCCGGAGAGTTTGCTGGCGTAGTAGTAGCGGAGCGCGGAGGGATCGAGGTGTTCGAGGTAGGTCCGCGCCAGCAGGAACGTTCCTCGGCTCTTCGACATCTTCTGACCGTTGACCGTCAGGAAGCCGTGGATGCGGACCTTCGTCGGAAGGGAAAGCCCCGCCGCCTCGAGCATCGCCGGCCAGAAGAGCGTGTGGAAGTAGGTGATGTCCTTGCCGATGAAGTGATGGATCTCAGCGGGCGGATCGTTGGCGGAGCCCCGGTGCCACCAGGCGGAAAGGCTCTCGCCATGGACCTCGCACCACTCGCTCGTGGCGGCGATGTAGCCGATGGGGGCGTCGAACCAGACGTACCAGAAATGCCCGGGCGCATCGGGAATCTCGAAACCGAAATAGGGGGCCGGCCTGGAGACGTCCCAGTCGCGGAGCGACTCGCCCAGGAAGTGGCCGGCGAGATAGTTGGCGATCCGCGGATCGAGCGCGGCGGACGATCTGGTCCACTCGTCGAGGAACCTGTGCAGTGATTCAATCGTCACGAACAGATGCTCGGACGACCGCAGCTCCGGCGTCGCTCCCGACAGCGTGCTCCTCGGATTCACGAGGTCGGTCGGGGCGTAGGTGGCGCCGCACTGCTCGCAGGAGTCGCCGTATTGATCGGCCGCGGCGCACCTCGGACAGCCCCCGCGAACGAATCGGTCGGCGAGGAAGACACCCGCCTGCGGGTCGTAGAGCTGCTGCACCTGCCGCGCGACGATGAGCCCGCGGTCGTGGAGGGCCTTCCAGATCTCGCCGCACAGTCTGCGGTTGGCAGGGCTGTCGGTCGAGCCGTAGTGGTCAAACTCGATCTGGAAACCGGCGAAGTCCGCGAGGTGGGCCCCCCGCATCGCCGCGATCAACTCCTGCTCGCTGCGACCTTCGGCCCTCGCCCGGATCATGATCGCCGTACCGTGGGTGTCGTCCGCGCACAGGTAGATGGCCCGGTGGCCTCGGAGCTTCTGGAAGCGGACGAAGATGTCGGTCTGGATGTACTCGACGAGATGCCCGAGGTGGATGTGGCCGTTGGCGTAGGGCAGGGCCGAGGTGACGAGAATGCGGCGTGCAGGCATGGGCCGGATTGTATGAACCCGCGCGAAAAGGGGGAAACGGTGTGGAAATGGGGGCAACGAGGCAAGCCGGTGGATGTCGAGCCGGTGGCGAAAGTGATCTTGTGGTGGTGCGGCGCCCCCGGCACCATCCGCCCCCTCGCAACCGACTTCGGAGTCTTGGATGATCATCGCACGACGAGCGGCCACGTGCGGCCTGTTGGCAGTCGCCTGCTGGGTGGCAGCGATCCCCGGCGCCTGTGCCGATCCGCTCCGCAACACCAGGCCTTCCGACACCGCCATGGCTGCGGTCCAGGCGGCCACTCAGGGCGAGGTGGTACTCCTCGACTTCGCCGCCTCCTGGTGCGGCCCGTGCCGACAGATGGCGCCGATCATCGGTGAAATCACGGCGGCCGGATGGGTGGTGCGGCATGTCGATGTCGACCGTGAACCGAATCTCGTTAAGCGATTCGGAGTGACCGGGGTTCCCTGCTACGTGCTGCTGGTTCAGGGGGAGGAAGTGGGGCGGGTGAACGGTGCGACGACCCGCGCCGACCTGGAACACTTGCTGGCCAAGAGCCGCCAACCGCTCGGCCTGCCAGCGGTGCCCGTCGCCGCGGCCCCGGCGGGGCCGACGATTGCTCCCGTCCCCGGCATCACACTCCCCGCCACCACACCGACCGCCCCACTGGCCACCGAACCGCCCGCCGAACGACAGGCGATCCCCGAGGCGATCGTTCGAGTGCCGTCGCCGCCGGCCAAGGCGGCCCCCACGGCGACCGCTCGCGAGGCCGTGGCCCCGGCCCGTGCGGAGACCCCGGGCCCGACGCGAGGGACCGATCCGCGGGAACGCGTCGCATTCGAGCAGAAGCTCCTACAGGCGACCGCGAGATTGCGGGTCGATGATACACAGGGCATGTCGCGGGGCACCGGAACGGTCATCGACTGCAGACAGGGCGAGGCACTCATCCTCACCTGCGGCCACATCTTCCGCGACTCGGGCGGCAAGGGGCGAATCGAAGTCGATCTCTTCGGATCCCACGGACCGCGAGGCGTGGCGGGGCAGCTGGTGGCCTATGACCTGAAGCGTGATCTGGCACTCATCAGCATCTTTACCGATCAGCCGATCGAACCGGTTCGAGTCGGCGGCGCCGACTGCGACATGAAGGCCGGTGAGCCGGTGGTGACGGTGGGCTGCAACGGCGGGGACGATCCGACGTTTCACTACAGCAGGATCAACGGCACCGACAAGTACCTCGGGCCCGCCAACGTGCAAGTCGCCGGGCAGCCGGTCCAAGGCCGCAGCGGCGGCGGCCTCTTCGGCCTCGACGGCACGCTGATCGGTGTCTGCAACGCCGCCGATCCGGCCGACAACGAGGGCCTCTTCGCCGCGCTGCCCGCGATTCACGAGCAACTCGACGAGGCGGGGCTGGCGTTCGTCTATCGCAGCGTCTATCCGAGCGGTGGCGTGGCGGGGGGAGCAGCCGATCACGCCGCCATGCCGTCGATGCCTGAGGAGATGCCGAAGGTGGCATTCGACCGACGCGACCGGGCCGACGCGGTTCCGACCGCCTCGACGGCGGCCGATCGTACGACGCCCGTCACCGCCGATCCACGAACGGCAATCCAGCAACCGTCTTCGGGGCATCCTTCAGGGCAGCTCTCCAGCGGCGAGGAGGCGCTGCTGCAGCATGTCCGCCAGCACGAGGGGAAGGCCGAGGTGATCTGCATCGTTCGCCCGCATGGAGCGCCGCAGGGGGCCAGCGAGGTCTTCGTCCTTCAAAACGCCAGCCGCGAGTTCCTCGACGAACTCTCCCGCACCCACCTCGGTGCGGCCACCCGGCCCGACGAAACCACGGCGAGCCTCCCTGCCGCGAAACCGTCGCGATGATGCCACGCCGACCGTGAAACAGCTGCAATACCTGATCCGGCACGGTGAAAGCGTCTCCAACCTCGAAGGCCGGGTGCAGGGTCAAGAGGACGTCGAGCTTTCCTCGCTCGGCCAACGTCAGGCCGTGGCCGTCGCCTCGTGGAGCATATCCATGTTCCATGGCGACACCTCGACGATCGAAGAGATCTGGTCGAGCCCCCTTCGCCGCGCCCGGGACACCGCCGCCCCGATCGCGGAAGCCCTCGGACTGCCTCTGAGGATCGATGATCGGCTGCGCGAACTGCATGCCGGCGTCTTTCAAGGTCATCTCTGGGCCGACCTCGAGTCGCGGTTTCCCGAAGCGGTGGCCCGCTGGCGGAGCGGCGACGCCGACTATTGCATCCCCGGGGGTGAATCGAGGGCGGCTCTTGCCGCTCGTGGCCGAGAGGCGTTGGAATCGCTCGCGGCTCGTCCGGTGCGGGGCATGATCGTCGTCGCCCACGGCGGCATCCTCACCGCGGCCCTGGGCAGCCTCGTGGGCCGCACGCATCCCCTGCTCGCCGCCGCGGCCGAGCGGCCGTTCACAAAACTCCCCGCGCTCTCCAATGGCTCGATCACGCTGGTCGAGTGGCCCGGGCCGTCGCTCGTGTCGTTCAACGAAACGACCCACCTCGAGAACCGGTAATGTCGAGTTATCCGTCGAGCCAGGGGCTGCCCGTGCCCCGAGAGCCGGCGTTTCTGACAAGCGTAGGCAGGGATGCCGGAGCGCAGTCAGCATCGAGGGAACGAAGGCCTGGAGGGCCGTAGTGAACGTCCGGCGACGGGGCACGGGCAGCCCCTGGCGGAGGGTCACATCAGGCCGATTCCATTCCGAATCGACCTGTCGGGCTCTTCCGTGCCACCGGTAGACTACGCATGACGCCTCAGGAATCTCCCTCGCATGCCCCGCCCCGCTCCGATCATCGTCGGCATGCTGCTGGTGGCCGCATGCGCGCGGGCCGATGAGCCATCGCCGAAGGAAGACTTTTCGGGCGCCCGCGCGATGGCGCATCTGGAGGCGATCTGCGATCTTGGGCCCCGGCCGAGCGGTTCGCCCGGCATGGATGCCCAACGGGCGATGCTGGTGAAGCATTTCCGTGCCGCCGGCGCCACGGTCACCGGGCAGGCCTTCACGTCGCGCGACCGTCGGACGGGCGAGCCCGTGCACATGGAGAACCTCGTCATCACATGGCACCAAGACCGTCGGGATCGCGTGCTCGTGGGCGCCCATTATGACACGCGTCCATACCCTGACCGCGACCCCGTCGATCCCAAAGGCCACTTCCTCGGGGCCAACGACGGCGCCAGCGGCGTAGCGGCCCTCATGGAACTCGGCCGCTTCATGCCGGGGCTGCCGGGGCCGACAGGAGTCGACTTCATCCTTTTCGATGCCGAGGAATATGTCTTCGGCCCCCGCGATCCCTACTGCCTCGGATCGACCTTTTTTGCTCGACAGTATGCCGCCGACCGGCGTGCCGATCCGTCGCTGCATCGCTACCGCGCCGGCGTGATCCTCGACATGGTGGCCGACAAGGATCTGCAGATCTGGCAGGAGCAGCAGAGCGCGACCTGGGCCGACACGCAACCGGTGGTGGACGCGATCTGGGGGGTTGCCGCGCGGCTCGGCGCACGAGAGTTCGTGCCCCGACCGAAGTACACGGTTCAAGACGACCATGTGCCGCTTCGCATGATCGCAGGAATCCCAACCTGCGACATCATCGACTTCGACTACCCGGCATGGCACACGACCAACGACATCCCGGCCAGCTGCTCCGCGGAATCACTGGAAACGGTGGGGCGGGTCGTTCTGGCATGGCTTCGCGAACAGCGGTGAGCAATGACCGGGCACGAATCGAGCCAGGGTGGGCCGAACGCCGCACGGCGAGTGCCCGTGGTGGCGCCCGATCTGGGCATCGGCGGCAGGGTGACCGTCTCGCTGTGGCTCGTGCCCGTCGGCACCCGTGTGCTCGAGGGTGATCGGATCGTGGAACTTCTCGCCGGCGCCGCGACCATCGATCTGGAAGCGCCGGTCGCAGGCACCCTCGTGACCCAGCGCGTCGAGGAAGACGACGCGGTGCAGCCCGGCGCCGTGCTCGCGGACATCGAGCCCGTGGAGGGGGCGTGAGCATCCCGTTCGTGTGCCGCCAAGACGATGGGTCGTCGCTCGATGGTCGGCGGCTCTGGTTCCTCGCGTTGGCCGGCGCGATGGCAATGTTTCTCGCGCAGCCTCCCGCCGACCTGTGGCCGCTGGCGTGGCTGGCGCCGGTGCCGTGGCTGGCGATCATCGTCCCATCGACGCTCGCATCGCCCCGACCGTGGCGGGCGCTCTGGACCGCCGGCTTCGTGCACTGGCTGCTCACGATCCACTGGCTTCGGCTTCCCCATCCGGCGACTGCGATCGGATGGGTCGCGCTGTCGGCCTATCTGGCCTGCTTCGTGCCGCTTTTCATCTGGGTGGCTCGCACGCTTCTGCACCGGTGGCGGTGGCCCCTGGTAGCCGCGGCGCCGCTTGCCTGGATCAGCTGCGAGCAGCTGCGTGGCAGCCTGCTCGGCGGATTCACCTTCGGCGGGCTCGGCCATACGCAGTGGCGATGGACGACGTTCGTCCAGGCGGCCGACCTGTTCGGCGCGGTCGGCGTGAGCGGCGTCGTCATGCTGGTCGCGGCGGCGGTCGGATCCCGGTCGGCCCGTCAGGCCGCCGTCGCGGCGACCGTGGTGGCGGCGACGCTCGGCTATGGCGCGTGGCGGCTTGCCGGCGAGCCCTCGCCCGTCGGCACGCCGCTCGACGTGCTGCTCGTCCAGGGATCGATCGACACAGAGCTCAAGCATGATCCTGCGGCGGCAGGAGACGTGGCGAACCAATACGACGAACTGACGATCGCCGGGCTGAAGGCGACGCCGCACGAGACGCCCGATCTGATCGTCTGGCCCGAGACGATGTGGCGATGGGGTCTTCTTGCGATCGATCCGGACGAGCATCTGCCGGAGGATGTGGTCGAGCGTATGGTCGGCCCGCGCGGAGAACGTACCGGCCCGTCGGTGGACGATGAGCGGCAACGACTCTCTCGGGAGGCGCTCGAGGCGGAGCGGCTGGCAGCCCTGGCCGTCTTCGCCAGGCGCTATGGCACCCACTGGCTCGTCGGCGTCGATCGGCAGGAGATCACACCGCGGGCCCCATCGGGCGCCTTCCACTACAACTGCGGACTGTTCCTCGATGCCGACGGGGTCCCGATGGCCCGCTATGACAAGATGCACCCCGTGATGTTCGGCGAATACATCCCGTTGGCAAACCGTTTTCCATGGCTTTATTCGCTCACTCCGCTGCCGGCCGGCCTCACGGCCGGCACGCACCCTGTCGCGGTACCGATCGCCGGTCACCGGGCGGCCGCTACCATTTGCTACGAAACGGCGCTGCCCGACGCGGTGCGGTCGATGGTCCGCCGCCTGGCCGGGGCCGGCAGCCGCCCCGACGTGATCGTAAATCTCACCAACGACGGTTGGTTCTGGGGATCGAGCGAACTCGACATGCACCTGACGGCCGCGGTCTTCCGGGCCATCGAGGTCCGCACACCTTTGGTGATCGCAGCCAACACCGGTTTTTCAGCGTGGATCGACGGCTGTGGCCGGTTGCTGGCCTGCGGCCCAAGGCGGTCCACCGCGACGCTCCGGGCCCGAGTGCGGCCCGATGGCCGTCCCACAGCATGGCTGGCCTGGGGGAGTCTGCCGAATTGGGGATGTGTCGCGGTTGCGGCATGTATCATGATATGGGACAGACGTCGGGTTGTCGGGGCCTCCCGGCACATGGGTTGAGTCGCGTCAACCCGCCGACCGATCACCAAAGAGTTCGGGTACAAGAGTGGGCGATGAATAACATCGGCAAAATCTTCGTGTTCGCGGTGTTCATCATGAGCCTCGTGTTCATGACTTTCGCGATCGCCATCTTTGCCTCTCACACCAATTGGAAGACGGAATCGGAACGGCTGGCGAAGGTGCTCGAGGAGGAAAAGGGCAAACGCGGCAAGCTCGTCGAGGAGATCAATCGGCTCTCGACGGACGTGTCGACGTCGGAGGCAGAACGCGACCAGGTGGCCGCCAAGTTGCAATACGCGCTCAACGAGCAGATGGGCGAACTCGAGACCCTGCGGAAGGAAAAGGAAGACTTCGAAAAGAAGCAGCAGGCGGCGATCGCCGAGGCCTCGACCGCCAGCGCCGCGCTCGAGCGGGCGACGGCGACCATCAAGGAACTCCGTGAGGAGATTCGCACCATGCGATTGAAGGTCGACGAGGAAATCGAGGGAGCCGTGAAACTCGCCGCGACGCTCCATGAGAAGCAATCGACCCTGGCCATCGTCGAGGAGCGGAAGGCGCAACTGGAGAAGCAGCTTGCCAACGCACGGATGCTCCTCAAGCAGAGCGGCCTCGCCGTGGAAAGCCTTCCCCGTGACCAGGTGCCGACGATCGACGGCGTGGTCATGGCGGTGGCCGACGGGTCGGTCGAGGTCTCGCTTGGCGGCGACGACGGCCTGCAACTGGGCCATGTGCTGGAACTGTACCGTGCCGACTCCTATCTCGGCCGTGCGGTCGTGAAGGCCGTGAAACCGGATCGTGCGGTGGCCGTGCTCGTCAAGGAATACGCCCGGGGCGCCGTGCAGCGCGGCGACCGCGTCACCACCCGTCTGAAACCGGCCTGATCGGCACGCTGTCCCGGCCCCGTGAAGCAGCCATCCATGAGTGACGATTCCAAGCCCGCCGCCGACCGTCGCCGACCGCCGATGAACGTCTACACCGCGATGCTTGCGATGTCGTTCGTGGCCATGACGATCGCCTGCGTGATCCTCGCGATCGACCTGTTTGCCAAGGATCGCCTGCCGCTCAAGCCGTAGGTGGCCTTCCCGAGATGCTCTCCTGGCTTCGGAAACGGCGGCGACGGGCGATTCGCGAACGCCCCGTCCCCGCGGCCTGGGATGACCTGCTTCGCCGGAATGTCCGCCAGACCTCGTGGCTCGGCGACCATGAACGTCAGCAGTTGCGTGAATGGATCGCCGTGTTCATCGAAGAGAAATCGTTCGAAGGCTGTGGCGGTATGGAGATCTCCGACGAGGTCCGCCTGACGGTCGCGGCGCAAGCCGGCCTTCTCGCGTTGGGGCTCGGTGAGGAATACTTTGATCGCGTCCGATCCGTGCTCGTCTATCCGGGCGACTATCTCGTGCCCCGATCGACGCCGCTGGCGGGCGGAGGGGAGCTCGAATGGCAGGAGGCGCGGCTCGGTGAGACATGGTCGGGGGGCAGTGTCGTCCTCTCGTGGCCGCGAGTCGTCGAAGGAGGCCGGCTTCGCGACGGACCGAGAAGCGTGGTGATCCACGAGTTCGCCCATGTCATCGACATGCTCGATGGCGAGATCGACGGTGTGCCACCGCTCGCCCAGGGCCGCCGGTCATGGGCGGCCGATATGGCGGCCTGTCGGGGGCGGTTCGAGGCGGCGCTCGACGACGGTCGATTCGTGCCACTCGACGAATATGCCGCGGAGGGACCGGGCGAGTTTTTCGCCGTCGCGACCGAGTGCTTCTTTCAGGATCCACACCGCCTGGCCCGTGGCGACGGCATGCTCTACGACCTTCTTCGCGCCGCATGGCAACAGGATCCGAAGGCCCGTGTGCCGACGCATCCCGCCCGGTGACGGTCCGCCCTGGGCGGCTTCATGGCCCGGGCATCGCCGGTGCTTCAGCGGCCTCGGGGCCCGCGGGAGTCGGCGTGCCGTCGCTGCGCGGTGCCAACGAGGCCACGATTCCTCCGGGGGAGGCCAGCACGAGGCGATCCGACGCGGCGTTGACGACCGGCAGCCCAAAGGGACCAAGGCAGAATTGCTGCAGACTCCGACCGTCGGCGGGATCGAGCGTGACGAGTCGCCCCATGGCATCGATGCACCACAGCCGTTGCGACGTGATCGTGAGCAGTCGAATCTGCTGCTCGTGCATCCAGAGCCGCGTGCCGTCCTCGGCGGAGAGGCCGGCCAGCCCTCCGGTGGACAGTGGCACAAGCAGCGTGTCACCCGCGATGCGCACGTCTCCGACCACGGAATCGCCCAGTGGCGCCCGCCACCGATAGACGAGGCCGGTCGGCAGCAGCTCAATGCGGATGACATCCCCCGCCGACCTTCCCGCATTCGTCGCGGCGAAGATCGTCTTGTCACGGATCAACAGGCCGCCGGCCGGTGGCCTTCCGAGATCAAACTCATCCCGCTGCCATTCGGGCTGAGCCGGAAGGAGGGCGGTGATCAGTCCGTCGGTCGTGCACCACAGCACGCCGCGCTGAAACGGCACCGGCGCCATTTCGACGCGACCGCTGGCACTGATGGAGAGGGGCTTGATCCGTTCCTCGAACGTCAATGACCGGGGTGGTGCCAACGGGACAGGTTTGGCTTTCTTGCCCTTCGTGGCGGGCGGGGGTATGTCCTGAGCGGCGCGGTATGGATTGACCGCCCATCGGATCAGCCGACCTCCCTCGACCGGAAGATACACCCAGTCCCCCGACACGACGGGTGCCGCGGTTGGGGGGTGAGACAGCGGCTCCTGCCACAGCGTGCGGCCGGTCTGGGCATCGATCGCGAACGCATGAAGGGGGCCGGCGACGACCACGATCCCACTGCCCATGGCGGGAGTGAGGAGCGTTCCCTCCGCACGACCAAAGTGCCGCGACCAGAGCAGCGTGCCCGGCATTGGCTGGCCAGGCACGGAGGCGCCGGTGGCGACGCCGTGCAGGCTCCCGTCCCCCGCCGCGGCCACGACGATGCCTTCGCCCACCGCAATCCGTTCCAGCCGCGATGCCGCCGAGTCGAATGGCAACTGCACGACCCACTCCCGTCGCAATCCCACCTCCTCGGCGACGAAGGCGTCGGCGAGGGTGCCACAGACCTGGCCGCAGGAAGTCCCTGCCGCCGAGACCATGGCGAGGGCCGCGATGACGGCGCGGGGTGCGGCAGGGTATCGCATCGGTTCCAACTCTCCAAAAGCTGCCGGCCCAGTTCCCGGGATCGTGACGCACCTGCTCGTCAGACGCGCGATTTCCCCGTGTCTGGGGTGCCCGCCCGAAAAAGCCGGGCCGGTCACACTCTCTGGTCAAAGATAGATCGTGGTTGCGTGCACGCAATACGCCCGGACTTGCGGTAGGATCGTGCGGGACATGACGCCCTCCCGACCGACCGATCCGGCGGCACTCGTCCTCGGATATCTCAACTTTTCGTCAGGATCGTTCGATCCCGCAGCCTGGCGGGCCATGAACGACCTCTTCGCCACGATCGAAACGGCTCCCGGGCTCGACGGCGCGGCCGTCGCAGAGGGGGGCGACTCATCGGCCGCCGTGGCCTCCGCCCTGAGGCACAGGCTCGCCGAGCTCGAGGCATCGGAGCCGGCCTTCCGACAATCCGCCCAGGCGCGGGCCGCGATCGACATGGTTCTGGATGTGGTCCCCAAAGCCTACCGCGATTACCACTCCGATCTGATCGAGCACCAGCCCCGCGGTGCGATCGAACGGCCCTTTTTCCTGATGGCCGTCGCACAGGCGGTGCTGGCCGAGGGGGCCGGCGGCGATGATCTGAGCGACCCGGTTTCCGGTCGGCTCGTCGAGCGTGTTCTCGCGCGGCTCAACGACTACGTGGGATGGCGTCCGGTGGCCGTCCTTGAAAACGGTCGCCTGTCGGAACCATATCCGCACGAACGGGTTCGGCCGATTCCGATCTTCATCAACGGCGCCGGCCCGGCCCATGGCCGCTATCGTGATCTCGTGCAGGGGGCGATCGACATCCTCGCCGCCGCGCCTCCCGATCTCATGAGGCAAGCCGACTTCGATCTTGCGATGCTCGAAGAACTGGCGATCGATCCTCGCGCCTTCGATTTTCTCCATCCGGCTGCCAGCCGGCCCAACTATCTTTTTGGCCTGTGGGATCCGGGACGGATCGACACGCACGGGTGCTACCGTCGGATGGTCGTGCAGCAGGCAACGCTCGACGGAATCCTGTCATGGCCGTGCGCCGCCGGGCCTGAGCAGCCGGAGGCCGGCCTGCTGGCGGAGCTGCGCCGGGAATCCTCGGCCGTCCTCGCGGGCGTTATGCTCATGGCCTCCGGTCTCTCGGGACACGGGCCCGGCGCCCACCAGGCGGGCCTTCCCCTCGCCGAACTGCTGCCACGCATCGCGGGCTACCGCGATGCGTTCTACCGCTGGCTCGTGGAACGGCTTCCGGAGCCGCACCGCGACCGCCTGAACGAGGAAACCCACCGGCTTCGACAGCCCTTCGGCGGCGTGCGACGCCACATCAACACGCTGCTTGCCGGCCGGCGGGCGAGGCAGGTGGAGAGCGTCGCCCTCTCGGCAGTCATGTCGCGTCTCGGCCGTGCCACCGAGGCGGAGCGGCTGGCGGGCATCGTGCCGGCCGCCTCGGCGCGGATGCTGGCACGAATCAGCGGCAGCGTCGTGGCCGCCCGACAGGCTCTCCAACCCGCACCGTCGGCCGCCGGTGGTGCCGGCGCGGCGCTCGATCATCTCGACACAGCGGCCGATCTCCTGTTTCGCGCGGTCGGCTGCGGTGCCACCGTCGATCCGTGGAACATTCTCGGGCTGGCCGGTCAGTTTCCGCTTCACGAGCCGGGCGGGGAGAGCCTGACCGATCCCAGGGTCGATGACCTCATCACCACGACCGGCTCGATCCTCGATGGCTATGCGGCCGTGTGGCGGCAGGCGGCGATCGGTGGCGCGATCGCCGATGCCACCCGCGCCTCGAACTCGCTCGAGCGGCTTGCCACATGGTGGGATCGCTTCGCCACGACCACGGTCTCGGGTGTCGAGCACCTTTCGGGCCGCGAGGTTCGTGACTCGACGCGCGAAGTAATCGAGTCGCTCGACCGCCGCCACGAGTCCGGCCCCGAACCGCCGCCCCCGGGCTTCTGGCGGAAGGAGGTCGCCTCGTTCTCGTCGCCGAGGAGCCATGCGCAGGCGGCCGATGCGTTGCTGCGGGAAGGAGATCTCGACGGCGCGATGGGGCTGCTCGTCCACTGGGCATCGCTCCTGGAAGGACAAACGCTCGATCAACTCGGCGGGGAATGGCTGGCGGCGGCGGCCCGCTGGATGGGCCGAGCGTTCACCGATCGATCGCCGGCCGGGCGATCGCGAGTCAGGCGGTTTCTGGAACTGGTCGACGCGAACACCAGTGGGATCGCCGACATCATCGAGATGGTCGCGGCCGGGCGGGATCCCGGCGGCCGACGTGGCGAGGCCATGGCATCGCCCGGGGAAGCCGAGGACGAGCATCCCGACGCGCAGGAGAGCGTAGCCAGTGCCTATGAATCGATGGTGTGGCGCGACTCCACCGACGACGGCGTCGATGGCGGGATGCTCGAGTTCGACCTGCCGGGCGGCACGTCGGGCACCGGCCCGGCCGCCCTCGAGCAGGCGGCGGATTTTCTCGCAGGCTGCGCCCGACTGGTGCAGCATGCCGTCACGGCATCGTGCGCGGCCGACATCGCCGAAGGAGGCGGGCCGACTCGTGAGGAGATCGATGCGACGGTCGCCGCGCGGCATTCGATGCGACGGCAGCGACGCGCCATGATTCGGGCGGCAATGCTCATCACGTCGGAGGACATCGCCACCGATCCGGGGATGCCGGCGGCCGAGCTCGAACGGCTGCGGTGGCAGCTGGATGCCGCGGCCGAACGGCTCATCGAGGCCGCGGTCAAGGCGACCGAGACGTCGTGGATGCTTTCGGCGCGGCTCCGGATCGATGGGCCGCGACAGCCTCGCGACGCGGAGCGGAGGCCCATGGGCCGCGGACTGATCGGCCCTCTCTTCGCCGCAATTCTTCAGGGCGATGCACCGCAGGCGCGGGAACTGCTCGACAGGCTGTGCAACCGCCTCGTCGGTAAGGCGGTGCTCTACGTGCCGCTGTCACGCGGCGGCCGGCCCGATCGGATCGTTCGTGCCCGGTGCCGCGAACGTCTGTTGGCGAAACTCGCCGCCTGCCTGCCAAGGATCGGCTTGGTGACGGAGACCACGCGGATCGTCCTCATGGCCAAGGGGCTCGAGGGAAAACGGCCGGCCGGCGGAGCGAGCGTCAGCGAGTTCGATCGCGTGTTCGAGGCGGCAACCATGTCGCTCGTGGAGCGCATCGTCGAAAGCGCCCATGTGCCTGCCCCGGGAGCGCCGCCCGTCGATGACGCGACGGCGACCCAGAGGATTCTGGACGGCTTGGCCCTGCTGGTGCCGAGGCTCCTGGAGACCTGGATGACACACGCCCGTCAGTTGCGGCTCTCGGTACTCGAGCGGGTCCGTGAGCAGAAGGCCTTCGACGGAGTGCGCGAGTTCGTCGAGCAGTATGGCTCGGGCCTGTTCACGCAGCACCTGCTCGCACCGCCGTCGCTGCGGGGAATTCTCCGCGGTGGCGTCAAAGCCCTCCTGGAGCGGTTGATCGATCGCGACCAACGCGATCACGGAGACGAGATCGGTCAGGAATCGCCCTCCCGCCGTCCGGCCAAGCTCCTCGACGATCTCGCGTCCGGAAGGTTGACGATGAAGTCGGCACAGGCCCGGATTCGGCTCGTTCTGGAGAGCGTTGCCGAGAATCATGCCGAATACCGCGACTGGAACTCGACGACGACCCAGTCGGACCGTGGTGAATGCGTCCATGTGTTGCTCGACTTTCTCCGCATCAAGGCGGAGTACGACCGCATCACATGGACACTGCGACCGGTCACGATGGCCCACCGGGTGCTGGCCAGACGGGGCGAATCGGGGGCGGCCACCGCCTGGCGCCGTCGGCTGCGGGACGAGACGGCGGAAACCGCGGCGGGGCTGACGAAACGTCTGGCTGACGTGGAGCGCGAGACGGGGGTGCGGCTGGCGAGCGTCGGCGATCGCATCCGCCGCGCCTTCACGGCGCCCCTGGAACAGGACGATCTCGAATCGTTCGTCGAACCCGCCGTGTCCGAACTCTCCACAGGCTCGCCCCACGGAGCTGGTGCCCGGCTCGAAGAGAAGGCCCGCGGATTTCTCGGCGTCGCCAGCGGGTCAGGCGTTGAGGTGCCGGAATGGCTCGAGCGACTCACCATCACGGTCGATCGCACCCTGGAGCGGGCCGATGTCGAGACGGTCGCAGCCACGGCGTTCTCGCGCTCGGGCTCTCTTCCCGATGCGGTGGCATGGGCGGTGATGCCATGGTCGGCCCTCCACGAATCGCTCTCGAAGTAGTTCGCGGTGTCGTGATGACAGCCACGATCGGGAGCGGAATGCTGGTACAATGCGCGGCATGACGAGATCTCGACGCCACGCAACACAGCGCTCGCTCGCCGTCTGGCTGGCGGGAAGGATCGGGCTGGAAGCCTACGCCGGCATGGCGGAGAGGCTGGCGTGGGACGTTTCGGAGCCGGACGGAAGGCCTCCGACGCTCGTGCTCTACGAGCCCGAGCCGTCGATCACCATCGGCCGGGCCGGCTCGCGCACCGATGTCGATCTGTCCGACGACGAACTCCGGTCGAGGCAGATCGCGATCCGGTTCGTCGGCCGTGGCGGCGGAGCGGTGCCGCACGGACCGGGGCAGGTGGGAATCGCCCTCTTTGCCAAACTGGAGGACCTCGGCCTGGCCAGGCATGATGTCGGAGGCTATCTCGAACGGCTCGAGGCGGCCATCGAAGGGGCGGTCCGTGGTCTGCGGTGTGGCGCCGCCCGCGACTCGCGGGCGGCGGGCGTTTTTGGTCGTACCGGCCTGCTGGCCGCCGTCGGGATCGCCGTGCGACGCGGCGTGGCCTGGCATGGCGGCTTTCTCAACGTGCAGCCACTCGCCCTCCCCATGCACCGCGTGCGGACTGCTCCCATGGCCGCCGCGGCGGGGATGCGTACCATGTCGTCGGTCGAGGCCGACGTCCAACGCCGGATCCGGGTGCAGGATGCCCGCACGATGATCATCGAACAGGTGGCAGACGCCTTCGGTTTCGGCGAGTCGCATGTCCACCCGGGCATGCCAGTGTCCATCCGTGAAGTCCCTCTCCGGGAGCCTGCGAGCCGTGCCGGATAATCTCCTTTCCCTCCCGATCGTCGAAGCCTCCGCGCCGGTGACGGCCACGCCTGCCCGCAGGCTGCCGCCATGGCTGCGTCGCAACCTCGAGCCGGGCGGGGGCCACGGCGAGACGGCGCACCTGATCGCCGAACTCGGCCTGGAGACGGTCTGCTCGTCGGCCAAATGCCCCAATCGGCTCGAATGCTGGTCGCAACGGACGGCGACGTTCATGATCCTCGGAAACGTCTGCACGCGGCCGTGCGGCTTCTGCTCGGTGCCACGGGGCAAGACCGAGGAACTCGAGCTCGACGAGCCGCAGCGAGTGGCCGAGGCGGCACGGCGGCTGGGGCTCGCCCATGTCGTGATCACGAGCGTCACCCGCGACGATCTGCCCGATGGCGGGGCTGACCACTTTCGGCAGACGGTCGAGGCCGTCCGGGCCGCCACCGGCGCGGTGGTCGAGGTGCTCGTGCCCGATTTTCTGGGCAAGGAAGGGGCGCTCGAGCGTCTCATGGAGGCGAAGCCCGATGTCTTCAACCACAACACCGAGACCGTGCCGCGGCTCTATCGAACGGTCCGCGGTCGCAGAAGCGTCTACGCCTGGACACTCCAGCTGCTCGCCGACGCCAAGCGAATCCTCCCGTCCGTGAAGACCAAGAGTGGCCTCATGCTCGGGCTCGGTGAGACGCGCGACGAATTGCTTGATGTCTTCGCCGACCTGCTCGACCATGGCGTCGATTTCCTCACGCTCGGACAATACCTGCAGCCCACGCCCGACTCGCTTCCGGTGGAGCGGTATGTGCCGCCCGAGGAGTTCGACGAGATCGGCGACCTGGCCCGGCGCATGGGATTCGCGAAGGTGGCCTCCGGCCCGTTCGTACGATCGAGCTACCATGCCCGCGAGATGAACGAGGGGCCGGGCTGACGGTGTCGGGCGCCCCGCCTACTCGCCCGCATCCTCGAGGCCGTGCTCGAGGAGTTTCTTGCGCAGCGTGTTGCGGTTGATACCGAGGCGGGCAGCAGCCTTGAGCTGGACGCCGTTGCAGGCGGCGAGCATCTGTGCGATCAGTTCCCGTTCCACACGACTGACGATCCGGTCGAAGAGGGTGTCGTCGTCGGGTCCGGCCGTCGCCATGCCCTGCTCGACGAGATCGCGGGCGAGGCTGTCGAGGTCGCCTCCGCGGCCGGGCATCGACACGGTCGGCCGTCCGCCCCGCATCGCGGGGGGCAGCAGGTCGAGCGTGATCTCGTCGCCCGGCGCCAGCACCACGCACCGTTCGACGACGTTTTGCAGCTCCCGCACATTGCCCGGCCAGTGGTAGGCGACCAATGCGTCCGTCGCCTCCTTCTGGATGTGCACCACGTACCGCTCGCACTCCCGATTGTAGTGCTCGAGAAAATGGGTCAGGAGCAGCGGAATGTCTTCTCGACGCGAACGCAACGGAGGAATGGAGATCGGCACCACGTTGAGCCGGTAGTAGAGGTCTTCCCGGAACGTCTCCTTCGCCACCTCGTCGAGCAGCTCCCGATTGCTCGCGGCAATCACGCGGGTATCGACGCTGATCGTCTCGGTATCGCCCACCCGCTCGAACTCCCGCTCCTGCAGGACTCGCAGAAGTTTCACCTGCAGCTTGGGCGTCGTGGAGTTGATCTCGTCGAGAAAGATCGTGCCGGTATGGGCCGCCTCGAACCGGCCGGCACGATTGGCCACGGCGCCGGTGAACGCTCCGCGGACGTGCCCGAAGAGTTCGCTCTCCAAGAGGCTCTCCGAGAGGGCGCCGCAGTTGACGCGGACGAACGGCCCGGTGCTCCGCGGCGAGAGCCGATGAATGGCCTTTGCGATCAGTTCCTTGCCCGTGCCGGTCTCGCCCATGAGCAGCACCGAGGCATTCGAGGCGGCCACGCGCCGGGTCATGGCATAAACGGCCTGCATCGCCGGGCTCGAACCGATCAGGCCCTCGATGGGGGGCGCGGCGGCGGCATCGCCGGATGAGGCGGGATTACGGAGCATCGACTCGGGCGGTACGGGGGCGGATGCGTGGCGACTCGACGATTTCGAGTAGGGCGCCGGCCTGGTCGCGGCTGTCCGCATCGATCGCTCGATTGTACATGGTGGAGAGCCGGAGCACGTCGTCGCGCTCGAGCAAGAGACCATACCGCCGGACGTTGGCCGCGAATCCGGCCCGCGCCGAGCCTCGCCAGGCCTCCGGCACATCGCGCTGCCATGCCTCGTGAAAGAGCGCCCGCTGGGCGGCCGGATCGCCCGCCGTCGCGAGGACCGCCACGGCGGCGTCGTGGAGGTCGGGATGTTGGATCGCCGAACGGGCCACCCATACCGCCTGGGAGACATCCCATCCGCGCTCGCCGAGCGAGGCCAGCGTGATCATCGCCGTACGAGCCCGGGCTAGTCGAGCAGCTGCTCGCGCGGCACGCCGCTCCGGGTCGCCCGCGCGCGGTCCGGCGGCAATCGCGAGAGCATCGAGGAATCGCGGGGGCCTGGGTGCCGCGCCATCTGCCACAGGATCGGTGGCTGGCAGAAAAAAACTCTCCACGCGATCGACGATCGCCACACATTCGACATCGGCGAACGACGTGATCAGTCGGGACAGGAACAGTCCTCGCGGATTGTCGTCGAGAGGATCGACGACGACGAGCACGGGAGGCGTCTCGAGATCGCTCCCGAGTCGGAGCAGTTCTACCGTCTCCAGCGCCGACGGGCTCCCGAGGCGGGCCGCCAGGATCACGAGCACCGTGTCGGCCGAATCGCGGGCGGCGAGGATCGCGTCGCGACCGTTTCGCACACGGATCGTCTCGTAGCCATGCCGCGACAGCCCGGCCGCCAGCTCCTCGACGATCGTGAGGTCGGGATGGGCCACAATCGCCCGATCGTCGCCCGTCGATGTGGCGGCATGGACGAGGTTGCGCACGACACGGCTGGCACCGCGGTAGGGCGGATCGCCGCCGCGGGCGGCCAGCGTGACGGCGGCCTCGAAGGCGAGGGTGGCATCGGGAGCAGAGAGCCCGCGGACAAGTGCCTCGCGGACAGCCGGCGCCAGCGGAGACGCCGGCGTCGTGCCGCCTTCCGGTCGGTTCGCCTGCGACAGCCGCATGGCCCTCGCGGCCGCGCCCGCGGCCTGCTTCATCCCACGGGCGGCGGCCTCGTCGAGCACTTCAGCGACGATGGCCGAATCGAATCCTTCCGGTCCGGAGAGCGCCGCCAGCATGGCTTCATCGGAGGGAATTCCATCGACCGCCGAGGGATTTATCGCAGCCAGCGCCGACTCCATCTCGAGCCTGGACAGCAGGATGAGCCTGATGTGGGCTGGATCGGTGGGGCCCATCGCCGCGAGATCGCGGGCCAGGTGAACGGCCCTCTCGGCACGTGCCAGTCGCGTCGGCATCGAGCCGCGCTGCGGCGCAGCAGCCTGCGGATTCCATCTGACGCGGTCGATGGTCGTTGCATCGAGGCTGTCGGCCTGCGGGAGACCGGCGGGAGAGAGCAGCCAGTCGAGCCGACGGGCCACGAGGAACCGGGCCATGTCGGGCGTGGGCGTGATCCCGTGAGCCGCAAGCACACGGCCGGCGGCGGCCCGAACCGGCGGCGGCGCATCGGCTGCGAGCGCCGGGCCGAGCAGGTATTCGGTCTCCTCGCCGCTCCATGGGGCGAGCGCCGCGATCACGCCCGGCCACCGGTCGATGTCGGCCGATCCAAGCCATGCCAGGAGCGCATCGCGGCCATCCTCGCCCATGCCACGCACGAGCCCACGGGCGATGCCGCGGGCAACCTCGCCCGCATCGTCCTCGGTCTGCAGCAGGGCGACCAGCGCGGGCAGGGCATCGATGCCCGATCGGGCGATCTGTCCTGCGGCCTCGAGCCGTTCAGGGCGGGACTCGCTGCGGAGCCCGTCGATGGCCGCGGCCATCCGCTTCGGGTCGCGGCGCCGCAGGCCCGCGGCGTCGGTGAGCGAGCCGAGCAGTCTGGGGGCATCGGGCTCGTAGCGCGCGATCCCCCGTTCCAGTCGGCGGATGCCGGCCGCATCGACGGCATCGCCGAGGTCGGCGATCAGATCGACCCGGTTTTCTCCGGCCTCCTCCAGGGCAGCGACGAAGCCACGGTAGAAGTCGATGGCGTCGGCCACGGCATCAACATCGATGGTCGCGATCGCGGCGTCGAGCCATGCCCGTGCCGTTTTTGGGGCCGGCTGCCGCCGCGACTCGACGACGGCGCGGGCCATCGGATCGAGCGCGACGCGAGGCGGATCCTGTCGCTCCGCCGCCCAGGCCTGGGCGTGGCGGGGCGCGGCCGCCGCCGTCACGAGCGCGAGGGCCAGGAGCGTGCCACGAGATCGAGACGTTGTCGCCATGCACCGACAACGTCGGCACGTCGTGCCGGCACGATCGATCCGAAGCCATTTCTTCGCGCAACTGCCCGCGATCCACAGGGAACCGGGGTCGCGCGGCCATCCCAACCGTCAGACTTTCACCACCCCTCGCATCTGTCACTCACGGCGAGTCTGCCCACGCTCCCTGGCAACGCGGCCGGTCTGTGCCCTCGTGACCGCTTCGCCCACGGCGGCGGCAATGTCGGGGAGCGGAACGACGCGATCGACCACGCCGAGTTCGACCGCGGCCCGGGGCATGCCGTAGACGACGCAGGTCGATTCATGCTCGGCGATCGTCGTGCCGCCCGCAGCGTGAATCGCCTGCATGCCGACCGCTCCGTCGCTGCCCATGCCGGTGAGCAACACGCCCACGGCATGTCGCCCGGCCGCTTCCGCAGCCGACCGGAAGAGCACATCGACGGCCGGGCGACAGTGGTGGATGGGAGGGGTCCGCAAAAGCTTGGTGACATGCACCCCGGCACGGAACTCGACGGCCAGGTGAAAATCACCCGGCGCGATCACGCAACTGCCCGCACGGAGTGGCTCGTTATCGACCGCCTCATGGACATCGATGCCGCTGATCGCGTCGAGACGATCGGCGACCGCCTTGGAGAAGAAGGCCGAGATGTGCTGTACGACGGCGATCGGCGGCAGTCCCGGTGGAAGCCTCGGAATGATCTGGCGGAGTGCCTCCACGCCGCCGGTCGATGCGCCGATGACGATGAGTTGCCGGGCGTCGGGCGCCGCAGCGGGCCTCTCCACCAGGGGGCCGGGCATCGACGGGCGGGCCTCGCCTCGCCGCAGCCGCGGGGCCGCGGCCGCCGCCGCCTTGACGTGGAAGGCAAGCTTGTCGGCGAGCGCCCCGATCGACATCGTGCCATCGGGCTTCGCGAGCACGTCCACGGCACCGGCCTCGACCGCTTCGAGCGCGGCCTGCGATCCCTGCTGAGCCAGCGAGCTGACCACGACCACCGGCAAGGGGTGGTGCTCCATGAGGATCCGCAGGAATGTCAGACCGTCCATCCTCGGCATCTCGAGATCAAGCGTGAGGACGTCGGGGTCCAACTGTGCGATCTTTTCCCGGGCCACGTAGGGATCGCAGGCCGTCGCCACCACCTCCAGCGCCGGATCGCGGGCGAGTGCCTCGCTGATCGCGCGCCGGACGAGCGCCGAATCATCGACGACGAGGACGCGGATCTTCCTGTTCTGAGTTCCGTTCATGGTTGTGTGTCGCCCCGCGCGTTCACAGTGGCCTCTCGTAGAGCGAGGGGCCGGCCCGCCGGAACCGGTGCCGCAGCCCGAGCAGGCTCTCGGCATGGCCGATGAAGAGGAATCCACCCGGAGCGAGCTGATCGAAGAGCCGCTCGACGAGCACCTGCCGCGATTCGGCGTCGAAATAGATCATCACGTTGCGGCAGAAGATCACGTCCTGTCCCGGCGGCAGAGGGTAGGACTCCTGAAAGAGGTTGATGGCCGCGACCTGAACATGCCGTCGGAGTTCAGGCTTTACCCGATAGAAGCCCTCTCGCTCGCCGAACCCGCGGAGGAAATAACGACCGAGAAACCGTGGATCGGGGAGTTCGACTGCGCGGGCTTCGTAGATCCCCATCCTGCATCGCTGGAGCATTCGCCGGGAAATGTCGGAGGCCAGCACCATCCAGCCACGAGAGATCAGGGGCGACTGCTGCTCGGCCAGCACGATGGCGATTGAATAGGCCTCCTCGCCCGATGCCGCGGCCGCGCTCCAGACCCGCACGCCACGGCCGGCTGCAGCCGCGCGAGGGGCCACGGCCGGAAGAACGTCGCGCGCGAGAAGATCGAAGTGTGCCGGCTCCCTGAAAAAACGGGTGTGATTGGTGGAGATGAGGTCGATCATCGCCTCGGCTTCCTCGTCTCCATCCCGTGCCCCGATGAGCCGACAGTAATCGTCGTAGGTCGCACACCCGAGTTCGCGAAGGCGATTGGCCAGTCGGCTCGCGACGAAGGCCTGCCTGTCGGGTCCGAGCCGGATGCGGCTGCGCCGATAGACCACGTCGGCGAGAAACGCATAGGCCTGCGGCGAGAGTGCGGCGTCGGGAGAGATCATGCCGGCCGGTGTGACCCCTCGAAACTGGTGAAGTGACGGTCCTCGGCGTCGGCCGCCGCCATGTCGCCGTCTCCAGGCATCGGGATTCGGGGGGCCGGCGCCCGGAGCCTGGGCAGCGGGGCCACCGCGGGGCCTGGACCTGGGAGCCTGACGGGCGTGATCGATTTCCGCGATCGGATGACGAGCCCCCGAAGACTCTCGACCTGCTCCTGCATCAGCACGGCCTGGTCGGAGAGGTCGGCCGCGGCACGGGCACCCTCGTCGGCACGGGCGGCATTGTCCTGGGCGATCTGGTCGAGCTGGGCCATCGCCGTAGTGATCTGGCGGATTCCCTGTGACTGCTCCCGGGCGGCGGTGGCGATCTCGGCGACGAGCCCGTCGGCCGCCCTGATGCGTTCGGCGATCTCATCGAGCGAGTGTCCGACACGGCCACAACTGGCGGCCCCCTCACGGCTGCTCGTGATGGCCGCCTCGATCCGTTCAGCGGTTTCGCGCGCGGCCGCGGCGCTTCGCTGCGCAAGGAGCCGCACCTCGTCGGCGACAACGGCGAACCCGGCCCCCGCCTCGCCCGCACGGGCCGCCTCGACCGCGGCATTGAGCGCGAGGATGTTGGTTTGGAAGGCAATCTCGTCGATCTGCTTGACGATCTTCGCGACGTCGCCGCTGGCGGTGGCGATCGCCTGCATCGCGCTATCCATCTCCACCATCGTCCTGGCACCGGACTCCGCGGCCACGCGGGCCTGCGCGGCACACTCCTTGGCCCGGGTGGCATTCTCGGCCGTGGCGCGGGTCATCGCCGACATCTGCTCGAGGGCCGCGCCGGTTTCCGCGACCGAGGCCCCCTGCTCGCTGCAGCCGGTGGCGACCGTCTGGCTGACGGAGGCGAGCTGGCTCGACGATGACGACGTCCGCGCGGCGCCGGTCTCGAGTGACGAGGAGATCTGCATCAGGGTGCGTGAGAGCGACCGCATGATGGTGGTGGCCAACAGCAGTCCGACGAGCACAGTGCCCGCGAGCGTCGCGACATTGAAGCGGAAGCCCATCCGAAGTTTCGACTCGGCCCGACCAAGTTCCCGCTCGGAAAGGGCGATGTTGTGGTCGATCACGGCCCTGAATCGCTCGAGGCATTCCCGGGCGACGGGCTCGACGTCGCCCAGCACCGTCCGTCGGGCCTCGTCGGCCCGCCCGTCGGCGGCCAGCGCGGCCGCCTGCTGCAACTTCGTGAGGAAGGCGTTCCGGGCGGCACGGGCGGCGACGAAGAGCCGCTCGTCATCTGCATCACTGAAGAGATCGACGTAGCTTCCGCACAGGCTATCGCCACGGTCGATCGCCTTCCGCATGTCCACCGCAGCGGCCGCCATCCGCGCCGGGTCGTCGATATCGAGGATGGCCGTGCGGGCCGACTGCAAACCCAGCAAGTTGGCCTCGATGATGCGGCTGAGCGTGGCCACCGACGGCACGATGTTGTCGGAGAGCGACGTGACGTGATGCTTGATCTCCGACAGCCTCCACAACGAGGCGAGGCCGATCGAGAACGCAGCCAGCACGAGCACCGCAAACCCGACACCGACTCGATGGGGAATGGTCGAGGTCTTGAACCAGGTCTTGAACATGGGGGCCTTTCAGGACAGTGAGGATTCGGCGGCCGCGTTGCCCGACGTCATCGAATGAATGTCCGCGGCCGCGATGGCATCGATGTCGATCAGTGTCGTCACGCCACGGGTGGTTCTGGCCATCCCGGCGATGAAGCGGGCATCGATCGCACCGCCGAAATCGGGGGTCGGCACGAGGTCGTCGGAGGCGTAGGAGACCACCTCCTCGACGCTGTCGATGACGACCGCGTAGGGTCGCACGCCGCCGCTCGCCGCCGGAACCTCGGTGACGATGAAGCAGGTGCGGTCGTGGTCGGGCGGGGCCGGCAGCCCGAACCGAGCCCGCAGATCGACCAGCGGAATCACACGCCCGCGCAGGTTGATCACGCCCCTGACGTACGGCGGCATCGTTGCCACTGGCGTGACCGGGCAGAGCCTGATGATCTCCCGCACCACCAGCACGCTCATGCCGTAGGTTTCACCCGCGAGGGAGAAGGTCAGGTACTTGCCCGGCCGGGCCATGGCCACGTCGGGGGGAAGGGGCATGGGAAGCGTCATCGTGTGCGGGCGGTCATGCCGCCGTCTCCAAGGGCGATGTCGTGAGCCGCACCAGGGCCGTCGCGTCGAGGATCAAGCCGACGCGGCCGTCACCGAGGATCGCCGCGCCGGCGAAACTGCGGGCCCCTCGGAACGTCTCGCCGAGGGCCTTGATCACGACCTCCTGCCTGCCGACGAGGGAATCGATCAAAAGGCAGCGGCGGTCGTGGCCCGATTCGACGACGACCACGATGCCCCGGAGGGGATCGTCGATCGCAGTGTCGATGCCGAGGTGGCGACCAAGCCGTAAGAGCGGCAGTAACTGGCCTCGAACATCGACCAATTCGCCACGTCCGTGCACCGTCGTCACGCCGCCTGCGGGCGGCCGAAACGATTCCCGGACCGACACCGCGGGAATGACGAACTGCTGCTCGCCGACGGCCACGAGCAGACCCTCGATGATCGCCAGCGTCAGCGGCATGAAGATCGTGAAGGTGGTGCCCTTCCCGGGATGCGATTCGATCTCGACGGTGCCGCGTAGGCGTTCGATGTTGCGGCGCACGACATCCATCCCGACACCGCGGCCCGAGAGGTCCGAGACCCGCTCCGCGGTGGAGAACCCAGGCGCGAAGATCAACTCCAAGGCCGCTCGGTCGTCGATCACGGAATCGGCGGCGATGAGCCCGCGTTCGACCCCCTTGGCACGCAGCTTCGCCGGATCGAGTCCCTGACCGTCGTCGGCGATCTGGATCACCACGAAGCCGCCCTGATGACGGGCCCGAAGCGTGATCGTGCCGGCCGCCGGCTTTCCAGTTGCGGACCGATCGGCCGGAGACTCGATGCCATGGTCGGCCGCGTTGCGAACCATGTGCATGAGCGGGTCGCCGATCTCCTCGATGACGGTGCGATCGAGTTCAGTCTCCTCTCCCTCCACGACGAGGCGGATCTCCTTGCCGAGCTGCGCGGACAGGTCGCGGACAAGACGGCCCATCTTCTGGAACGTTCCCTGGATCGGAATCATCCGCATGGCCATGGCCGTCCGCTGAAGTTCGGCCGTGATGCCCCGCAGCCGACCGAGCGACCGCGCGAGCGGCTCATCGGCTCCGCGAGCCTCGGCACCGATGGCGACCATCGACTGCGCGATGACCAGTTCGCCGACCAGATCGACGAGCCCGTCGAGTTTCTGGGTATCGACTCGAATGGAGCCAGTGGTCGATGCGGCCCGAACCGGCGTCGCCGCGGCGGGAGCTTCGACCGCCGCCGGCTCGACGGGAACGGGCGCAGACTGATCGGCAGCCGCCGCAGCGAGGGTCGTCTCGGCGGACACAGGAGGTGTCGGAGTCGGCGGCAGGGGGCTCGGAGCCAATTCGCCCGTGAGGACGGCCCGCACCCGGCTCACCACGGCGGGAATGGGAAGGTCGATCGATCGGCCCACGTTGTGGCCGTCGAGCTGCCGCGCCAGTTCCGACACGTATCCAGCGAAAACGTCGGCCCCGGCGAGCACCACGTCGATGGCGTTGCGATCAAGCCGCCGCCCACCCCGGCGGGCTGCATCGAGCAACGACTCCAGTTCGTGAGCCAGCCGCTGCAGCACGACGAGCTTCATGACGGCGGCGTTGCCCTTGAACGTGTGGAAGGCTCGAAAGACGGTGGCGAGCGTGTCGGGATCGTCCGGCGTGGTTTCCAATCGCAGCACGCCCTGCTCGATCTCCCGCAGGAGATCCTCCGATTCGGAGCAGAAGAGCCGCATCAGTTCGGGATCGGCCCCCTCCGGCAGCACCGTCACCGGCTGGGATGCATCGAGAACCTCGGGGGTCGCAGGTGCGGTCACGGCGCCGAGTGCCGTCGGCCAGATCGGCAGCGGGAGCCCGCGCTCCCAGGAGGTGACCGACTCCTCCATCCACGGATGCCAGAGATTGAATCGCTCCGCCACGTCGGGCCCGATCGACCCGGCATCGGCGAGCCAGCCCGAGGCGGCGGCGACCGCCGAGCGGATCTCCGATGGCGCCGAGCCGCTCACCGTGCGAGCCAAGGAGGCGAGCATCTCGCGCAGTGGTGCAGGACCCGCCGTCGAAACAAAGGCAAGTTCAAGGCCGATCTTCTGGAGCAGGCCCCGGGAAACGGCGATCGTGGCGTCGGAAGGCATCGAACCCCGGCTCACAGGTCGGACGGGCCCTCCGCGGACCCTCCTGCTCAATCGTAGCTCGCAATTCCACCGACTGGTGGATCTGCGGAAACGGTCGGGGAAAGTCCTATCGTGCCGGTTGTGCCGGCGGCGGCGTCACGGCCCGAAAACGCGACCTAGACTTCCCTGACGGGCCCGAATCCGGCGGCCCGATGCCCTTCTGGATACAGCCATGAACGCCATGCAGCGGCTGAAGCTGACGACGATCGCGCCCGTGGCGGGTCTGCTCGCGCTTTCCCTTGCCGCCTTCGTCAGCCAGCGGTCGCTCAGCCAGGCCCAGACCAACCGGTTCGACTCCTATCGCCTCGCCAACGAGTTGCGAGAGAGTTCCGACGAACTCACGCGACTGGCCCGCACATACTGCGTCACGGGTGATTCCGAGTTCGAGCGGCAGTTCTGGCATGTGCTCGACGTCCGCAACGGCACGCAGCCACGCCCCGACGGCCGCACCGTGCCGCTGCGGACGCTCATGGAGCGACAGGGCTTCACGCAGGCCGAATTCGCGATGCTCGAGCAGGCGGAAGACAACTCCAACGCCCTCGTGGCAACTGAAACCATCGCGATGAACGCGATGAAGGGGCTTTTCTCCGACGGACAGGGGGGCTTCACAAAGCGAGGCGATCCCGACCGGGAGCTTGCCCGACGGATCATGCATGATTCGCAATACCATGCCGACAAGGCGAGGATCATGGAGCCGATCGGCCGGTTCGAGCAGATGATCGACCGTCGGACCGACGAGGCGGCCCACACCGCCCGCCGTCGCAGCGACGCGATGATGCTGGTCATGGTCGTCGTTGCGGCTGTGGCCGCCGTCATGACCTGGCTGAGCATCGGCCGCCATGCACGCACGCTCCGCGGCGCCATCGATCAGCTCGCCTCGACCGCGGAGAACGTCGGCAGTGGGGCGACCGAGACGGCCGCGGCAAGCCAGTCGCTGGCCCAGGGGGTGACGGAGCAGGTGGCGGCCGTCGAGGACATCTCGCAATCGGCCCGTGAAACCGCCAGCATGGCCTCCGACAACGCCCGGCGCACGCAGTCGGCAAGCGACCTCGTGGCCCGCGAGGAACGGCAGTTCGCCGAAGCCTCGAACCGCTTGGGGGAAATGGTCACGGCGATGGAGGCGATCAGGACGACCGGCGGCCGAATCTCGAAGATCAACAAGGTGATCGACGCGATCGCCTTTCAGACCAACATCCTCGCCCTCAATGCGGCGGTGGAAGCGGCCCGTGCCGGCGAGGCCGGGCTCGGATTCGCAGTGGTGGCCGAGGAGGTTCGGATGCTCGCGCGTCGATCGGCCGAGGCGGCCCGCGAGACGGCCTCGCTCATCGAGGAGTCGATCGGCCGCTCCGATGCCGGCAGCGAGAAGGTGGCCGACGTGGCAGCCTCCATCACATCGCTCGCAGAGCAGGCGTCGGCGGTTCGGGTACTCGTCGATGAGGTGAACGCGGGGAGCCGCGAGCAGCAACTGGCGGTCTCCCGCATCGGCGACGCGATCAAGCAGATTGAGGACGTGAGCCAGCAGGCGGCAGCAGGGGCCGAACAGGGGTCCGCCGCGGCGGAGGAACTCAACGCCCAGGCCGCATCGCTGCTCGACGTCGTTGCGATCCTCGGCCACATGGTCGGGCGAGATCGTTAGCGACTGGACAGGCGTGCTTTCCAGGATGCCAGCTGTTCGGCGACGCGGGCAGGGGCGGTCGATCCAAAGCTCTGCATCCGCGAGACAGCCTGCGATGCGCCGAGCGCCGTGCGATACGAGGGCTTCCAGCCGGAGCATTCATGCCGGCATTCGTCTTCGGAAAGCTCGTCGAGCCGCACACCGCGGTTCATCGCCAGCCGCACGAGCCGTCCGACCGTCTCATGCGCAGTTCGCTGGGGCAGCCCGTCGGCGATCAGGGCCTCCATCAGGCTCGTGGCATCGAGATGGCCGCGATCGACCGAGGCGGCGATGCGGTTCCGGTCGAACGACGTGCCCTCCACCAGCGGTGCGGCCACACCCAGCATCGCCTCGAGCGTGTCGATCGAATCAAAGATCCGCTCCTTGTCCTCCTGGAGGTCGCGGTTGTAGGCCGTCGGCAGGCCCTTGAGCAGCACCAGCAACGCCTGCACGTTGCCGATCGCGCGGGCCGACTTGCCGCGGACCAGTTCGAGGACATCCGGGTTGATCTTCTGCGGCATGATCGAACTGCCGGTGCAGAATCCCTCCGGCAGTTCCAGGAATCCGAACTCGTGCGTGCTCCAGAGGATCCACTCCTCGGCCCATTGCGAAAGGTGCACGGCGCACAGCGACAGCGCAAAGGCCAGTTCACAGGCGAAGTCGCGGTCGCTCGCCCCGTCGAGGCTGTTGGCCGCGATGCCATCGAATCCGAGCGACCGCTGCACATGCTCGCGGTCGATCGGCAGGCTCGTGCCGGCCAGCGCTCCGGAGCCGAGCGGCAGGATGTTGGTCCGCCTCCGGCAGTCGGCGAGCCGGTCCCGATCACGCTGGAGTTTCTCGCACCAGGAGAGGATCTGATGGCTCGCGAGCACCGGCTGCGCCCGACGCAGGTGCGTGTAGGCGGGAATGACGAGCCCCTGCTCCCGCTCGGCCAGACCGACGAAGGCCCGCTGCAATCCAGCGATCGCCGCGTCGATCCGATCGATGGCCCGTCGGCAATAGAGCCGCAGGTCGGTCGCCACCTGGTCGTTGCGGCTTCGGGCCGTGTGGAGCTTTCTCCCGACGTCGCCCAGTTTCGCCGTGAGGGCCGACTCGATGTGGAGGTGGATATCCTCCTTGGCGATGGTGAATTCGAATCTGCCAGCCGCGATCTCGCGGCGGATCTCCTCGAGCGCCGTGGCCACCGCCTCGGCCTCGGCCGCCGTCATGAGCCCGCAGGCGGCGAGCATCCGGGCGTGGGCGATCGAGCCGTCGATGTCGTCGTCGGCCAACCGACGGTCGAACGACACGCTCTCGGAAAACCGCTCGACCCGTGCGTCGGTCGGCTCACGAAACACGCCTCCCCAGGCTTTTGAATGCTTGGAGGAATGGTCCATCACGATCCCTTTCTGCGGCGGACGTTTCCCTACTTGTACTGTCGCAGGGTGAAAAATCCATTCGCGAGCATCACCGTCGTGGTCGGACGACCGTGACGGCGGGCAGATTGTGCTTGGACAGCCTATTGCCGGCGGCGCACACCCGCCGTGGCTCAAAGACTTCACCGGGTAGGAATCGCGACTCGCACGACCGCGTGCCCTGGTCCTTCGACTGCCGCCGCATGGATCCTCCACTCCCCCATCACGCGGGGGTCTGTTGGCGTGGATCGGCATTCGAATTGAGGCAACAACACTTCGCTCCACAAGCGTTGCCCACTTCGCCCAGATGGCTCACCGACGGGCCGCCTTGGGGCAATCGTACCGGCTGCCGCTCAAGCCCGAGGCGTTCCCGGCGGTGGTCGTGCCAGACCATCAGATAGGATTGCGTCATCATGCTTCGCCCCGAAGATTTTCTCGCGCCCGATGGTCGACTGGCGGCGCGGCTGCCGGTATGGGAATCGCGGCCTCAGCAGGTGGACATGGCGGGGCTGATCTCGCAGGCGATCGCCGAACGGCGGCATGCAATCGTCGAGGCAGGAACGGGCGTGGGCAAAAGCCTCGCCTACCTCGTGCCGGCCGTGCTCGCCGCGACGGCGGACCAGGCGGAGGAGTTCGAAGCCGCCGAGGAGGCGTTCGGTGCGGCGCCGGGCGATCTCG
>JBJTOU010000201.1:0-24713 GCA_046074725.1 Planctomycetia bacterium
TGCTCTCACACCCGCTACCCATCGTCGCCTTGGTAGGCCGTTACCCCACCAACAAGCTAATAGGATGCAGGCCCCTCCCCAGGTGGAATCACACCTTTGGTCCGGAGACATTATTCGGTATTACCTGCAGTTTCCCGCAGCTATCCCGAACCCGAGGGTAGGTACCTACATATTACTGTCCCTTTCGCCGCTGTCCCCGTATTGCTACGGTTCTCGCTCGACTTGCATGCCTAATCCACGCCGCCAACGTTCACTCTGAGCCAGAATCAAACCCTTCAATTGATTGGATCGTCATGCCGAAAAGGTTTCCCTTTCCGACGGTGATTCGTCCGGAACCTCTGAAGAGATTCGATCTGTCTACTTTATTTGGTTCCCGACGGACTGCGGAGCCCCCAGCCACAGGGACTGGAGGACGCCACCATCCGACGGTGCCGGTCACGATCGCGTGCCGGCCGAAACCGAAAGAGATCGAACTGCCGAATTGCCAAGGATCAAGCCGCCAAACACTGCCTTTCGGCCTCGTTTGGCGGAGCCTTGAAATGTAGCAGTCTTACGGGCCGAGTCAACAGGCCTGAAAAACAAATTTTCGCCCATCCGGATTCGCGCGTTTCGGGGACTCCCCTCGCGAATCCTCATGCCCGCGTAATTCCACCATGAACCCGGACTTTCAGCCCTCTTCCTCTGCTCCAAGCGTTACGGCAATGTCGAGCCGGTGCCCCTGCCGCTGAACGGATATGAGCACGTTCTCTCCCGGGCTTTTTGATTCAATCGCCGACAAGAAATCGTCGGCCGTCTTCACGGCAACCCCTTCGACGGCGACGATCACGTCGGCCCCAGACCGATCGACCCGTTCGAATTCCGCGATGAAGGGCCCCTGCCGACGCCGCTCTCGGATGATCCGGAAGCCGCGAACGCCAGCCCGCTCAGCCGGCCCTTCTGGAACGAGAGCGGCCACGAGGAGCCCACCGTCTGTCTGATACACACGCGAAATGCCCGCATCGGGACGGATAGCCCGCCCCCGCTGAATGAGCTGGGGCACGATGCGAGCAAGCGTGCTCACGGGAATCGCGAAGCCGACGCCCGAACTTTGGCCGGTTCGGCTGGCAATGGCCGTGTTCATCCCGATCAGCAGACTGCCGGAGTCGAGCAGGGGTCCGCCGGAATTGCCGGGATTGATGGCGGCGTCCGTCTGGATGATCGACTTGATCGTCCGTCCGCTCCGGGTGGGAAGCGACCGATTGAGGCTCGAGATGATGCCCGTCGTGAGCGTGCGTTCGAGACCAAACGGGTTGCCGATCGCAAAAACTCTCTGGCCGACGCGAAGATCGCCCGAACTGCCGAAGGCGACCGGTACCAGCAGTTCGGCCGGCGCATCGACCTTGAGCACGGCCACGTCGGTCGCCGGATCGACCCCCACGATTCGAGCCGAGTGCGACGAACCGTCGAAAAGCAGCACCTGGATCTCCCTCGCGCCATCAACGACGTGGAAATTGGTGAGAAGGTGGCCCCTCGTGTCGAGCACGATCCCCGACCCGGCTCCCTCGGAAGGCATCTCCAGAAGAAAGAGCCCCGTGGCAACAGTCGCCTTGGTGTTGATGTTCACGACACTTCGATTGACGGCATCGTAGACGGCGATGTTGACCTGTTCCTCGCCACTGAACCGACGGCCGCTGGCCCGTGGTTCGCCCATGGTCACAACGGAGGGTGACGGCTGCCCGACGCACACGCCGCCCGACACGAGGCTCACAGCCAGGACGATCGATGCCAGCTCGCGCTGCACCACGACAAGGCCAGGTCGATTCAACGCTCGATCTCCTGAGGGACCAATCGGGCAGCTCCGGGGCAGATGCCGCAGATGCACACGCCCCTGTCGCGAGTATCCACGCGTCGCCCCCCACGCCTCAAGTCGAATTCGGCATTGAAGACGCCACCCGATTTGGTCAGCACCGACCCCAAATCGGCTCAAAATCCGCAAATACCGACGTTGGCGTGCCCAGTCCTGGAAAATATGCTTGCCGTTTGAGGCTTTCAGATTGCCCCCGACGGCACCGACCGCCTCACAGCACTCGCCAGGAGGGATCATGTCGATCCGATTGACCAGCCCGATGACGGCATCCACGGTGGGACTGCTCCTGGCCCTGGTGCCGCTGGCGAAGGCCGCTGCCGATGTCACGGTTGCCTTCACGGAGAGTTCGCAAAGCCAAGAATCGGTCCCGCCAGTTACCGCGGTCGGTCTCCGGCACACAGGCGCCACCATGCCGGAGGATCCGGCAGCAACGGACGTCGTGGTGCTCTTCGACACCTCGGCGAGCCAGGCAGGCCCTTTCCGCACCAGGGCTGAGGAGGCGCTGCACGGCCTGCTCGAACAAGCACGATCGGTCGACCGCTTCCGGCTGGCCGCGGTGGATGTCACATGCACGCCCGCGGCGGACGGATTCGCAGGCTGTGGAGATGACGAAATCCATCAGAGCCTGCTGGCAATCTCAGAACGGACGCCCCTCGGCACGACCGACATGGCGGGCGTTTTGGCAGCCGCATCCGAACTCTTCGAGGCGTCCCCCCGCCCTCGGTCGATCGTGTACATCGGAGATGGCCCAGGTCTTGCCGGGATCGAGGCCCCGGTGCTCTATCAGGTCTTGGAAACCCTTCGATCGAAGCAGATCTCCTTCTCGGCCATTGGAATCGGCCCACAGGTGAACTGGCCGTGCCTGGCAGCCATCGCCAACGCCACGGGGGGCATGCTCTTGGTGCCCGACGAAACAATGCAGGCCCGTGATGCCGGCGGCCGGATCGGCAGCCTCGCGATCGAGCCGATCTGGTGGCCCCGAGATGTCGCGTTCTCCGGGCCCGGACCCGACGCAAAACTTCTGACGCTCCCGGTGCAGATGCCACCGCTCCGACGCGACCGCGAATCGGTCGTGCTCGTGGAGGCAGCCCTGAGAGGGGGACGTGCCGTGATGACGCTCATCCCGACATCTCTTCCCGATACGGCGGACGGCGGGGGACACATGGCCGTCACTCCGGTCAGCGTCGAGTTCCCCGAATCAACCCCCAGATCCGACAACGCCTACCTTGAAGAACTTGTCCGCAATGCGGCCCCGACCGGCGGCGTATTCCTGCCACTTCTCGGCCGCGAGGGGCTCGACGTCGCCAAGCGAGTGATTCTCAACGAGGCGGCGTCGCTGGCCACTCTTTCCAAGCAGGCCGAGTCGGCCGGTGCCCATGGTTCCGCCTTCCGACTCGCGGCCGCAGCCCTCCGCCGTGATCCGGACAACGTCGAAGCGTCGGTCGTTCAGTCTGTGGCGATGCGTCGGCTTCAGCAGGACGAGCCGTTCGCCGACGAACCCTTCGGCGACGAGCCCGCGGAGCCTGTCCGCGAATCTGCCGAAGCGATTCCAACGCCCTCTCCTGCAAGGGAGCCTCGCCCCTCACCCGCTGCCCCCGATCTCACCGTGCCCATCGATGCCGGCTCGAGCGAGTTGGCCGATTTGGCGGCGATGCGACGCGTTCGAGCCCAGGCGCTGCAGCAGGAGACAGCCGTGCGGCTGCGGGACGTCAGAAAACTGATGGCATCCGAACCCGACCAGGCCAGGGAAGAATTGAAGGAATTGCAGCGATTGATCCGCGGTTCCGACGACCTCGATGCAGCAGCCCGAGACCGGCTGAACCGGCAGATTGAGATCAGCATCCGCGAATCCGTGGTCCGCTCTCGGGAAAAGGTCGATCGGGACCTGGCTGCCGAGCGAAACCGTTCGATCGGCCGGGAGCGGATGCGGCTCAGCAATGAGTTGATGCGACGCGAGGAGCGGATCAAGCAGTTGGCAGATCGCTACAACGCTCTGATCGAGGAGGGACTGCGGATCGGCTACAACCGCCCGGAGCGGTACCCGACGACCCTCGGCGACAACACGGGCTTCTACGCCACCACGACTGCCGAAAACCTACCGCCTACCACGGTCTTCACAGAGGCTGAGCGTCGGCCCGCGGAGCAACTCGCAGAAGAAGCGCCGAATCTCTACGCCAATCACCCGATCCCGATGACGGCCCGCGTGTTCGCCCGCATGGCGCAGATCGAGGCCCGCATCCACGACGGTGCCGCCGAACACTGGAGAACCAAACGGGACAAGGCCCGAGGGTTCATGGATGCCCTCCACTTGGTCGATGTGGCCGCGATCCCATTTCCCGACGAGCCGCCCATCTATTATCCGAGCGCGGAACGGTGGCGAGCCATGACGGAGGCACGGGAGAAATACAAATCGGTCGACTTGAAGAAGCGATCGCCGAACGAGGAGAAGATCTACGAGGCTTTGGAAAGGACCGTCCAGCCGGTCGAATTCACCGAAACGCCGCTCCGGGACGTGATCGCGCAGCTTCAGGATTCCCAAGGAATTTCGATCTCGCCTGACATCAAGGCACTCGAGGATGCCGGCATCGACCTCGACACGCCCATCACCGGCTCGAGCGTGTCAGGCGCGACGCTTCGCTCGACGCTCAAACGGCTTCTCTCGACGGTCGATCTCGCCTACCTCGTGCAGGATGACACGCTGCTTGTCACTTCCAAAGACAAGGCGGCAGAAAACCTGATCATGAAGGTTTATCCCGTCGGCGATCTCGTGATCCCGGTGTCTCCGGTGATGGGCGGCGGCATGGGCGGCATCGGTCTTGGCGGCGGCATGGGCAGCGGTGGAGTCGGTGCCGGCATGGGCGGCATGGGGATGGGCGGTGGTATGGGCGGCGGTATGGGCGGCGGCATGGGCGGCGGGATGGGCGGCGGGATGTTCCAAGTAGCAGACGCTCGCGATCGGGTCGGCCGTGGGGCAGGCTCACCACGATCAAAGCCGCCTGCCGACGGGGCGGTCGCGGGCGATGGAGATCGGGCTCATGTGGACGTCTCGCTCCCCGCTTCCATCGTCGATGCCGACGACATCGGCGCGGCCGTCGTGGCCTACCTCGCCGGTCCATTCCCCACGGATTCGGTTGAAGCGGAACGCGAGATGGCGACCCGGCGGGTCCGACTCCGGGCAACCGCGGGCGAACTCGGCAAACAGGGCCAATTCGACCGCGCTGCCGATCTCATCTCCGCTGCGATCACTGCTGGCCATGGCGAGCCATGGATGTACGAGGCGCTGGCCATCGCGATGGAGGCTGCCGGCCGCCCTCGCGAGGAGGTCGAGCGTGCGATTCTTTCAGCCGCGGAAGCCGCTCGGTCGGCAGATGACCTTCTGAATCTCGCCAACCATCTCGCTCGCTTCGGCTCGAATCAAATCGCTTTCCGCGTCTGTCGGGGCGTGGTATCGATCGATCCCGCCAATCGCGAGGCGTATGCCCTGGCCATGTCGCTCGCCGCCAAGGAGGACGACCTCCCGGCGCTGCTCTGGTCGTGCTCGGGCGTGCTCGCTCACGAGTGGCCCGTGGCTCAGCAGGATCTTCCGGCCCGCGCGACCAGGCTCGCCAAGGCATCGATCGACAAGCTCCGCCAGCAAGGCAGGACCGCCGATGCCGATGCCTTCCAGGCGGCCATCGATCAGACCCGCGTCCGTGACGTCGAATTCGAAATCGCTTGGAACGGCGATGCCGACCTTGATCTGTTAGTCGAGGAGCCGACCGGTACGGTCTGCTCGCTTTCGAACGCTCGCTCCTCCAATGGTGGCACGCTCCTGGCAGACACCGACGTGGCGACCGACGCTTCCAATGCGACGGGTCGTGAGCGGTATGTCGCGACCGAGGCTTTTCCGGGGACGTATCGGATGCTGATTCGCCGTGCGGCCGGAACCGTCGCTGCCGGCACGGTCACGGCCGAACTCACGCTCCATCGAGGAACACCAGCGGAACAGACCATCCGTCGGCAACTGCCGCTCGGAGCCGATGAACTCATGCTCGTGGTGGAGGTGCCCGAGGGGCGTCGTCGGCAGCCGATGTTCGATGCCCAGGTCACGGAGGATGCCGCGATGCAGGTCGGTGTGGGGCGGGCAATCCTAGCCCAGCAGCTCGCCGCGATGACGAATCCTGCTGCAATCGCGTCGCTCTCCCAGAGCCGCTCACAACGAGCGGCCGGTGCTGCGAGCCTTCCTTTTTCCGGCGGCAACGCGGTGGGCTACCAACCGGTCGTTCAGACCTTGAACGATCAAACCAGCCTTTCTGGCATGGCCGTCGTCTCCCACGACAGACGGTATGTCCGAGTCAACATGGTGCCGTTCTTCTCCGGCGTGGGCCAGGTCCTGCAGTTCAATACCACTGCCGGTGGCGGTGGTGGCGGCGGCATGGGTGGCGGCATGGGTGGCGGCATGGGTGGTGGTATGGGTGGCGGTATGGGTGGCATGGGCGGCGGTATGGGTGGAATGGGTGGCGGCATGGGCGGCATGGGTGGCGGTATGGGTGGAATGGGTGGTGGCATGGGTGGCATGGGCGGCGGTATGGGTGGCATGGGCGGCGGCATGATGTAGTTCCATCTGTTCTCGAGAGCCTTTCATGCCACGTTTCGGAGTCATCCTTGCCGCCGCTGGGCAGAGCAGCCGCTTCAAGGATGCGAACTACAAGAAGCCCTTCGCGCCGCTGCTCGGTCGGGCCGTTTGGCTTCACGCCGCCGAGAAGTTTCTGGAACGCAACGACGTGAAGCAGGTCGTGATCGTGGTGGCTCCAGAGGATCGCGAGGCATTCCTCGAAACATTCGGCGCCAATCTGGCGTTCATGGGCATCACGCTCGCCGACGGCGGTGCCCACCGGGCCGAATCGGTTCGCAACGGCCTCCACAGACTCGGGCCCGAGATCGACATGGTGGCCATCCACGACGCCGCGCGACCCTGTATCGCACAGCCCTGGATCGACCGCGTGTTCGAAGCAGGCGTTCGCACCGGTGCGGCGATCCTGGCCATCCCGGTGGCCGGAACGCTCAAGCGAGTCGGCCCTGATTCGGTGATCTCCGAAACGGTCGATCGCACGGGTCTCTGGGAAGCACAGACACCGCAGGTCTTTTCCCGTGCCGTACTCGAAAAAGCCTTCGCCGCGTCAACCGGACACCCCACCGACGAGGCCCAACTCGTCGAGGGGATCGGGCAGCAGGTGACCGTCGTACCGGGATCTCCCATCAACCTCAAAATCACCTCCCGTGAAGACCTGAAACTTGCCGAACAGTCCCTCAAGGCCCTGCCGGCGCCGAAGTTGTCCGGCCCCGCGCATCCCTTCGCCGGTGACGACCAGTGGCGGTGACCATGGCCATGGATCTCCTCTCCGACTTCGAGGCCCGCGGCCTCGTTCACCAGACGACCGATCCAGCTGGACTGCGAGAGTGGCTCGCGAGGCCGGGCCGCCGCGTCTACGCCGGCTTCGATCCCACGGCCGATAGCCTGCACGTCGGCCATCTCGTCGCGCTCATGTTGCTGCGGCGTGTCGCCACTGCCGGCCACGAACCGGTCGCTTTGGTCGGCGGAGCCACCGGCATGATCGGCGACCCCAGCGGCCGCAGTGAGGAGCGCAACCTGCTGACACCGGCAGAGCTCGCCTCCAACATCGCGGGGGTCGAGCGGCAGATCCGTTCGATCCTCGATGGCACCGGCCAACCGGTGCATGTGGTCAACAACGGCGACTGGATGCGGGGTATCGGCTACCTCGAGTTTCTCCGCGATGTCGGCAAGCACGTGCCCCTCTCGCAGATGCTCGCCAAGGACTCGGTGAAGAGCCGGCTGGAGCGGGATGGCGGCCTCTCCTACACCGAATTCAGCTACATGCTTCTGCAGGCATGGGACTTCGTGCATCTCTCCGACAGGCTCGACTGCCGAGTGCAGATTGGCGGCAGTGATCAGTGGGGCAACATCACCGCGGGCATCGAACTCGGTCGCCGGCTACGGTCCCGCGACCTCCATGGCATCACCTGCCCGCTCCTCACAAAAGCCGACGGCACGAAGATGGGGAAGACCGCCGCGGGGGCGATCTGGCTCGACCGCAAGCGGACAAGTCCCTATGCGTTCTACCAGTACTGGATCAACCTCGACGACGACGACGCGGGCCGCTGCCTGGCCCGTCTCTCCGATCTCTCCGTCGAAGAACTGGCCGCCTTTGCTGAAAAGCGGGCAGCCGATCCCGCCTCCCGCGACACCCAGAGGCGCCTCGCCGAAGAATTGACCAGGCTCGTCCATGGCGATGGAGGACTCGCCGCCGCGAGACAGGCCACGGAGATCCTCTTCGGCGCCGAAATCCGTGATCTCGACGACCTCTCACTCGGCGAGATCTTCGCCGACGTGCCGAGTCGGGATTTCGCCCGATCGAGCCTCGAGGGCATCGGGCTCCCCCTCGTCGAGGCGATGGAGGCGACGGGCCTCGCCGCCAGCCGCGGCGCCGCACGACGGACGATCGAACAGGGGGGCGGCTATGTCAACAACCGCCGCGTGTCGGACGTCGCCTACCGGCTCACCGGCCGCGACCTGGCCGGTGCGACGACACTCGTCCTCCGCTCCGGCAAGAAGTCGTATGCCCTCGCCCGTTTTCTCTGAGATCGAATCGCTTCCATAGCCCGGCGACGTGGCAGGGAAACCTCCTCGCAAGTCGTCGCATCCCAGGACTACTGCCATGAATCAGTGCTTCCGTCACATGGTCGTGGCGTTGATCCCGTTGCTGTTGCTTCCCTCGGCAACGCACGCCAGAGCCGACGATCTCGTGCCCGCCACCCGAGCCGCGTCGCTCGAAGACCGCCTCAAGGCCGGCCTGCGAACGCGTCTTCCCGCAGAAGACGACTTCGTCGAGAGGGTCGTCATGCTCGTGCGGACTGGAAAAATTCCCGCCAAACTCGTCGATTCGACCTACATCTGGGCGATCGACCGGCAAAAGGAATATCCCTTTCCCGCGTTTGAAAAGGCCCTCCGCGCCCAGGCCGAACGTCTCGGGATCCGCCTGTAGGGAACGTCGCAGGATTCAGGTTTCAGGGGCCGGGCGGCCCGAGCAGGGCGAGGATCCGTGGGTCGGCGAGGGAATCGGCGATGAAGCGGGCGCCGGGGAATTCGTGACGGCGGCTGTGGCCGCCCGGAACAGCGACGGCGATGGCGCCCGCAGCGACGGCGGCCGCGCAGCCCGCGGCGGAGTCCTCCAGCACGAGCATCCGTTCCGGCCGCACGCCCAGCCGCCCTGCCGCCGACTCATAGATCTCCGGATGCGGCTTGCCGTGTGTCACGTCGGCGGAGGTGAGCACGAAGCCGAAGCGGTCGAGCAAGCCGACGCGTCCGAGGACGTCGTGCGCGAATTCCGGCCCGCTGCTCGTCGCGACGCCCCGCGGCACGCCACGGCTCACGAGGCCCTCCACGAGAGCCGCAGAGCCCGGCATCGGCTCGAGTCGCGTGTCGAGCAGTTCCCGAAAAATCTCGTGGGTCTCGGCGGCAAGCGTCTCGATCGTGTCATCGAGACGGTGCCAATCGATCATGATCCGGAGCGACACCTGCTGCGGCCGACCCATCATCGCATCGAGCAGGTCGCCGTCGAACGTGCGTCCTCTGCGACGGAGGATCTCGGTGCCGACGTGCTGGTAGAGTTCCTCGGTATTGACGAGCAGTCCGTCGAGATCGAATACGACGGCATCGACGACAGGGCCTGGGAAGCGTGTCACGGTGTGAACCTCACGGATCGATTCGGTAGACCGCATAGTGGTCGTTGTCATAGAGCCGTTTCATGCCGGGACCATCGAGCCCCTGGGCGTCGGAGGCCACGATGGCATGGTCGGCGGCATACGTGCCGGCGACGGCGAGGAGCCGATCCCGACCGAGCGCACCGGCGTCGGTCGCCATGCCCTTGAGCGAACCGTCGGACGAAAAACAGGCGACCAGTCGCCTTCGCCACTCGATGATGGATTCCGGTGACTGCGGAATGTTCTTCCAATTCACGACCTCCGCCCGGCCGGTCCGCCAGACGAAACTCCCGGACTGCCGAGGAACGATGAAACAGGTTTCCGGCTGGGCGTTCTCAGCCACCCAACGGCAGATGTCGCGCCAGGAATCAGCCTGCATGAACCTGTCGGCCCGCGGCACGAGATGTCTGCCCGGCAGCGGCCAGTGGTGGCTCTCATTGCAAAGATCAAACGCCAGGAGCAGCACCGCCGCCCACCGCACTGCCGACGCCGATCCGAAAAGTTTTCCAAGCACCCGCGATTCCGCGAGAATCGTCGCCGCTCCGATCGCCAGGGCAAGCGGCGCGAGGCCGTCGCTCAGCCGAAACCAATAAAACTTCAGCAGTCCGTAGGCGACGTCGGCGTTGACCGACTCTGTCGAGGCGATGGCATACCCGACGAGCGAGATGGCGAGCGCCGCCAGCGTGAAACCGTGCAGCCGGCGGCGGGCGTGAGTCTCGGGCAGGTACTTCGAAATCAGCCACGAAGCGAGCACTGCGAGCAGGTGGCGGGCGATCATTCCGTCGGCGAATGCCCGCGGAAGCAGGTGATGCGGCAGTCGTTCGGTGACATAGATCCGTGTCGCTTCGGCGCGGACGGCCGGGTCAGCACCGTATGAAAGCATGAAGGCCGGCCAGAGCCCGACCATCGCGAGGATGATGCCCGCCGCACATGGGACGAGCGGCATGAGGAGCCGCCGCTCACACGCCACACGTTCGATGAGCAGTGCGATCATTCCCCAGCCGCCGACCAGCGGGTGCACGGCCGTCGCGGCCCCGAGGGCCACCCACGCGGCAGACCATCGGTCACGCGCGATCTCCCCCGCCGCCCACATCACGCCCGCCCATGCAAACACCTTCGCCTCGCACCCGCCGATCATCCACTCCCCTGCCGCCGTGGTATGCCGCAGCGCGAGCGAAAACAGGGCCGCCGCCAACAGCCGCGACTCCGTCGCGGCCAGGGTGCACCGGGCCGCGTGCGTGAACCCCACGGCCAAGGCCAGCCACCCCACGATCCTGCCGATCCAGGCCGCCTGGTCCAACGGCAACGCCACGGCAAGCGGCCCCATCACGAGCGTGAACAGGCCGTGTGCCTCCGGCGAGTCGAGAAAAAAATCACCGGCCGCCCATGACGGATCGAACTCATGCCTGGCCCGGGTGAGATAGTGGGCCTCGTTGAGGTCGGGCGTGGGCCAGGCACCGGCCGCGGCAAAGAGCATGAAGACGACGAGCGGTTCCCATACCGACGCCGCGGGCCTGCCCGCGGCGGATGCGTTTGACTCCCTTTTACCCGGCATGGCCCGGCCCTATAACCACGTGACGTCGCTGGAAACGTTCCCGAGAGAATACCGTCTCCGGGCGAGCCTCGACGAGCATCGGAGCCCCATCCATGACCGACAGCGCGACCTCACGGGCCGCGGCGCTTCGCCGCTGCGTGCGTGAGGCGACGATCGCCATTCCCGGGGCGCCAATCGCTCTGGCGGCGCGGCTCATCGAGCGGGAGGGCTTCGAGGCCGTCTATCTGTCCGGAGCGGCGCTGTCGGCGGGCGTGTTCGGCGTGCCCGACATCGGGATCGTCACGCTCGACCAGCTCGTGGAGCACACAAGAATCCTCGCGGCCGCCGTGGGCATCCCACTCATCGTCGATGCCGACACGGGCTTCGGTGGTCCTGATGCCGTGGCAGTGTGCGTACGTCGCCTCGAGGATGCCGGCGCGGCCGCGATCCAGCTCGAGGATCAACGCTGGCCGAAACGATGCGGTCACCTGCCCGGCAAGGAACTCGTCGAGACCAGCGAGATGTGCGAGAAGCTCGAGGCCGCACGGGAGGCCTGTCGCAATCCCGACACCGTCATCATCGCTCGGAGCGATGCCCGCGGCGTGACCGATCTCGAAGACGCCCTCTCCCGGCTGCAGGCCTACCGCGACGCCGGCGCCGATTGGCTCTTTCCAGAGGCGCTTGCATCGCGTTCGGAATTCGCCCGCGTCGGCAGGGAGCTGGGGGGCAGCGGAGGCGTTCCGCTCATGGCCAACATGACGGAGTTCGGCGTGAGCCCACTGATCTCGGTCGATGACCTCCGCGAGATGGGCTTCGCCGCCGCGCTTTTCCCCGTCACACTCCTGCGGCTGGCGATGAAGGCGATGGAGGCCGGCCTTGGCATTCTCGCCGACGAGGGCACGCAGGAAAGCCTTCTCGATCTCATGCAGACGCGGCAAGAACTCTATGATCTGCTCGGCTACGACCCACGCCGTCCGGAAGCCCATCTGCAGGATCGCCCAACCACATGACCGCGAGCTTCCCGACCGGTGAATCGTTCTCCAAAGGCCTCGCCGGCGTGGTTGCCGGCAGAACCGCCATCTCGTCGCTCGAGGGAGACCTCCGATACCGCGGCTACGCGATCGAGCAGCTCGCCGCGGAGGGCGACTTCGAAGAAACAGCCTACCTGCTGCTGTTCGGAGAACTGCCCACGCCCCGCCAACGGGACGAACTCACCGACCGCATCATCCAGGCCGCCCAATCGCTCCCCTCGGGCGTGATCGACGTGCTGGAAAGGCTCGCGCGGCTCGCCCCCGATGCATCGCCCATGGACGCCCTGCGAACGGGCGTCAGCGTGCTCGGTCAGATCGAAAAGGATGACTCGCCGGGCCCACCGGAGGCCGAGCGCCTTCGGGCGGAGCGACTGCTCGGCCAGGTGCCGGCGATGCTCGCCGCGTGGATGGATCTCTCGGCCGGTCGCCCCGCACGCGGCTGGCCCGACGCTCCGATCGCCGAGGCGTTGCTCGCCCAGCTCACCGGCCGCGCGCCCCCGCAGGAGCATGTGCGGATCTTCGGCACCACGCTCGTCCTCTATGCAGAACACGAGTTCAATGCCTCGACGTTCGCCGCCCGCACCGTCGTATCGACCGGTTCCGACATGCACTCAGGAATCGCCGCCGCGATCGGCGCCCTGAAGGGTCCGCTGCACGGAGGGGCCAACGAGCAGGTGCTCGCCCAACTGGCCGAGATCGGTTCGCTGGAGCGAGCCGACGCCTGGATGGCGGAGCAGTTCGCCGCCAAGCGGGTCGTCATGGGCTTCGGCCACCGCGTCTACAAGGAAGGCGATGTCCGCGCGAAGCTCCTCGGCGCGATGTGCCGCGCGATGGTCCGGGGCGATGCGGGGGCCGAGCAGCTCGAGTCGCTCGCCGCGAGAATCGAGGCTTTGATGCTGGATCACAAGAAGCTTCGACCCAACCTCGACTGGCCGGCCGCGCGGGTCTACCACGCGCTCGGCCTGCCGGTCCGTGTGTTCACCCCAATCTTCGTCGTCGCAAGGATGAGCGGCTGGACGGCGCACATCATCGAGCAGATCGGCGACAACAGGCTGATCCGGCCGATGTCGCTCTACAGCGGAAATCCGCCGCGGGACTACCTCCCGATCACCGAACGCTGACAGCCTGCTCGATCACCGGTGTTCCACGGTTGCTCGATTGCTGCGACGCGGGCGCCGCTGGCGGCTCGACGATGACCTGCACCGTCACCGGCGGCACGGCGTTCTCGCCGAGGTCGGTCGTGATCTTCAACTGCCGCTCGATCTTGCCGGCCGAGGGGCCCGCCTGGAAGGTCACCGGCAGGATGTGGACGGTGGCAGGCGCGGCCTTCGGCTCGCAGGAGAGGCAGCCGTCCGGGCAGACAACGCCCGTCACCGAAAACGGACGGTTGGCCCGCACGACGACGTTCTTCGTCACGCTCGCCCCGGGCTCGACGACGCCGAGCGCGAGCAGCTGCGGGCTCACGGTGACGGCCGCCACCACCCGGCCTTCGACGTCCATCGGGATCTGGGTGGCGACGGCATCGTTCGTGACGATGATGAGCTGGCCGTTGACGTAGCCCGCAGGGGCATCGTCCTTGAGCCTGGCGACAAGGTCATAGAGTGTCTGCGCACCGGTGCGAGTCGGCGCCGACAATTGCACCTCGAAGTTCGGGTTGGCGCTGCGGACATCCTTGATCTCCCACGAGGCGCCCCCCGACCTGATGACGCGGATCGTCCGCTCCGCACCCTTGCCGAGATCGACGTTGCCGAAATCGACGAACGAAGGCTCGAAGGCGACATCTCCGCGGATGTTTCCAGCCACACGCAACTGCACCTCGGCGTAATAGGGCTTGTCGAAGGTGACCGTCAGCGTCGCGCCTCGCTGGCCGGTGAACTTCTTCGTGTTGAAGGTCGCGACGATCTCGCCGGTCTCGTGAGTCTTGAGATCGTGCTTGGTCACCACCGGGGAGGTGCACCCACAACTGGTCCGAACGCCGACGACATGCAGGTCCTCCTTGTAGACGTTGCGAAACGTGAACCGGAACTCGGCCTTGGAATCCTTGGCGACGGTGCCGAAGTTGTGGCTCGTCACCGAGAACATCTTCTGGGCCCATTCCTGGGCCGACGCCGTTCCGAAGAGCAGCGAGAGCGTCACGGCCATCGCCACGAGGGCGGGGCGGACAGAGGCCACCGTGCTGACGGTGAACATGCGAACAAAACCTGTACGGAAGGGGATGGTCGTTTCGACTCGGCAAAGTCTATCGCAGGAAGTGGGAAAGCTCATATGCGGAACGCCGGCGAGAGGAGCGGGGGTTGGAGGAACGGGGGTCGCTGCGTGAGTCGTCACCGCTGGCCCGATGGACAAGTATTTCCCTCCCTAAGTGTCGCGGGCGCGGAAAAACCGCCGTCTTCGGCAGGAAATTCAGCCCTGCCGACCGCATGACCGATATAGACGACGAAGTTTCCTATACTTTGGAGGACGGCCCGGAGGCCACACGGCTTCCGCCGGGCCTTCACGTTCCGGACAGCATTCCGGGGGCGTACTGGTTTCGACCGGATGGCAGGAGGTTCAGATTGCGTGTCGTGGTTGGTCGGCAGGCCACGTGAAAAGTCGACCAAGCTTCAATTGCCGAAGCTCAGTTTGCTCTGGCTGCTTAGTTAAGCCGCCCCGTGCGATGGCCCCAGTCGGAAGGGCCTCCCAAACGGTCGCCAAATCCGACTCGCCCCGTTTCACCGCCTGGTACGGGCGGGGCTAAAAAAGTTCCGGGCTGGTGGGCGACGCACCCTGTCGGCCGGGGGCGCTCCCACGAGATCCAAATCGACCGGATACACACGTAGACGTCTGGGCTGAAACATTACGGGACGCGGGTTCGATTCCCGCCGCCTCCAGTTTTAGGGCGGCAGGGCCATCCATGGCCCCTGCCGCCCTTGCCTTTGTGACGAAAGCCAAGGTTTCGTCACAAAGGCGGCGGTCGCACATCCGGGCGACCGTGGCCGCCGCGGAGCGGCGGCTCTGGCCGGGCGATGATTCCGCTTCGATGAATTCGGTAGGGGGTGCCCCTGCCATGTCGCCGGGCTATGGGAGCAAGCGCAGCCATGGATGGCGAAGCGAAGCGGACATGCAGAGAGCCTCGGCCGGGAAGGCCGAGGCGAACGTCCGGAGACGTGGCAGGGACACCCCCGACCCGCTCACGCAAGCCAGCTCACACACTCGACCAACCGGGCTTCGGCGTCGTGTGGATTCGCGGTGCGGAGGCCGTGACCGAGGGCCTCGCCGCAACGACGGCGGCACCCTGAAGATGCTCGATCGCGAGGTCGAACTCGACCGCTCCTTGCGGCGCGAGCGACACCACCCTGCCCTGCGACTCTTCGAACGACCGTGGATTGGGGTAGTTGGTCCCTGGCTCGAGGCCCGTCACGTAACCGTCGGCCACCCCCCCTTGGTTCTTCCAGAGCGTGAAGCACGGAAGCTCCGCTGCCCGCCACGAAAGCCTCACGGCGCTCGTGCCCCCCGGCGCGACGAGCATCGCTGCGGCACGGCCGTCGGCGCCAGGCCTCGGTGCCATGAAGTGCACCTGCTCGACGCGGCCGGCCTCGGGGGCGACGTATCGGTTCCACGAGGCGATGTCGGTGGCGGCGACGGCGTCGCGAGGGGCGATTTCCACCGCATCGACCACGGCCTCGGCGCCGGAGCCAAGCAGTGGTGGCCCGAAGTTGACGTGGTAGAGCATCTGCATCGTGGCGGGCCTGTCCGATCGGTTTTCCACAGTGTCGGTCCAACGAACGCCCGGCCGGTCGGCGTGCACGACGAGCGTCGTCCGCATGCGGAGGGCATGAACCAGGAACCTCGTCTCATCGACGACACCCGTGAGCGACACCGTGCCTGCCGTGTCGTCGAGCGTGACGCTCACGCCGTGCGCGGGGAGGTTCGCGATCCGGCCGTGCAATCCGTGAACGAGCCGACCATCCGCATCGAAGTCGGGGGCGCCATTGCTCACCAGGCCGCATCGGGCAACCAACTCGTCGAAGCCATCGAGCCACCCGATGCCCGATGGCTCGGTGAGTGGCACGAATCGCGGATGCACGGGACCGGCCACGGGAGACTGCCATCCAAGGTCGGTATCACCGACCGTCATCTTCCAGATGCCGAGCCCTCGATCCGGGAGCATGATCACGCGGGTCGAGCCCGCGGCCACTTCCACGCAGAGCACGCCGTCGCGAGCCCCGCCTCGGAGCCGGCGGGCGGTCACCGCCAGTGAGCCGAGCGTTTCAGAAACGTCATCGATGACCGGGATCGTTTTTTGTGGCATGGACGGCTCCTGAATGCCCGAGAGTCTACCGTGCCGTGGCCCCGGTGTTTGACAGGCCGGAGCCCTCCCGCCTCTCATACGTCCACCGTGATGCCCACCGCGCCACCGATCGCCGTCATCCTCGCCGCCGGGAAGGGCACCCGCATGGGCAGCCACATTCCGAAGGTGCTGCACGAAGCGCAAGGGAAGCCGCTCGTTCGATGGGTGCTCGATGCGCTCGAAGCCGCCGGCATCGACGACAGGATCGTCGTAATCGGCTACCGCGGCGAACTGGTCGAGCGGGCGCTGGCCGGATTGCCGGGCGTGTCATTCGCGATCCAGCGGGAGCAACGGGGCACCGGCGATGCCGTCGCGGCGGCAGCCGATCTCATCGGCGATCGAATCGCGGCCGATCCGGCCGGGACCACGCGGCCGGTCGTCGTCGTCTGCGGTGATTCGCCGATGCTGCGGCCGTCGAGCGTGACGGGACTGCTTCGGCAGTTCACCGACCGCGGCGCTTCCTGCCTTCTGGGCGCCGCGATCACCGACGACCCGGCCGGGCTTGGCCGAATCGTCCGCGATGCCCAGGGCCGGTTCATGAAGATCGTCGAGCAGAAAGATGCCTCCGAATCCGAGCGGGCAATCCGCGAAGTCAACATGAGCACCTACGTGTTCGAAGCTCGCGACCTGCTCCGAGCCTTGAAGGCTCTCACTCCCGACAATGCTGCGGGGGAGTATTACATCACCGATTGCCCAGGCATGCTCCTCGCGGAGGGACGCGTCGTCGATGCCGTGCCGTGCCTCGACCGAAGCGAGACGCTCTCCGTCAACACGCCGGAACAACTGGCCGCGGTGGCCACGGCCTTGAAGAACCGCCCCGCGGCCGTCACAGTGACGTCATGAACGACCTCAAAATCTTCAGCGGCTTGGCGAATGCGTCGCTCGCGCAGGACATCTGTCGTTACCTCAACCTGCCGATGGGAAAGATCACCCTCGGCCGGTTTCCAGACGGGGAGATCTCCTGCAAGATTGACGAGGATGTCCGTGGCCGCGACGTGTTCATCGTGCAGCCCACCTGCCCGCCCGTCAACGAGCACATCATGGAACTGCTCGTCATGATCGACAGTTTCAAGCGGGCCAGTTCCTATCGGCTCACCGCGGTGATTCCCTACTTCGGCTACGCCCGACAGGACCGCAAGGATGCCGGACGCGTGCCGATCACGGCGAAGCTCGTCGCCAACCTGATCACACGGGCCGGCGCCGACCGGGTGCTGGCGATGGATCTCCATGCGGCGCAGATCCAGGGCTTCTTCGACGTGCCGGTGGATCATCTCTATGCGGCCCCGGTGCTCAACAACCACTTCCAGTCGATGGACCTTCCCCACGACGAGTTGGTCGTGGTGGCGGCGGACGCCGGCAGCATCAAGCGGGCGGTCGGCCATGCAACGCGGCTCAACGTCCCGCTGGCGATCGTCGACAAGCGGCGACTGAGCGCCGAAACGACCAAGAGCGCCAACATCATCGGGGCAAGCGTCGAGGGCAAGACCGCGCTGATGTTCGACGACATGATCAGCACGGCCGGTTCGATCTGTTCGGCCGCCGACGTGGTGCATGCTCATGGCGCGAAGGCGATCTACGCCGCCGCCACGCATGGCGTGCTGGTGGGGCCCGCCATCGAGCGACTCAAGGCGGCGCCCTTCAAGGGCCTCGTCATCACCGACTCGATCCCGCTTTCCCCCGAGAAGTCCCTGCCCAACATCACCGTGTTGTCGGTGGCCAGCCTGCTCGGCCAGGCGATCAAGCGAATCCACCGCAACGAGTCGGTCTCGATGATGTTCCAGTGAGCGGAGGCCCGATGGCAACCAAAGGCTATCTCGGCATCGACGCCGGCACCCAGGGCCTCTCGGTGATCTTTACCGATGCCGATCTGAAAATCCTCGGCTCGGGCGAGAGCGGGTATGGCATGTCCCCCGGCCTCGCGGTCGGCTGCTTCGAGCAAAATCCTGCCAGCTGGGAGGCTGCGCTGGTCGCTGCGATGGCCGATCTGCGGAGGAAGCTCGCGTCCCGGGGAATCGAGATGGACGTCAGGGCGATCGGGATCTCAGGACAGATGCATGGCGAGGTGCTCGTGGACTCGTCGAGCCGTCCCGTCGGCCCCGCCCGCCTCTGGTGCGATGGACGCAACGAGGCGGAGGGGCATGAACTCACCGAAAAACTCGGCGTCAAATGCCCCAAGCGCATGACCGCCGTCCGATGGCTCTGGACGCTCCGTCACCAGCCCGAAAAGGCTTCCCGCGCCGTCCGAATGACGACCCCAGCCGGATGGATCGCACGGCTTCTTACGGGCCAATGGATTCTCGGTATCGGCGATGCGGCCGGCATGTTCCCGATCGATCCGGCGACCCTCGAATACGACCGGCGCCTCATGGAAACGTTCGACGCGATCGCGCGGCAGGCTTCGGCGACGAGCCTGCCGGGGGCCGCCGTTCCTCGACTGGCCGACCTTCTCCCGACGGTGCGACGCGCCGGCGAGGACGGAGGCACGCTCGACGCCCACGGGTCATCGCTCCTGGGGCTGTCTGAGGGCATCCCTGTGGCTCCCGCCGAGGGCGATCAGCCGGCGGCCCTGGCCGGCTCGCTCATCGCCGCCCCCGGCCAAGTCTCGATGAGTTTTGGCACGAGTGTGGTGGCCAACTCCGTCGGCGATCGACCGTTCAAGGGCATCGCGCGGGCCATCGATCATTTCTGCGCACCCGATGGACGGCCGATCAACATGGTCTGCCTGCGGAACGGAACCACCTCGATGAATACGATGGTGGGGATGTTCGGAGGAGACTTCTCCGTGATCATGCCACAGGTGGTCGCGGCCCCCGACGATTGTGGTGGCCTCGTGGCACTGCCGTTCATGGACGACGAGCCCGGTCTCGGCGTCTCCCGCGGCGGCACCGCGATGGTGATCGGGCTGAACGAAAACTCGGCGACGGCCGGCAACGCCGTGAAGGCGATGCTTTTGGCGACGATTTTCAACCTGAGGCTCGGGAGCGAGCAGCTCGATCTCCAGGGCTTCCCGAGGACGGAGATCATCCTCTCCGGCGGTCTGGTCAAGACGCCTCAACTCGGCCAACTCGTAGCCGATGCCTTCGCGACACCGGTCACGATCCTCGACGGGGCCGCCGAGGGCACGGCCTGGGGGGCTGTACTCTTGGCACGCTTCCGCGATGATTCGCTCGCGGGAAGGGCAGGCGATTGGGCCACCTTTCTTGCCGGTCGGCGAACGGGCAGCCTTGTCCGATTCGTGCCCCGGAGCGGTTCGGTCACCTCGCTTTCAGGCGTCTTCGACCGGTACCGTCGGCTCGTGGCCCTCCACGGCCAGCTGGAGGGGTGCCGCTGATCGGCGGCCCGGCCCGCGGGCAGGGCCTCCCGGAACATACGGGCTTGCGAAACGATCGGGCCGTGGCACAATACCGGGCTCGAAACAAGGAGTTTTCATGAGCGATTCCCTCGAAGTCGTTGCCCGCCGGGCCACCGGAACCCGCGAGAGCCGTCGCCTGCGGCGGCAGGGCATGGTGCCCGCCGTCCTCTACGGGCATGGCGAGAAATGTGTCGATCTGGCGACCAAACGAGAGTTTCTGGAGGCGGTCATCCGCCACGGCAGCCGCGTGGTCGATCTTTCGGGCGCCGTGAAAGAGAGCGCCCTGATCCGTGAGCTCCAGTGGGATACGTTCGGTATCGAGCCGATCCACGTCGACCTGCTGCGGGTCAACAAGTCCGAGCGTGTCAGGGTGAAGGTGCCGGTCGATCTCCGAGGCGACGCTCCCGGCCACCGTGCCGGCGGCACTGTGAACATCGTGCTCCACGAGATCGAGATCGAGTGCACGCCAGACCAGATTCCCGATAAGATTCACGCCCACGTGGGCTCACTGGAGGTGGGCGGCACCGTGAAGGTGCGCGACCTCGAATTGCCGCCCGGAGCGAAGGCGATCGACGACCTCGAGGAGGTCGTGGTGACCTGCGCGGTGGCCGGCGTGAAGCCCGAAGAGGCGGCTGCCGCGGGCGCCGTTGAACCCGAACTGATCGGCCGCAAGCCGTCGGAGGAAGGAGAGGAAGCAGCGGAGAAGGCCTGACGCGGCGAGGGGAATTCCCCCCAGCCCAGCGGCATGCCGAGTCCGCACGTGACACACCGTGAAACTGATCGTCGGGCTTGGAAACCCAGGACGCGCCTACGACGGAACGCGGCACAACGTCGGGTTCGACGTGCTGGAACTCCTCTCGCGGCGTGGCGGGTCGCCGACACGCCGGCCGCGGTTTCAGGGCGAGATTGCCCAGGTGACGATCCGCGGCTGCCACGTCCACTTGCTCTGGCCTCTGACATGGATGAACCTGAGTGGTTCGAGCGTTCTTGCAGCCCGCGACTTTTACAAAATTGACCATGCCGACATCCTCGTGATTTGCGATGACTTTCAGCTCCCCCTCACAACGATCCGCATTCGAGCCAGTGGCTCCGGCGGCGGTCAAAACGGTTTGGCCGACGTCCTGTCCAGGCTCGGCACCACCGCCGTTCCCAGGCTGCGCGTCGGGATCGGCCCGGTGGCTGCGGGCTGGAAGACAGCCGACTTCGTGCTCGGGAAATTCGCGGCTCACGAGCGCGACGATGTCGGAATATCCCTCGAGCGTGCGGCCGACGCCGCCGAGGAGTGGGCGGCCCTCGGCATCGAGGCTGCCATGAATCGCTTCAACTGATTTCGGTCCTGTCCCCGCACGATTGTTCGCACCCAGCCTTTTCGCAACGAGTCCGAAGGAGAAAGAGCCAGATGGTGGTCTACGAAGGAATGTTCATCCTCGATCCGACGAAGTATTCCCGTGACCCGGCCGGCACGGCCCAGCAGGTCACCGACCTGATCAAACAGTTCGGCGGCACGATCCTCGCCGCCCGACTGTGGGACGAGCGGAAATTGGCCTATCCCATCAAGGGTCACAAGCGGGGCGCCTACTGGCTCACCTACTTCAAGATGGAGGGGCCGAGCGTCGCCGCCCTGGAGCGGCAGACCGAGATCACCGAGGACATCATCCGCAGCCTCATCCTGAAGGTCGATGCCCGAATCGCCGACGCCCTCGTGGATCACGCCCTCGCCGGAGATGCGGCCCAGAAGCGTGCTCCCGCCGGGGCGGGCGCGACGGCCTGAAGCCGGGAGAACTCATGCGTCCGTCGATCGCTTGCAGGTTTCGTGGACACCCGCTACCCTGAGGGGAGAAATTGTACAGACGTACAGTTCTCGGCTCGTGATCAAGTCGTCGAACAGGGCACAGCAAACGGAGACATCCCATGGCCAGTTTCAATAAAGTGATTCTCGTCGGCAACGTCACCCGGGACCCCGAACTGCGATACATTTCGAGCGGGACCGCCGTGACCGACATCGGTCTTGCGGTGAATGACCGCCGCAAGAACGCGCAGGGAGAATGGGTCGAGGAAACGACGTTCGTCGATGTCACGCTCTGGGGCCGCACGGCCGAGGTGGCGGGCGAATATGTCTCGAAGGGCTCCCCGCTTCTCATCGAGGGCCGTCTCAAGCTCGACCAGTGGGAGAAGGACGGCAAGAAAAATTCCAAGCTCCGTGTCGTCGGCGAGCGAATGCAACTGCTCGGCAGCCGCGGCAGCGATGGCGCGCGGCCGAAGGCCCGCATGGCAGCCGGCAAGCCTGCCGGTGACGAATTTAACCAGTCCGCTTCCTACGACGAGTCGGAGGCGGGCGTAGCACCCGGCGCCGACGACGACATCCCGTTCTGAACCACACTTCCCTCAACGTCACCCCACATTCTCGCAGAGGAAATCCCCATGACTGCCACCCAGCAGAAGAAATCCAGCCGCCACGGATCACGCCGCCTTCCGAAGGGACCTCGCGGAGGCGTCGAACTGCTGCTTATTCACAACGTCGAGCACCTCGGGAAGCAGGGAGACGTTGTCGAGGTGAGGCAGGGCTACGCCCTTAATTACCTCCTGCCCCAGGGCCTGGCCACCGTCGCCACCGACCATCACAAGCGGATGGTGGAGAAGCACAAGGCCAAGCTCGAGGAAATCGCCCGCGAGAGGTTGGCTGGCCTTCGCGGCCTGCTGGCAGAACTGATCCGAACGAGCGTCACGATCGAGGCCAATGCGAACGACGAGGGCCATCTCTACGGCTCCGTCGGGGCCGCCGAGATCGCCCGTTCGCTCAAGCAGCAGGACCTCATGGTGTCGCCCGACTGCATCATTCTTCAGGGGCCGCTCAAGGAGGTGGGGCTCTACACCGTCAAGGTTCGCCTGGCCTCCGAGGTGGAGGGCGATCTGAAGGTGTGGGTCGTTCCGTCGAGCAGCGAGGGTGGAAGCAAGTAGCATCCGCCCCGGGATCGGAAGCAACGAGCCGGAGGAGGGATCGACATGGTCGCCCCACGCGACACAGCGACCCGGGAGGGATCCCGACGCGGTCGGAACCGCGGGGACGATCGTTCGCCGCCCCCTCTCTTCGACACCCGTGACCGACCGGCCAACGTCGATGCCGAGCGTGCCGTGCTCGGCAGCATCCTGCTGAAGCCCGATGTCTGCGACGACGTCGCGCTGCTGGTGCGGCCTGAGGACTTCGCGGACGACGCCCACCAGGTTCTCTACCGCCATCTCCTCGAACTGCACGATTCCGGCAGGCGGATCGATGTCACGATCGTGCTCGAGCGATTGCGAACGAAGGGGGATCTGGAGCGGATCGGAGGCGCCCCGTCGCTGGCGGAGATCGTCCAGTCGGTGCCACACGCCGCCCATGCCACGCACTACGGCCAGATCGTCCGCGACAAGGCGATGCTGCGGTCGCTGATCGACGCAAGCACCGACATCCTCCGCGATGCATACGACGCCGTCGATGAGCCGCGGGAACTCGTGGCCCGCGCCGAGTCGAAGATTTTTTCCATCCTCGAACACCGCAGCTCGGCCGAGGCGAGACCGATCGAATCGGTGCTCGAAGAGGTGATGGTGCGGATGGATGCCCGCATGAAGCACGAGCACGCGCTCGGTGGCGTCGAAACGGGCTTCACCGACCTCGACACGCTCTGTGGCGGCCTGCACAACTCTGAATTGATCATCCTGGCGGCACGCCCGAGTATGGGCAAGACGGCTTTCGCGATGAACATCGCGGAGCACGTGTCGATTGATCTCAAGCAGCCGGCTCTGTTCGTGAGCCTGGAAATGGCAAGCCTCGAACTGGCTGACCGGCTCCTCTGTTCGGCGGCGCAGGTCAACGGCCATCGGCTGCGCAACGGCACCATCTCACAGGAGGATCGCCGCCGACTCGTGCAGAAGTCGGCCGAGATCAGCGCGGCCCCGCTCTATATCGACGACACTCCGAGCCGCACGCTCACCGAGATCGCCGCCGTGGCCCGCCGCTTGAAGCGAAAGCACGGCCTCTCTCTCGTCGTGATCGATTACCTCCAGCTCATCGAGCCGGACAACCCTCGCGATCCGCGGCAGGAGCAGGTGGCCAAGATCGCCCGACGGCTGAAGACGATGTCACGAGAACTCGACATTCCGGTTCTGTGCCTGGCCCAGCTCAATCGGCAGGCGGAGGTCTCTCGCGACAACCGTCCGCGTCTCAACCACCTTCGCGAGTCGGGGGCCATCGAGCAGGATGCCGACGTCGTGATGTTCGTGCATCGCGAGGAATATTACCAGTCGAACGACGAGGATCGTGAGCGGGTGAAGGGGCAGGCGGAGATCATCATCGCCAAGCAGCGAAACGGCCCCATCGGCGACGTGAAGCTGCTCTGGCAGCACGACTACACGCGGTTCGTGAATCTCGAGCACCGTCCCTACGACGAGTTCGAGTCGTTCTCGTCGTTCTAGAATATAGCGCCTGCGGGGCCATCCATGGCCCCCGCAGGCTTCCGCGGCTGCGAGGCAAGCCAAGGTTGCCTCGAGCCGCGATGGCTCGCCCTCCAGGCGAGCCTCGCGGAAGCCGAAGCAGGCCCGAAGGGATGCTGAGGCGCGAAAGCGAGCGCCATCCATGGCCCCCGCAGGCTTCCGCGGCTGCGAGGCAAGCCAAGTTTGCCTCGAGCCGCGATGGCTCGCCCTCCCGGCGAGCCTCGCGGAAGCCGAAGCAGGCAAAATTTGACCCTCCATTGACCAACGTTAGACTTGCTTTGAGTTCGCTCTCGTCTGCCACTTCATGGAGTCTTGTGCCGTGCATCAAGCTTTCTTCGCCCCATTCGCGATCATGGGCCTTGGCACCGTGGAGCTTCTCGTCGTCGGAG
>JBJTOU010000202.1:0-2638 GCA_046074725.1 Planctomycetia bacterium
GGCGGCGGCCATAGCCGCTCGCGCGTCGGGCCCTCGAGATCAGCGGTCAGCAGTCAGCGGTCAGCAACTGCCCACTGCCCACTGCCCACTGCCCGCTGCCCGCTGCCCGCTGCCCGCTGCCCGCAACTAGCAACTAGCAACTAGCAACTAGCAACTAGCAACTAGCAACTAGCAACTAGCAACTAGCCATCAAAACCCCAGAACTTTTTTGACGGTGCCTACCCACTCATGGTATCTTCGGGAACAATATCGCAGTGTTTCAGGCGGACTGGATGTTCTGGCGAGGAATCCGCGAGGCGCGCCATGTTGGTGAGACTCAAAGTGATGCACGGCCCTAGCGCCGGCAAGGAAATCAAGATCGTTCAAACTCCGTTCGTGATTGGACGGCAGGATGATTGCCAGTTGCGTCCCAAGAGCGACGCGATCAGTCGGCGACACTGCGAGCTGGTGATCGCCGACTCGCAATTGATCGCGCGGGATTTGGGCAGCAAGAACGGCACGTACGTCAACGGCGATCGGATTGTCGGCGACCGCGTGTTGCGGTTCGGCGATCATCTGAAGGTCGGGCCGCTCGAATTCGAAGTCGCGATCGAAGTGGGAATTACGGGCGAAAAGCGTCCCAAGGTGACGGGCGTCAAGGACGTCGCGTTGCGTTCGGGTGACAGCAGCTTCGGCGATGCCGACGTGAGCTCGTGGCTCGATGAACCGACCGCGGTGGAGACGGCTCGACCGATGGCCGACGCCGAGACCCGGCAGTTCAAGCTGGAAAAGACCGACCGTTTGGAATTGACCGCGTCGGGCGGCCAAGAGGCGACCAAGGTCGACGACAAGCCCGGCGAGGGCGATAAGAAGCCGGTGGATCCGCTGTCGCCGGCCGCCCAAAAATTGGAAGAGCTGAAGCGGCAGGAAGTCGGCAAGCTTCAGCCGAAGGTGGAAAACACCACCGCGAACTCCCGCGAGGCGGCGGCGGACGCGCTGAAAAAATTCTTCAATCGTCGGTGACGCGTGGGCGAGGACGCACAGTTTCCGTCGCCTGAGCGGCTGTTGTCCGAGCGGCTGTCGCCAGCATGGCCGCCTTCCGAATGGCAACCGGTCGATCCGGCGCAACTTGTTCGCCGTTGTCGGCAGGGCGAGCAGGCGGCGTTTAGCGATTTGGTGGCGTACTACCGCGATCGGGTTTTGGCGTTTTGTTTCCGCTTTTTGCGGCAACGGCAGGACGCGGAAGACGCCGCCCAGGAAACGCTGGCGCGGGCCTGTCGGTATTTGCCTCAGTTTGACGAATCCCGCGAATTTGAGCCTTGGCTGTTGGCGATCGCCAACAATCGCTGTCGCACGGCGCTCGCGGCCCGACGGCGTCGCCCGACGGCGGCCACATTGCTCGAACACCCCGCCGCGCCGCCCGAGCGTATGGATTTGGCGGAAGAATGGCAAGTCATGCTCAAAGCGGCCATGAAGTCGCTGCGGGCCGAGTACCGCGACGCCTTCGTGCTGTTTCATGTGGACAACCTTAGCTATGCCGAGATCGCGGAGCGGCTGGGAGTGCCGTTGGGGACAGTGAAAACCTGGGTGCATCGAGCCCGTCGCGATCTGACACAGGTGATCGCGAACTCGCGTGCGCCGCTGGCTGCGGGAGGCGACCATGCCCTGTGATTGGTTCGAGCAACGCTGGCAAGCCGAGTTGGACGCGCGTCGCGACCCGATCGCCGACGATGTGCTGGCTAGTCATGCGGACGAGTGCAGTGATTGCGGCGAATGGCTCGAAGCCCAGCGGATCATGTTCGGGACGCTCCATTGTTTCTGGACACACGACCATGATGGGGTGTCGCGGACGGTTTCCGCTGGCCCGGCTGCGCGGGAGGTCGAGCGGCACAATCGATCGGCTCCGCACGAGCGGGGATGGTCCGCGGTCGCGGCCACGGCGGCGTTGTCGGCGGCGATTCTGATTGTCTCGCTGATCGCCGTTCCACACTCGCCGCACGGGGAGTCGTCAGCTTTGGAGTCGCGTGGGGGGTGGCGGTCCACGGTCGCCGAGTGGTCGGCGGCGAGCGGCCGCTGGTTGGCGACGAATGTCGCGCCGGTGCGTTCCCCAGCGTATGTCGAAGGCGGCCGGGAAGTGGCCAAGTCCGAATTGTCGGCTTGGGAGTTTCACTGGGTGGCCCGTGTCGGATATTCCTTGGCGGCCTCGGAATCCCCGCCTGTCGAGCATATCGAAGAGTTGGCCGGAACCATCCGCCCCTTGGCGACCACGATGTATCGCGTGGTGGAATCCCTGCGGCCCAAGTGGCAGTCCGCGCCGCCGCTGTCGCCGGAACGCGAGCGGCGGTGGGAACGACAGTGGGAAAATCGGTGGGAACGGCAATGGGGTGAGCCGTTTCGAGACGGGCCGCGCGAGGCGCCGCCGGGCGCGGGCGAGCGGCATTCCGGCTGGGGAATCGATCGGTCGTGGATGGCGTGAGGCCGACGCGAGTCTCGCGGCTTCGCCCGTATCGCGGAGCGTGCTGTTAGGGTTTTCTCAGTCAGAGAAGCCGCTTAAATCGCGACAGTCGTTTTAACCGCGAGTTTTTTCGGGACCCAAAATTTTTCTCCAGTCGATGACGATATTCCCGCCTCATGGGCTCGTTGTGCGGCGAGCGACTTG
>JBJTOU010000203.1:0-3876 GCA_046074725.1 Planctomycetia bacterium
GGTCACCGCGAGTGAATGCGTCAGGGAGGCGGCGGTCGACGCGTTGGGCGTGCATGGTGGCCGGGCGTTCCTGGTGGGCCATCCGCTTGGCGACTCGTTCCACGATCACTTTGCCGTGACGATTTACGAGGGAGAAAGCGATCTGCTCGGCCTCGCGCTCTTCAAGGGTCTCGCGAAGCATCATCCCCTGGCGAGCGCCGAAAGCCGCTCGGCAATGCAGTGGCTCGCGTGGCGTGTCTCCCGCATGGCCGCGCCGGCCTCGCGCGATGTCCGTGGCATTCTCGACCGCGAACTGCGCGGTCATGCCCGCGACGCCCGGCGACAGCTCGCGAGGATGGCCGTGCGGATCGATCGCGCGATTCGCATGCACGGCCGAAGCCTTGCCGATCGCCAACTCTTTGTCGGGCAGCTGGCTGCGGCCGTCCGTGGGCTCATCGGCATCATCGCCGTGGCCCACAGGGCCGACATGCTCGGCGATGATCTCTCGCTACTCGCCGGCCACTGCTGGTGCCGCCTGGCCCTCGCTCGTTCAGCCGGCCGCCATCCCAGGCCTGCGGATCTCAGCCTCCTCGCCACCCTCGGGCGAGCGACGCTCCCCGGCTCGTAGCGGCCCGGCGATCGGGAGGGTTGGGCATTTTGGCATGGCTCCCCGGGCGGCCGTTCGTCACGATACCGTCCTCGAACCATGGCACACGACGCTCATCATCACGGCCATCCCGCCAAGAAGGGCCCTTGGGCCCGCCTGATGGCGATCCTGCGGCTCGAGCGCCGCGACGTGATGATGATTCTCGCTTTCGCGCTCGGCGTTGGGCTTCTCTCGATCGTCACGCCGGCCGCGATCGAGGCCCTCGTCAACGTCGTCGCGTTTGGCGTGCTCTTGTGGCCCGTGATCGTGCTGGCCGTCGTGATGCTCGGATTCCTCTGCTTCGCCGCCGTGCTTCGGGCGATGCAGGTGGTCGTGGTCGAATACCTGCAGCGGCGGATCTTCGCCCGCACCGCCCATGACTTCGCGGTGCGGTTCGCCCAGGCCGAGATCGAGTCGTTCGACGGCCGCAACCCGACCGACATCGTCAATCGGTTCTTCGAGGTGGCTTCCGAGCAGAAGGCCCTGGCCACGCTGCTCGTCGAGGGCACGGCCGTGGTGATGACCACGATCGTCGGCATGGCCGTGCTCTCGTTCTACCATCCGTATCTGCTCACCTTCGCCCTGGTCATGGTCTTTCTCGTCGTCTTTCTCCTGGGCGTGCTCGGTCTCGGGGGCGTGCGGACGGCGATCACCGAGAGCTATGCCAAGTTCGACGTGGCGGGTTGGCTCGAAGAGATCGCCAAGTGCCCGCATACGTTCCGGTTCGGCCGGGGCGGAAGCGTGGCGATCGAGCGGGCCAACGAACTGACGGCCCGCTACATCGACACTCGGCGGACTCATTTTCGGATCGTCTGGCGGCAGACGATCTTCGCGTTGCTCTTGGAAGCGGTCGCCAGCACCGTGCTTTTGGGCCTCGGCGGCTGGCTCGTCATCAGCCGCCAGCTCACGCTCGGCCAGCTTGTCGCCGGGGAACTGATCGTCACGCTCGTGCTTTCGGCGCTCTCCAAGAGCGGCAAATACCTCGAAATCTTCTACGACCTCCAGGCCTCGCTCGACAAGCTCGGCGTCATCGACGAGCTGCCCCTGGAGCCCGAGGGGGGCGAGCGGCTGCCCGATCGCGACACCCCGATGCGGGTGGCGGCGGAGATCCATAGCGACGACCGCATCAAGCGGCTCGACGCCGAGCCCGGCCAGCGGATCGCCGTCGTGGGAGGCTCGGGCTGCGGCAAGACGTTTCTCCTCGAAACGCTCGCGCTTCTGCGGGTGCCCCGCAAGGGCCTGCTTGAATTCGACGGCATCGATGCCCGCTCGCTCGACCGCGCCGCCACGCGGCTGCGGATCGCTCTGGTGGGCAAGGCCGAGACGTTTGCAGGCACCGTCGCCGAGAACATCCGCGTGGGCCGCGATGAACTGACGGCGACCGACGTCCGCGAGGCCCTGGAGAAGGTCGGCCTCCACGACCGGATCGCCCGACTGCCCCAGGGCATCGCCACGCCCCTTGCCAGCGACGGGCTGCCGCTTTCGACCAATGAGATCGTGCGGCTCTCGATCGCCCGCGCGATCGCGGGCAAGCCACGGCTGCTTCTGATCGACGGCGTGCTCGACGGCCTCGACATGCACGACTGTCCGGAGCTCGTCGCGTCGCTCTTCGTGCGCGAAAATCCATGGACGCTCGTCGTCGTCACGGCCCGCGATGTCATCACGTCCTGCTGCGATTCCACGGTGGCCTGGTCATGAGCGATTCGCCATCCTACGAACGCCTGATGCGCAACGTCTCCACGCCGCGGCCGGTCCGCTGGCTGGCTCGCCTCCTTTTCCTGCTCTTCCTCGCCACGCCATTCCTCCTGGTCTTCGTGCCTTGGCAGCAGACCGTGATGGGGCGGGGAACGGTCGTCGCATTTTCCCCAGTCGAGCGGATGCAGGTGATCACGGCACGGGTTTCGGGCCAGGTTCGAACCTGGCACGTGGTCGAGGGAAGCCGCGTGAAGATGAACGATCCGCTGGTCGATATCGAAGACAACGATCCTGAGCTCGAGGCAAGGCTCGAGGCGCAGCGGCAGTTCCTGTCGGAGCGGCTGGTGGCGGCGGAGCAGGAGGTGGCGGAGCAGAAGGCCGCCGCCGATGCCCAGGAATCGGCCCGTGAGGCGGCCGTCGAGGCGGCGAAGGCGAATCGTGATGCGGCCAAAAAGTCGATCGACGTTGCGGAGCAGGTTCGCGCCAACGCGGAGTTCGCGCAGTCGTTCGAGCGCAGCCGCTCTGCGATGTTCGAGGATCTTTTCAGCAACCCGACCTTCGGCGGCCTCGAAAGCAAAATCAATCGCGATGAGGCGAAGATGCGGGCCGATCGGGCCGGCACCGACACCGAAAAGGCCACTGCCGAGATCCAGCGGGCCAAGGCCGCCCTGCTCACGCAGGAAGCTCTCGTGCTCCAGGCCGATGCCGCCGGCATGTCGGCCGTCGCCGTCGCCCGCAGCAACCTGCGCAAGAGCGAGCAGAACCTCTTCTCGATTCAGCGCGAGCTTCAGGAGATCGACAACCGCATCGAACGGTTCAAGGCCCGGCTCGTCGTGGCTCCCTGCGATGGCGTCGTCTACCGCGTGGAGGCGAACGTCGGCCAGGGTGGGCAATACGTAAAGGAAGGCGACGAGCTGTGCACCATCGTGCCCGACACCGCCGACCGCGTCGTGGAGCTCTTCCTCAACGGCCTCGATGCACCGCTGGTGCTCGGGTTCGCGGAACGCACCGGGGCGATGCCGGAAGTGCGGATTCAGTTCGAGGGCTGGCCGGCGGTTCAGTTCTCGGCCTTTCCGGAGCTTTCGATCGGCACCTTCGGCGGGAAGGTGAGGCAGGTCGATCCGGCGAGTGGCGCGACGGGCAAGTTTCGCGTACTCGTCGAGCCCAACGAGATGTGGCCGGGCGAGATGTGGCCCGATCAGCAGTTTCTGCGGCAGGGAAACCAGGCCGTCGGCTGGGTGTTCCTCAATCGTGTGTCGCTTGGCTTCGAGATATGGCGGCGGCTCAACGGCTTCCCACCGGAAATGTCGCCGATCAAGAAAAACCCCGAAGCCCCCAAGCCGCCGAAGATCAAGGTGAAGTAGGTACGCCTGCCTTCCAGCCGTCATTCGCCGGTTTCATTCTCCTTATTGTCTCGCTCCTTCTGCCTGCGTGTGCGAGGGCTGAGGAGTGGAGGCTCTTCGAGCCGCCGTCGGCTGTTCGGGCGGTGTATGAGGCTGATCCCGATTCGTTGCCGAGTGTCGTGCCGCAGTCGTTCCAGGCACTGCCCGCCGAGG
>JBJTOU010000204.1:0-21987 GCA_046074725.1 Planctomycetia bacterium
TGTCGAACGGCGCATGCTCGGGCCAGCCGGCGAATCCATCGCCGATCTTGGTCACCACGTTGCGATATCCGAGTCGCTTGAGCGTCTTGGCCGCCCGCTCCCCGAGTTCTCGATGGATCTCGATCGAGTAGACCGTGCCCACCAGCGGCGAGAGCACGGCCGCCTGGTAGCCGCTCCCCGTCCCGATTTCGAGGACCCGATCGGTCGGCTTCGGCTCGAGCTTCTCCGTCATCGAGGCGACGACGAACGGCCCGGAGATCGTCTGCGATTCGCCGATCGGCAACGACATATCGAAGTAGGCCATCGCCCGCTGCGACATCGGAACGAATTCGTGCCGGGGAGTGAGCCGCATGCTCTCGAGCACCCGCGGATCGGTCACGCCCCCCGCCGCGATGTCGTCGCGAACCATCCGCTCGCGGGCCGGCGCGTAGGAATCGGTCTGGGCGGCAGTTGCATCCGACGCCGCGAGCACCGCCACCAGGATCATGCCGGCCGCACGCCCAGACATCACTTTCGCGGAACGATCCGCACCAGTTCGATCTCGAATACCAGCAGCTCGTTTGGCTCGATCACCGGAGGCGAGCCTTCCTCCCCGTAGCCAAGTTCCGGCGGCACGAAGAGACGCCACTTCGATCCCACCTTCATCAGCGGCAATGCCTCCTGCCAGCCGGGCACCACGCCCCGCACCGGAAAGGTCGCCGGCTCCCCCTTGGGATCGGTGGCGTCGAACTCGGTGCCATCGAGGTGCGTGCCGCGATACCACGTCGCCACGACGTCGTCGGGCGTCGGCCGCGGCCCCGTGCCCTCCCGCAGCACCTGATACTGCAATCCGCTGGGAAGGGCGACGATACCGGTCTTGGAAGCATTGCCACGCAGAAATTCCTTCGCCTTGTCGAGGTTGGCCTTGGCCGCCGCCTCCATTCGCTTGGCGAACTCCTCGCCCCGCCGTTCCATCATGGCGTCGAACTGCTGCAGAGCCTGCTGAATGTCTTCGTCTGGAATCGCGGGCGGCTTGCCCCGCACCGCGTCGGCAAGACCGCGTGCCAGCGCCCCACGCGGCATGTCGGGGTGTTCGGCCTTGAAATCGGCGGCGATGCGGCTGCCGATCCGCAGGCCGACCGCGTAGCCCAGCTTCGCCCCGGGCGATTCCAGCCCCCCCGAATCCGAATCTGAATCCGAATCTGCAGCCGACGAAGGAGGCGGCACGACCTCGGGCCCTGCCGCCAAGCAGGCCGTGACCATCGCCGAGGCCACTGTCGAAGCGAGGCTCACGAACCATGCTTTTCGACCGTTCATGAATCCCTCCTGGAAGCCGCGGCGGCGGCGGGCGGGCGGGCGAGGCCTCCACGGGTCAGTTCGAGGAACGCCGTCTCGAGATTCACCTCCTGCTCGCGAACCGTGAGCAGTTTCTGACCGGCAGCGACGAGCCGCTCGATGAGCGGGGAATGGTCGGTCACCCCGTCGGCGATGGCCACCACGACCTCGCCGTCGCGAACGGTGACTCCCGCCGCCTCGGGGGCCGACTCGAGCACGCCCGCTGCGGCCTCAGGCGGCCCCACCACCCGGATGCGGATCACCGGCCGGCCACGGACCTGGGCGAGCAGATCCTGCACGTCGCCACAAGCGAGGAGTCGGCCATGTTCGATGATGCCGACGCGATTGCAGATGTCGGCAAGCTCCGGAAGGATATGACTGGAGACGAGCACGGTCTTGCCCATCCCCTGGAGCCGCCGAAGCAGGTTCCGCATCTCGATGCGGGCCCGGGGGTCGAGGCCGCTGGCGGGCTCGTCGAGGAGCAGCACCTGCGGATCGTGCAGCAGCACCCGGGCAAGCCCCAGTCGCTGTGTCATGCCCCGCGACAAGCTCGTCACGAGTTCGTCACGCTTGGGCACCAGATCGACCAGCTCGAGCGATCGCTCGGCCACGCGCCGGCGCTCGGCGCCGTGGATCCGGTAGGCGGCTGCGAAGAACTCCAGATATTCGATCACCCGCATGTCGTCGTAGACGCCGAAGATATCGGGCATGTAGCCGATGCTCCGACGAATCTCGCGAGGATGCGTGTAGATGGAGTACCCGCAGACATAGGCCTCGCCCCAGGTCGGCATGAGGAGCGTCGAGAGGATTCGGATCGTGGTCGTCTTGCCGGCGCCGTTGGGGCCGATGAACCCGAAGAGGTCCCCCTTCTCCAGCTTGAGATCGAGCGATTCCAGCGCGAAGAAGTCGCCGTACTTCTTCGTGAGGTCGATGGTTTCGATCATGGTCGTTCCGCCTCCACGCCCGTTCGGAGCCTCATGAGAATACGCCACATCGTCGGCCCTGCCGATGGTGCCGCGGCCTCGCCGTGCGCACGGTCACCGAACGACCATGCGGTGCCCTCGGGGCCGAAGCCGACGAGAACGGCCCGGCCGATCTCCAACTGCGTCGAGAGATCGAGCCGGCCCAGTCGCCCGGATTCGAGCGATGTGTAGCCACTGCCGCCGGCCGCCTCGTGGAAGCCGGCGATCTCCAGAATCTGAGCGATGTCGGTGGTGGACGTCTCCCATCGGGCGACCACGTCACGGTCCTGCTTCTGGGTGCGGCGGGTCAGCGCCGAGGCGAGCGATCGGGGACCACGGCCGGCCGACGGGTCGTAGGGACGGCCCGGCTCGAGACGACCCACGTCGTAAAGCCAGCCGGCATGGGCCAGCACGCAACGCTCCAGGGGGAACGGCAGATGGTGGACGATCGTGCCGCGAAGCGTCCCCTGTGCCTCGATCACAAGATCCGCCATGGCGATCGGGGCGGCCGTGCGGCCCACCCAGTCGGCCTCGAAGAGCCGGCTCGACGAGGCGGCGATCGGCACGCCCACGAGCGTCGCCGCGGTCGCACCGCGGGCATAGTCGGCCGCGGCCAGCGAGGGATGGGCCACCGGGGCGTCCGTGGCGCCGAGTCCCCGGCCGGTGTCGGCATACCACGAGATGACGGCATCGGTATCGTCGAGTTTCAAGGCGTCGGCCGGCCGCCCCGCCACGTCGATCACAGCGTTCACGGGCGACCAGACGCCTACCCACGACGTGCCTCGTGCCAATCCGCCGACGGCATCGATGTCGATCACCGACGCCTTCGAGAGGTGCCATGCGTCGCCATGCCAGCGTCGCCCCGCCTGCCAGACCGCACCGGCCATCGCCGCCGCCATGAGCGGCAGCGCGATCCATGCTGCCGATGGCGCGGCCTGGCGCACGATCCACCACGTGACAGGATAGAGCGAGGCGATCGAGAGCCCGCCAAGCAGGGCGATCATCGAGAAGGGAACCGGTCCGATCCCGGGAAACTGGTCGATCGCCCGACGCAGCTGGCCGGCCAGGTCGAGCGTGAGACGGCTGGTCTCCCCTTCCCTGCCTCCGCGTTTTTTCGGCGCGCCGCCGAGCAGTTCGACCAGGAGCGTATCGGTGCCGGGCCATGCGTTGAATCCGGCCTGATCGAGATCGATCCCGATCCAGGTGATCGTGCCAAGCCCGTGCCCACGCCGAACCACGAGCGGCAAATCCGACTGCCGGGCCCCCTCGAAGGCCGCGATCATGCCGTCGAGCCTCGCGGCATCCTCGAAGACCGGCACCTCGAGGCCCGTCAGCAGCGACCGATCCATCGGCCGGGTCGATCGCGCGAAGACCTCGACCGGAGCCGACCGTCGCAGCGGCGCCATTCGGCCCACGCGGCCGGGAAGCCAGTCGGCAGCCGGCCCGCCGGCTGAGGCGACGTCAGCCGCCGAGTTGCCGGCCATGAAAACGAGCCGACCGCCGCGGCGCACCCAGCCGTCGATGGCCGAGATCATCGCCGGATCACGGCCGAGCATGTCGCGGCCGCAGGCAAGAATGACATCGGCGCCATCGAGATCGCGGGGTGAGACCGCGATCGGCTCCGTGGTGGCCGGCGAGCGGCCGCCACGCGGCGCCATCACGATTCTCGGACGGGAGCCGTCTTCTCGCGCCATGAGCCGTGCTGCCCGATCGATGCCGACCAGGTCGCCGAAGACGAGATAGAGCGTGTCGGTCGATGGAATCGGTGGCGGCAGGGTAAGCGGTGGCACGCCGGCCGTCGATCGATCGCGGTGCAGGAGCACGCGGCCCGTGGGACGACCGAATCGCACACAGAACCTGGCGACACTCCGACCATCGGTCGAGACTGTGACACGTGCCGGCGGAGTGGTCACCCACTGCCCGTCGGGATCTTCGACACTCGCGAAGAATTCGGCCGCTTCACCGCCGGTATCGATGACCAGTGGCGTCCAAGAGCCGGTGCGATAAACGCCGTCGAACCCGACCTGCAGCACCTCCGCGCCGGTCGCGCCGACGACGGCGCCGATGACCGCGGCTGCTGCGATCGCGAAACGGAAAGCAGACCCGTGGCCGAATCGGCTCATGGCTTCTCTGCGTCGGGGCAGGTGCAGGCGAGGCGGCCGCAGCCCGGGCAGCCCCGTCCATACTTCCGCGCGATCGCCTCCTCGAGATCGACGTCCACGACGTTGGCGATCGTCGCCAGCCACGCGAGCACGTCGGCGAATTCCATGGCACGCTCCTCGTGGGTGCCGCTCCGCAGCGCCGTGGCGAGTTCGCCGATCTCCTCCGTGAGCCACATGAACGTCCCCTCGACGCCGCGGGCGGCGTCTTTCTCGTGGTACATGCGACGGATCAAGGCCTGGAATTCACCGAGGGTCATACGCATGGTTCCGACTCGTCCAATTGAAGTCCCGATCGTCGGAAAGTTTAGCAGACTGTGGAATAAGCCGGCCGCCGCAGGATTCGGCGACCATCGCAGCGAGAAACCCTCGGCGTTTCACGATGGCGGGGCGCTCGGGCGGAGGCTTGCTACGATACCGGAATCGGTCGGCACCGACACCGCCCCCTTTCCCCTTCGGCATGCAGAAGCGATGACGATCCCACGCACCGTGCGCATCTTCGACACCACGCTCCGAGACGGCGAGCAGTCGCCTGGCGCGAGCATGAACCTCACCGAGAAACTGGAGATCGCCCAGGCGCTGGCGACCCTCGGAGTGGACATTATCGAGGCCGGGTTCCCGATCGCCTCGCCGGGCGACTTCGAAAGCGTCCGTGATATCGCGGCCACCGTCGATGGCGCCACCGTCTGCGGCCTTGCCCGCTGCAACGATGCCGATATCGACCGGGCCTGGGAGGCCCTCCGGAAGGCCCGTCAGCCTCGCATCCATGTCTTCCTCGCCACCAGCTCGATCCATCGCGAGTTCAAGCTGCGCATGAATGAGGATGAGGTGCTCGCCCGCGCCGTCGCCGGTGTGACACGGGCCCGGGCGCTCTGTGCCGACATCGAGTTTTTGCCCGAGGATGCCGCACGCACCGAGATCGATTTTCTCTGCCGGGTCGTCGAGGCGGTGATCGCCGCCGGTGCGACGACGGTGAACATTCCCGACACCGTCGGCTACGCCACGCCGACCCAGATGCACCATGTGATCGCGAGCCTGCGGAGCCGTGTTCCCAACATCGACAAGGCCGTGATCAGTGTGCACTGCCACGACGACCTCGGGCTCGCCGTCGCCAACAGCCTCGCGGCGGTGGAGGCCGGCGCCGGCCAGATCGAATGCACGATCAACGGCATCGGCGAACGCGCCGGTAACTGTTCCCTGGAGGAGGTGGTCATGGCCCTCCGCACCAGAAAAGACTACTACAACATCGACACCGGGATCGTGACCCAGAAGCTCGTCCCCACGAGCCGGCTGGTATCCACGATCACGGGCATCCAGGTGCCCCGCAACAAGGCGATCGTGGGCCGCAATGCCTTTGCCCATGAGGCAGGCATCCATCAAGACGGCATGCTCAAGGAGCGGAGCACCTACGAGATCATGCGTCCGGAAGACGTTGGGCTCGAACGGACCGACCTCGTCCTGGGCAAGCACAGCGGTCGTGCGGCGCTCGCCGATCGGGCCAAGGCCCTTGGCTACCAGCTCTCGGGAGAACAACTGCAGGAGGTCTTCGAACGGTTCAAGGTGCTGGCCGATCGCAAGAAGGAGATCTACGACGGCGACATCGCGGCCCTCTGCGAGCAGCAATTCGCGACGTTGCCGGAGCAGTTCGTGTATGACGGCTACACGCTCACCTGCATGAGCGGCTCGGCGCCGCAGGTGACGCTGCGGGTCCTGCACGACGGACAGCCGCGTTCGGAGACGATCACGGCGGGCGACGGACCGATCGACGGCATCTTTCTGGCGATCGAGAAACTGACCGGGATCGCGACCGCCTGCCGCGATTTCCGGGTGCAGGCGGTGACGGTCGGCAAGGATGCGCAGGCCGAGGTGACGGTGGAACTCGAGCATGCCGGCCAGCAGCAGCGGGGCCGCGGCGTCTCGACGGATTCACTCGAGGCCTCGGCCAAGGCTTTTCTCGCCGCGATCAACCGATTCGCCCTGGGCCGTCCCCAACCGCGGCTTCACCCGCAGCGGCCGTGACGTGGGTGGCGTACGGTCATATCGCCTCGTTGCCACGCTCGCCCGTGCGGATGCGGACGCACTCATCCATCGGAAGCACGAAGATCTTGCCGTCACCAATCTCACCGCTCTCGCCGGAACGCCCACCCTTCACGATGGCATCGATCGTCGGCTCGACGAAATCGTCGTTGACCGCGATCTGCAGCTGCACCTTCCGAAGCAGATTCACGGCGATCTCGTGGCCCCGGTAGGTTTCGGAATGCCCGCGTTGACGGCCGAAGCCCTGCACATCGAGCACCGTGAGCCGGAACACCTCCACCTCGGAGAGTGCCTGCTTCACGCTTTCCAGCTTGTTGGGCTGGATGATCGCGATGATGAGTTTCACGAAACCGCCTTTTCCGTGGTGAGAAAACAACCGTGTTGTACGCGCCGGCCGACCGAATCACAAATGAACGTCGTCCCCTGATCTGAAAGCCGGAGGCGAAGGACTGCCCATGCCCCGTGAGCCGGCGTTGCTGCCAAGCGCAGCCATGGAAGGCGGAGCGAAGGCAGCATCGAGTGAGCGGAGGGCACGATGCCCGAAGCGAACATCCGGCGACGGGGCGTGGGCAGTCCTTCGCCGGCCCACCATGGAAGGCGAACGCGGCATGCCCCGGCTTGGGCGAGCGAGGCGGAGTGCCCACCCAAGCCGTTGGGGCATCCTTGAAGGTTCGCGTCGGTCCGCACGTCACCCACCGCGGGAGCATGCGACTCGAATAATCCCTTCATTTGCAAACTCCGTGCCGAAGCGAGTCCTTTGAAAAACACCGTGATTTCAGCCCCTGCTCAACGCAGTCTCTCCCGCGCTGCCGATTCGCCGCGCCCTTTGTGAGCAGCGGGATGCCCACGAAACCGGCAGACTCCCCCATGTGGCCGCCGGCGGCCACAATGCGGCCACCGTCAGCCAGGCACCACTCGCAAACCCATCGAGATCGCTTGCGATGCATTCGCTCACCCACATCCTGTCGCTCGACCGCGATGAGCGGATCGCCCGGCTCGGTGCACTCGTGCCGACGAGCCTCACCCACGACACGGTGTCCGCGGCACGCGGTCTCGCCTTTCGAGGCGGTCGCTCCGCAGCCCTGGAGCGGCTCGCCTCCGTCGATCCAGCAGCCTATGCCCGCACGCGAAACCATGTCGGCGGTGCCGTCACACGGCTCTCGCCATGGCTGCGGCATGGCGTGCTCTCACTCGCGGAGGTCCGGGATGCGGCGTTGGCCCGCGCGAGCCGCCCGGGTGATGCCGACACACTGATCTCGGAACTTGGCTGGCGCGACTATTGGCGACAGGTGCAGGCTTCCATCGGGTCTCGGATCCGCGATGACATCGAACCGCCCGCGGCCCGGGCACGGCATGCCGAACGGCTCGATACCATGCCTCGCGATGTCCTCGAAGCCCGCACCGGCATGGTGTGCATCGACGCTTTCATCCGACGGCTCCACGACTCGGGCTGGCTGCACAACCACGAGCGGATGTGGCTCGCATCGTGGCTCGTGCATGTCCGAGGCATCCGCTGGCAGGCCGGGGCCGATTGGTTCCTCTCGCACCTGGTCGATGGCGATCCAGCGAGCAACCATCTCTCCTGGCAGTGGGTCGCCGGAACATTCTCCGCCAAGCCATATCTTTTCAACCGCGAGAACCTCGAGCGATTCACGGACCACGAACACTGCGTCGCCTGCCCGCTGCTCGGCTCATGCGATGTGGAGGGCTCCTACGACGATCTCGCGCAGCGTTGTTTCATCGATGCTGGAGCACCCCCGCTCCGACCGCCACTCCGAATCCCCCCTGCCCCGCCGTGGCGACCGGGCGTGCTCGACCCATCGGGCCGGCCACTCGTCTGGCTCACGCTCGATTCGCTCGCGGCCACGAGCCCCGCGGCGGCCCGACATCCGGATGCCCCTCGGCTCTTCGTCCTCGATCCGTGCTGGCTGGACAACGAGCGGCCATCCCTCAAGCGGCTTGCCTTCGTCGCCGACTGTCTTGCCGAGATCGGCACCGTCGAAGTGGTGCTCGGCTCCCCCCGATCCACCCTGCCCGTCATCGCACGCGACCGCGGCTGCAGCCACGTGGCCGTCGCGGCCACATCGTGCCCGCGGACGCGTGCCGACGCCGAGGCGATCGCGACTGAAATCGCCGTGGTGAGCATCGAGGAGCCACCGTTCTGCGACCGGTCCCGGGTTCGCGATCTCGGCCGCTTCTCCCGCTACTGGTCGGCCGTCAGCCGCTCGGCATTGTCCCCCACGCCGGCGCCATGACCTGGCATGAAGGCCACGGCATGCCGCTCGTCAGAGCACGCCGAGCGCCTCCACGAAACGGCAGATCATTTCGACGGGCACGGTCTCATCGGAGTCGCGTGGCAGGATGCCCACGTCATACCCGGCCTCGCTCAGCCGTGCGCGGTCCGCCTCCATCAGCGGCGACAGCCGTCCGTCGTTCGCGGCACCGGCGAAGAGAATCCAGCGAAAACGCCCCGGCTCGGCCGGCTCGACCTTCGCCTGCCGCGGCAGCGTGGCATCGATCATCACCACGCCTCGGATCGCCGGCTCGAGCGCCTCGGCAGCCAGCCAGGCAAAGGCTCCCCCGGCGGCACTGCCGGCCACGGCCAGTCGCGACCGGTCGATCGCCCGGCGGCTGCGGAGCGAATCGACGCTGCGGGCCGCGATGCTGAAATCTTCACGTCCCCATCGCTGCGGATCGGTCGAACCGGGCACGATCACGGCCACGCCGTGTCGGTTGGCGGCCATCTTCCACATGGCGACTTCAGCTTCATCGACCGGCCCATGCGGCCTCCCGAAATAGATGAGCACGCCGACCGGATCGGTTTTCTCACCGGAGGGGATTACGGCCAATGGGGGCATCGCCACCTCCGGTGCCTCGAGTTTCACGACCGTCGCCGCGTCGGACGGCTCGGGCCGGGCCGCCGAATCGCGGGGCACCTCGGCGGGCAGGGCGACCGTCTCGAGCCGATGCTGCGTCTCTTTGCCGTCGGCGGTTTTCACGACGAGCGTGACCGCCTCGCCCGGTTCGACTCCACCGAGCACTCCCGCCAGAGACGATGCCGATCCGACACGCACTGGCGAAGCGGCTTCGCCCGGGGGGATCACCGTCTCCACGACCGTGCCTCTCGCCATGCCGGCCTTCGCCGCGGGACTGCCGGGCAAGAGCCACTCGACAACGACGGGCGACGAAGTCCCCTCGTCCTCCCGGTCGTTCGTGACCGCCACGCGCGTGGGCACGATGCCCACGATCGCCCTCCGGCAGGGCGGCAGCGAAGCGGTGAGTTCGGCATCCATCTCGATCCGCTGCGGCTGCCCCTCGGGCCGCGTTCGCTCGATGGCAAGCCGTATCGTGTCGCCTGCATATTTCGGGACGAGCACATGGCGTAGTTCCGCGATCCGACTGATCGGTCTGCCATCGGCTGCGATGATCGTGTCGCCGGGGCGGATGCCCGCCTTGGCGGCCGGTGAGCCAGGGCGACTGGAGGCGACGGTCGCGGCGCCGGTGAACGGATCGCGCGAGTGATAGGAGATGCCGAGCACGCCGGGCACGAGTTTCTCGCCGGCCTGCAGTTTGGGAAGCACCCGCAGGATGTCCTCCATGGGCACGGCGAAGCCGATTCCGGAGTCGTAGAGTTCCGTCCCCAAGGGCATTCCAGCCGTGTCGGCCGGCAGCGGTGCGAGCACGCCGATCACTCCACCGCGTATGTCAATGAGCGGCCCGCCGTAGTTGGCCGGCGAAACGGCCGCGTCGGTCTGAACCGCCCTGCCCCAGCAGCGACTCATGGCCGAGAGCACGCCCACCGCCACGTTGGGCACCGCGGCGTCCCAGCCCCGGCCGACGGCGATCGTCCACTGGCCGACGGCCAGGCCATCCCGAGGCATGGCCACCGTGACGGCCGGGAGCGCCGCGGGGGGCTCCACCTTGAGCAGCACCAGCCCGCGTGAGAGATCTCTGCCCACGACCCGGCCGGCCAGCCGCGACGTCGTGCCCTTGGCGGAATCGGCGAGAACGACGATCGCCTGATCGACATCATCGGGAACCGCAAAGGCCGTGCCGAGGACCCATCCCTCCGCGCCGACGACCAGCCCGGTCGATGGGCCGCTTGCCGGGGTCGCTTCGGCTGCCGTGCCGAGGGCCGAAGCCGAGGCGACCGCAGGCTCGATCCGCACCACTGAGTCGGCCACGCGATCGACGGCGACGCGGAAGGCCTCCTGCTCCGCGAGCCCCACGGCGTCGTCGGTGGCCGACGCGGCATGTCTCGACGGCAGCATCGAGCCAATCGCCATGGCCACCACCATGCTCAGGACAACGCGGCCCATCAGCGTTCCTCCTTGGATGAAGGATCGGTATCCCGCGCCGCCGGCCGGGGCCCGAGATCGACCTCGACCACGCGGCCATCCCGCACCACCCAGAGCCTCACCGGATCACCATCGGCGAGCCCACCGATGGCCTGCTGGACCGCCACCCGCGACTGCACGCTCCGTCCACCGACGGCGATCACGAGGTCGTCGGGCTCGAGCCCCGCCTGCGCCGCCGGCGACCCGGAGATCACCGACTCGATGAACGGCGGTGTCTTGTCGAGCAGGTCGGGCACCAGAACGATGCCCAGCTGAACCGGATCGAAACCCACGGCATCCCGAAGCGGCGGCGCGGTCACCGTGCCGCCGACGATGTCGCGATACCCGCGAGCCAATTCAGCCGTCGGAATCGCATAACTGAGCCAGATGCCCGAGGAGGACACGCGAAGTTCCTTGCCCAGCATCCCGATCAGTCGGCCCCGCCAGTCGATCAGCGCCCCTCCCTGCGAGCCTGGGTTGTTCGTGGTGCAATCGAGCACGTAGACATCGCCCACCACCGGCACCTCGTAGGCGCCGCGGCGGGCCTCGATCGGGCCGCGGGCCGCCACCACGCCATGCTGGACGCTCACGCGCTCATCCCCCACCGCGACTCCGAAGAGATTCGAGAGGGCCAGCACGCGAGTGCCGACCGCCACCGGCTCGGCCTCCGCGAGCCCGAAGAAAGGAAGATCGGCCGCGCCAATCGCTAGCAAGGCCAGGTGCCTTCGCGGATCGGCGCCGAGCAGCGTGCCGCGATAGCGCGTGCCATCGTCGAGCACGCAGTCGATCCCGTCGGCATCGAGCACGCTGCTCATCACGGTGAGCACATGGCCCTCGGGCGAGACGAGGATGCCGGTCTGGTACGATTCCAGCCCCCGAAGGCCGCCCGCCCCATAGACCTTCACGACGCATCGGGACGCATCGGCGATCGTGTGCCGCGGTGTCTGGGCGACCGCCGAGATCGCCCCCCCGAGGCCGCAGGCGAACGCGACCGCCATGGCCATCGCTCCCCACCGCGGTCGCGTCACGGACAGCCGCATTCCTCTCATGGTGAATCCTTCGCGTCGAACATGGCCGACTCGATCCGGAAGACCCCGAAGAGATCGCCGCCATGCCGCACTTCCATCAAAGACGGCATTCCGGGAGGCGCATCACCAGCGAGGCTGCCAGAAAACCTGATCTCGCACGGATCGGCATCGGGCTGGGCCCACAGATCGATCGCGACGATCCGGCCTGCATCATCGACCACGCAACGGGCTTCGACCGCGGCCACCGACATCGTGAGCGCGTCGAGCAGCGGAACCTGTCCATCCGCCCCATGATCGGCAGCCACGACCTGCGACCCCCGATGGGCATGCAAGGGCACCGTGCCCCAGTATTCCGTGCGGCCGACCGCCGCCGGCCCTTCCCTCGTCAGACGCCGCCAGAGCAGAAGCGCCGCCAGCATCCCGCCGCTGCCGGGTGGATTGGGCGTGGCGTCGAGGTCGCGGCCGGCATCGACCCGCGTGGTGCCGGTCGGAAGATCGATCACCCCTTCGGTGTCGGACAGCGCGATCCGGAAGTCGCCGCCATCCGCCAGAGGGCCGGCCAGTACCCAGGGCCCGGAATCCCGAAGCGAGGCCGACTGCGATTCGATCGCTTTCGCCACTCGGTCGCGTTCGACGACATTGAAGACATGGTTGGTGAACCCCGGACGGGCTTCGTACAGGCCGCGGATCACCCCGGGGAGCGGAGGCGTTTCCCGAGGCTTCGCGGCCCCTCCGTCGCGAGGTGGTTCACGCTCCTCCGGAGCGACGAGCCTGGCGAGTTGTGCCGGCGAGTGGACACCCGCCAGCCGCACGAGCATCTCGACGCGACGGCCCGACCGCCGATACACGAGCGGCACCTGCCATCCGGCGGGGAGCGTGCCGAGAATGTTCTTGAAGGCGTTGACCGTCCGCACGGGCCGCCCCGCCAGGGCGAGAATCTCGTCGTCGTACCGCAGACCCCGCCTGAATGCGTCGGAATTCTCGAGGATGTCCGACACGACGACACGGCCATCGGCACTGGTGGCGACGGTCGCGCCGAGTGTGGCATGATCGACGAGCCGTCCGCCCTTCAAGAACCCGAGGAAGTTTCGCAACTGGTTGGCCGAGATCGCATAGCCGACCCCCACGTTCACGCGACCACGCTTCTCGAACGATGCCCGCCCGTTGATGCCGATGATCCTGCCGGCAGCGTCGAAGAGGCCGCCCCCCGAGTTGCCCGGATTGATGGCCGCATCGACCTGCAGACAATCGGTGTATTCGAGAATCGTTCCGGCGGGAAACTGATACCGGTGCACGCCCGACACGATCCCGACGCTGATCGAAGGCTGCAGGTCCGTGGCCAGCAGGAACGGATTCCCCGCGGCGAAACAAAAGTCTCCAACCTCCACGGCATCGCTGTCGGCCAACGACGCATGGGGGAAATCCTCCCGTCCCAAAAGCTTCACCAGCGCGACGTCGCCGGTCGGATCGAGCCCCACAAGCACCGCGTCGTAGAGTTTGCCATCGGCCAGGCCGCATCGCATCGCCACGCCGGCGGGCTGGACCACGTGAAAGTTCGTGATCGCGTAGCCGTCGGCCGAGATCAGCACGCCCGAACCGCCACCGGCTTCGCCGGCGAAGATCGAAACGGCCGTCTGCATGGCGTGGCCGATGACGTCGATCCGCCTCTGCTGGGCGGCGAGCACGGAGGCCTCGACCGTGTCGGCCACCGCGGGCCGCGCCACGGCGGTCGGCAGCAGCACGAGGAGCACGAACGACACGATCGAACGGTTCACGGGCTCACCTGGTGAAGACGGGATCATGAAAGAGGACCGAGCCGCCCACCGGCCCGGCCGAGCCGTAGTCGACGATGATCGAGAGCCGGCGCGCGTTGTCGAGAGGGATCGCTTCGACGGCGATGCGGCCATCGCTGCCTGCCGTCGCGCGATCGACGGGGATGCGTCGCGCCTCGCGGTCATCAATGGCGATCGACACCACGCTCCCTCCACCGCCGGCATCGCTCCACGGCGAAAGCGAGGTCGTGAAGGAACGGCTTCCCGCCGGCACCCGCCAGACGGCGACCGTCCGAGGATGCACCACGAGATCCTTGCGCATCCCACCACCGACGGCACGCGGCCGGAAATAGTCGTCGAGGCCCTCGATCCCAGCCAGCCCGCCGAAGAAGGGCTCCACCTCCAGCCGCTCGGTCTCGAGCGTCGCAAGCCGCACGGTGCGGGCCGAGGCGTAGTCGATGCCGACGATCGCATCGGCGGGAAATTGCATGGCATCGAGCAGGAGGCCATCCGCCGTCCAGGCGACACGGGCGGCAGAGAGCTCCCCCCCCGCCACCCGCACGGCGATCCCTGCGGCCACGGCGGGCTCGCGAAGCCAGTGCAGCCCCACAACACGGTCGCGCTTCACGGGAATCGTCTCGCCATCGAGAACCACCGTCACCTTGTCGGACGAGATGCCCACGATGGCGCAGTCCACGAACTGAATCTCGTCACCCTTGGCCACGGCGACGATGTCGGCATCGGGTTTTTCGGGCAGTTCGCGAATCCATTCGGGCTCGCCGTCGGCGGCAGCCTTCTCCGTGGGACGGTTCAAAACGATCGTCCGCACCCGCGCGACCGGCAGCCTGATCGGCCCCTCGGGTCGCGCGAGAGAGAGCGTCTCCCCGTCGAGGGCGAGATCGGTCCCGGAAAGCGTGGCCCCATCGGCGCAGGTCACCCGCACATCCTGCGAGGAAGCCGGGGCATTTCCCACTCGCGTGACCGTGCGAACCGTGGCGACCGGCAACGACCGCGTTCCCTGCTCTCCGGTGAGGCGGATCGATTCCTGGTCGATGGCTTCAAGGGAACCCCGTTGGATGCCACCATCGACCGATTCGACCTCCACGACGATCGCATCACCAACGGCCCCGGCCGGCCTGGGCTGGGCAGCCGCAAGCAGGCCCGCAACGAACGCGACCCACACGGACGACACTCGGCTCACACATCGCAGGGACTGGTGCATCGCGGCGGATTCCCAAGGCGGCCTATCGATTCTCGCCGCCCGAGGCGAGCCGCTTGAAATACTGCTCGATCGCCTCACGGTAGTGGGCGGGAAACTCACGGCCGATCTGCTGAAGCGCTTCCTCACGCTGGTGCGGTGGCAGGTTGCCCCAGCCATCGGCATCGCCGATCTCGCGGTTTTGCACCTCGCCGCGGCCCTTCCCGCCGGCGATCCGGCTGTCGTCCATCGGTGTACTGTTTCCACTGCCACCCGGGCCGCCGCCCCCTCCGCCCGAGCCCTGGTTTTTGTTCTGTTGATCCTCGATCTTCGAAATCAGTTTGTCGAGCGACGCAATCACGCCATCCTGCACGCTTCGGGTCTTGGCGCCGGCGCGGCCGAGATCGAGCCGCCGTGTGACATCCCTCATGCAACGGGCGATGTGGTCGAGCGAATCCTCCTCGAGCGATTCGATGTCGGCCCTCAACAGCCGGGCCGTGCGTTCGTAGCGAACCGGGATTCCGTCGGCGCGTTCCAGGAGCCGATCGATCTCCTCGATAGCGGCGTCGGCATCGAGCAGCCAGAAACGGCATGCCGCCCTGTGGAAGAGGAGCGCCGCCGGATCGATGGCCTTCTCGACCGAGAGGCCGGCGAGCATCTCGAGCCCTTCGTCGAAGCGGTCGTGCCGGACACAATGCCGGCCGACCCAGAGCCGCACGGCATCCCGCTGCATCGCGGCGGGCCCGTCGTCCTCCGACGCCGCGGCGGAGAGCAGCCACGCAACGTCGCCCGACGAGATCTGCTGTGGATGCCGGGCCATGCCGCGGATCGACTCGCACCGCGGATCGAGCACGGCGAACGTGTCGATCGTCGCATCGAGCACGTCCGCGGGTGGCGGCGCATCGGCCGCCCACATCGCCCGGGCCGTCGCCACGGCGGCAGGATCGGCCCCCTTCTGGCCATCGATCCACGCGAGCATCCGACCGCGCAGATCGTCCTTCGTCGGAAACGTCCAGGAGGGCTGCCGCGACAGGTCGGAGCGACCCTCGGCGGGAGCGGGGACGGTGTCAGTGGCGGTTGCCGGCAGCATGACGACCGCCACCGCAATCGCGGCCATCATGCCGGTCCACCGGTCGCTCACGGCGAATTGCCTCTCCATGGTCATGGCCCCATCTCAAAGGGTTTCGTGCCGGATCCGACAGGTGGATGTTCCAACCGTCATCATATCCGGCGGCCGCCGCTCCGGCACGGCGACCACCGAAACACGGGCGGTCACTCGGTGTGGCCGGTGACAATGTCGCGGGTCGCCTGCTGGATCGACCGCTGCCGTTCGGCCAGACGCTCGAGGGCCTTGACCAGTTCAGGCTCGTCCGCCTGCTCCGCCCCGTCGGCGAGCACCTGGGCAAACCGCCCGGTGCGGGTGTTCACCCGCATCTGCAGCGAGCGGATCATCTTGAGTTCGGCGAGTTTGTCGACCAGGGGCTGCTCCCCAGGCTCCGCGGGCCGCCCGCCGGACGAATTCTGCTTCTCATCCTGCTGGTCGCGCTGCGCTTTTTCGAGGGCCGCGAGCATCTCCTCAAGGCTCGAGACGACGTCCTGCATGATCCCGCGGGTGGTGCCGCCGACATCGCCTCGGGTCAGTCGGCCCGCCGCCTGCATCGCGTCGTCGCGCACCTGTTCGAGCGCCTGCGGGATGGCCACGGCGGAGCCGTCGTCACGAACCACCGCCAAGGCCTTGCTGGCATCGGAAGCAACGGCCGACTGCTCGCGGCCCAAACGGGCCACCTCCAGCTGCGCCTCGCGACTCGACCGGTCCGAGGACTCGTCGACTTTTTCCGCTCCCGCCAGCACCGCCTTCTCCACGCGGAGCATCCCTCGGATGCGTGCCTCCAGTTGCACCAGGAGCCGCTCGACCTCCTCTTCCCGCATCTGCCGGAGAATCTCCTCGAGTTCGGCCCTCGCGGTCTCGAGTTCCTCGATCGCTTTCTGCTGTTCGGCACGGGCGTCGCGGCGATTGGCCTCGTCGAGTTTTCGCTCCGCATCCCGCATCCGTTTCTCGGCCGACTGCAGCCGGTCGCGAGTGCGACGGGCCCGAGGGGCCTCGTCATCACCGGCGTCCTTCGCCTCTTCCGCCCCTCCCTCGGACGGCATGCCCGCCTCGCCCTCCTGTCCCTCCGAGCCTCCCCCCTGCCCCTTTCCCTCTGCCCCCTTTCCGCCGTCGGAGCCTTCCCCGTTCCGCGGACGTCCGCCCTCTGGAGCATCGCCCGATCCGGCGTCGGATTCCTTCCCCTCGCTTCCCGCGGCTCCCGACTCGGAGCCATGGGGCTCCAGTCGTTTGGCGAAGCCCCCGATGTCGCCGGCCAGTGTGCGGGTCTCCTCGGCGAGGGCCTCCTGCCGGGCGGCGAGCGGGTTGTCGTCGCCGCCGAACTCTGTCGAGCCCTCGAGGCCACGCTGCTTGGCGATCAACTTGGCCACCCTGGAGATGAACTGCCGCACCTCCTCCTTGGTGTTCGTCAGGCTCTTCTCGGAATCTCCCGACTCCAGGAGCGCCAGCAGTTCCTTCATCTGATCGATGGCGTCGGACTGACTGGTGCCTGCCTTCAGAAACTGGTTCTTCTCCAGCAGCGCGACGATCGCGTCGAGCCGCTCGCCGACATCCGCCTCGCGAGCCTGCTCGAACACGCCCCGAAGCAGGGCGGCGCGACGAGGATCGCTGCCGGCCAGCACATCGGCCAGCCGGAGGAATGATTTCTCCAGATCACGGAACTGCTTCAGCAGTTCCTGCTCCCGCGCCGCGAGCGTCGGCGAGGCATCGGGAGCGGCGATGGCCGGCAGCGACGGCACGGCCATGATGCCGCCGAGAATCGCTGCGGCCAGACGGACCGGAAACGTCGCTCCAGGCATCCTCGTGGTCACAGCCCCTCCAGGGCCTCGCGGGCCCGTCTCTTCTGCTGTTCGAGCGTGTCCTGACGGATCTGTTCCTGCGTTCGGATCACGCCGCGAAGCCGCTCGATCACCTCGTTGAACGATTCCAACTCCATCATCATATCGAGCACGGACCGCATCCGTGCGAGCACGGCATCGGCCCGGCGCAGGAGGGCCTCGCGGGTGGCGGCCGGATCGCCCGCCGCCCGGCCCGCGGCCGCGAGTACGGGGAGATCGCCGATCGCGATCGCGGTGAGCGGATCGGCGATCTGGCGAATCAGCCGCGTATCGACCTCTGGCGTGAGCAGCCCGTTGTTGTCCAGTTCCAGACGTATCTCCCGGAAGGCGGTCGCGATCTCGGTCGTCTCGCCGGCGGCCCTGCCGGCCGATTCGACGAGCCTCGCCATGGCGGTCGCCAGAAGGTCACTCTCGGTCGCCGAGGAGGCCAGCCCGTCGCGGGCCTGGGTCACGTCGGCGACCACGCTCTCGAATCGACGCCGCAGGATCACCTCGCGGGCCTCGAGCATGGCCTGCAGCGCCTCGGGGGCGACGACGTCGAGCGTCCATGTGTCGCCGGCCGCCCGATTGGGCCCTCCTTCGAGCATGCACCCATCGACCGCCGTGACCGTGATCGAAAGCCGGCTGCCGAGTGCCGCCGCGAGAGGCTCGAGCATCACCACTTCGGCTGCATCGGCCGGCAGCTCGACCATGGCAAGGCCCGGTCGCACCCGCTCGACCGGATGCGACGCCTCGCGGGCCGGGGCATCGGCCGGCTGCACGAGCATGCTGACGGCGGCTTCGGCCAGGCCATGGTCATCGGCGATCGTCCCCTCGATCGGAATACGGGCCCTCGACGTGACGGCGGTGGAGATGCCACGCAGACGCACCGCCACCTGCGGTGGCTCGTCGGGCACCGTGGAGATCACGAAGCTGATCGGGTCTCGGTTGACCAGGCCGTCACGATCCGTGAAGTGGACGACGACCGTTCGATCGCTCTCGACGTTGTCGAGCCGCGCCGTGATCAACCGCGTCGGCGGATCGGCGGCCTCGGCCCCGATTTCGGCGACCTTCGATTCGACCCCATCGACGACGACCGACAACGACGCGTGCGACAAGGGCTTGGTGGCGGCGCATGCGATCTCGACGTCGGAGCCACGAGGCACCGCGACGACACGGGACGTCGCAACCCGCCTCGTGCCTTTCCCGAGATACTCCGGGAGCGTCGCCGTGATCGCGAGCGACTCCATCGCCGGCGCATCGACCACCTCCAGCCGAAGCGGCCGCAGCCGTGCATCGCCCCCGCGGATCTCCAGGTCGAGCGATTCCCCGACCGCCTTCATGACATGCCCGAACACCTGCCCCTCGGGCGTCCGACCGCCACGGGTTCCCATCCGCTCTGTTCGCCATCCACGGCCCCGTGGGCCGACGCCTCGGGACCGCATATCGACGATGTCGGGAATCGTGTGGTCGCCCCGCGCCAGCACGAGCACGTCCACGTCGGTGCCACGGGCCACGATCCGAACGCCGTCCACGAATCCCTCGGCCTCCAGCCGAACCCGCCGCGGCCAGGGTGTGTCGTCGAAGAGGAGCATGCGGGACATCCACACCTGGGCCACGTCGGGCCGACCCGCGACGAGTCCCGCGACGCCCGCGGCGGCGAGACATCCCACGGCGGCGAGCATCCCGAGGCTGCGTTGACGGAAGACCGCCGCCGGCCGAACCTCACCGAGTCGTCCGATCGCGACGGCGGCCGTGCGGACCAGGAGCACCGCGTTGGTATCGCTTCGTGCCGCCTGGGAAAGTTCGATGGCGGTCGAGAGGCTGTCCTCGAAATGCGGATGGGTGCGTTCCACGAGCAGGGCGAGCTGCGGGTCGTCAAGCGGCGCAGCCAGCCGCATCGCGAGCTTCGCCATCACGAGCCATCCGAAACCGATGGCGGCGATGCCGACGATCGCGGCGCGGATCTCCCAGGGGGGCTCGATCATCCAGTCGATCCAGAGCGACACCAAGAAAACGGCCGCCCCCCAGAGGCATATCAGGGACAGCGTCTCGATCCAGATCCACCGCTTCGCCTGCCGTCGAAGCCGCGCGAGCATCGCTCGCAGCGGCGCGACGGTGGTCTCGGCCGGGGCGGCGGACGGCGGCGGTTCGGCACGGGAAGGCATGAGATCGATCGGGGTCATCAGGCGAGACGAACGAGACGGCGAACGATCCATTCAAGACACAACAGGCCGATGCCGAACGCCATGAGCACGGCATTGAGCCGCCGCTTGAAGAGGCTGTCGGGGGCGCCGGTCTGGTATTCACGGCGGGAGCGATCGACGATCTTCGCGGCGAGCGCGGCGGCATCCGAGGCCGTCCATCCTGCATCGACGAGGAACCGCGCCGAACCGCCGGTCACCATGGCCACCTGCTCCAACGACGCTCGATCGAGTCGTGGCCGCTCGAGCTCGCGGTCGGGCAGCCGTGCCTGGATGCGCTTGGAGATTTTTTCGCCCCCGCCGTCGAGATCGACGTCGATCAGCCAGGTTCCCTCGCGCGCCGCGACGAATGCACCGCGAAGCGAGCCCGGACGATCCGCGTCGGCCGCGAGCGGAACCCGCAGCGTGCCACCGTCGGGGCCCGTCACGGTGCACGACGCCGACGACAGGCCGGCATCCCCTGCCGGGGCCACGACACGCACCGCCACCGTGGCCCCGACCGCGAAGCGGTCGCGATCGACGAGCAGCCGGGCCCGACGCGATCCGCGGAGCAGACGTCCCTGCGAGACGTGCCGAACCAGCTGCGTGACAAGCCGCTCGTACACCGCATCCTCGATCGATCGCAGCCGCCACAGTTCTCCACTTCCGAGATAGAACACGCTGCCCGAACCGTAAAACTGACCGGCCATGTAGACTTGTTCGGAGCCACCGCCTGACCGAGAGGACCTCGCATAGACCGTAGCTCCGGGCTTGGCGACGGTCGCGTCGTAGCAGGAAAAGACCCCCGGGAACTCACTCCAGACGGTCTGGCTCCCGATGCGGCTGGCGGCGAGCCAGAGAAACTCGGCATCCTGGCCATCTCGAGTGAACGACAGCGGCATCGGCTCAACGCTCCCGGCCGCGCCATCGATCACCAGCGACGTCGATCGCCGCGTCTCCACCGGAATCATGTCGCGGATCGTTACCGTCTGCGGATCGCCGACCCATGCCTCCATGAAAATCCCGCCGGCCACCACGAGGAGCCCCCCCGATTCACGGGCCACCCATCGCTCGAGCCGTGCCTGCGCCGCAGGGTCGAGGAGCCGCCAGTCGTAGTCGAGGGCGACGATCACGTCGTAGGCATCGAGCGCCTCGGATGACTCGGGGAGAGCAGGGAGGATTTTCCGCGCGTCCTGCGAGACGCCCTTCGAGGCCGTACCCAAGATGACATCGACCGCGAAGCTCTTGTCGCGGGCGAGGACGTTCCGCATGAACTGGTACTCGCGGCTGGGGCCGCCCGCCATGAGCAACACCTGCGTGACGCGATCGACCACCTCGACCTCCGCGAGTTGCACGTCGTCGGTCGCCATGCGGTCGGCGGCCGGAGCCTTCACCCGCATCATCAGCAGCCGCCTGCCGGTAGCATCGAGCCCCGGCACGTCGAACCGCATCGCTGCCAGTTCGCCATCGCGGCCGAGCACCACCTCCGCGGTGTCGATGACGCGGCCACGGCGTTGCTCGATGGGCACCCCCGCCCCATCGTCGTCGGCCGGAAGTTCGGAAAGCTCCACCGTGACCGTCCGGCCGCCGAGCCCCTGCGCCTGCACGTAGCCGGTGGCCGCGAAACGGTCGCCCGGAAACACACGCGCCGGCACGTAGGTCGGCCACGCGGACGTTGGTCGGCAGGAGATCGCTTCCGATGCCGACCGGAAAAACAGGCACGCTCGCCTCGACGAACGGGGCGACCGCGGCTGCAGGGTCGAGCCCGGCATTGGTCGCGCCGTCGGAGAGCACGATCACCCCGGCCAGCACACCCGCCGGCTCCTGGTCGATCACGCGGGCCAGGGCGTCGCCGAGCCGTGTCTCGAAACCACGGGGTGCCACCCGCTCGCCCCAGGGCATGTCGGAGGCACGATCGCCCCCGGCCACCGACGGCTCCTCACCGGGCGTCGCGGCCGGCCGCACGACGATCGGCTCGGCGTCGGCATCGAACCGCCACAGCGACACCTCATGCCGCGGCGCGAGCGCGTCGAGCAGCCCCCCATCGACGAGCAGGTCGATCGCCTGCTGCGATC
>JBJTOU010000205.1:0-10558 GCA_046074725.1 Planctomycetia bacterium
GCTCGCACGAAGCAAAGGCTGCTCGGGCCATGGATGGCCGAGCAGCCTTAAAGCTAGAGCATGTCCACCGGATCGACGTCGATGATCCAGGCGATGTCGTCCGGGGTCTTCACCGTCGCCGTGGCGCGGCGCATCAGATCACGAAGGGATTGGCCGTCGGGGCCATGCACCTGCACGTGCCACCGGAATCGTTCACGAAGCCTCGCGATCGGGCATGGGGCCGGGCCGAGGACACGGATGCCCGTGCCGTCACCGGCCTCGCGGCGAATCCGATCGGCGATGTGCGCCGCCCAGTCGGCCACGGACTGCTCCTGAACTCCGCGGACCACCACCCGCACCACACATCCGAACGGCGGATACAGCAGCGCCTCGCGGATCGGCAACTCGCTGCGGACGAACGCCTCGTAGTCGTGGGCGGCCGCCGCGCGGATCGCCGGATGGTCGGGGGTGCTCGTCTGCACCACCACCCGGCCGCCGAGCGGGCCGCGGCCGCTGCGGCCCGCCACCTGCGTGACGAGCTGGCAGGTCCTTTCGGCAGCGCGGAAATCGGCCAGATGCAGTGCCGCATCGGCATGGACCACGCCGACGAGCATCACGCTTGGAAAGTCGAGCCCCTTCGCGATCATCTGGGTGCCGACGAGGATGTCGATCTCGCGGGCGCGAAAGGCGTCGAGGGTGCGCTCGTGGCTCCCGCGCGACTGCATCGTGTCGGTATCCATCCGGGCGACCCGGGCGCCGCGGAAACGGCTGCGGACGTACTCCTCGAGCTTCTGCGTGCCGGTGCCGCGATGCACGAGTTGGGGCGCCGAGCACGCGGAGCATTCGGATGGCAGGCGGTTCACGAGCCCGCACCCGTGGCAGATGCCGCGGTTGCCCGGCTGGTGAAGCGTGAGCGCCAGATCGCACTGCGGGCATCGCGCGGTGTGACCGCATGCCCGGCACTGCACGTGGGTGGCGAAGCCCCGGCGGTTGAGCAGCAGGATCACCTGGCCGCCACTCTCGAGCGCCCAATCGATGCCGGCGGTCATCCGTGGGCTGACCACGCCCACGGCGCGGGCCTTTGGATCGCGGAGATCGACGGTGATGACCGCGGGCAGGTGCGAACCGCCGACGCGCTCGGGCAGCCGGCACATCGTCCAGTGGCCCGACAGGCAGCGGGCGAAGGTCTCGAGCGCCGGCGTGGCCGATCCGAGAACGAGCGGGACGTTCTCGGATCGGGCGATCCATTCGGCCACATCGCGGGCGTGGTAGCGGGGCGCCGTCGCCTGCTTGAACGAGGTTTCGTGTTCCTCGTCGATGACGATCAACCCCAGCCGCGGCGCTGGTGCGAAGATCGCGCTGCGGGCGCCGACCACCACGTTGACGCGCCCCCGCGCGATCTCCCGCCACTGGTCATGACGCTCGGCCGGGGTGAGGTGGCTGTGGAGCACGGCCACCGTGCCGAAACGGGCGCGGAACCGATCGCAGGTTTGCGGGGTAAGGCTGATCTCGGGGACCAGCACGATCGCCTGGCGTCCCATCGCGATCGTCTCTTCGACCGCCTGCAGATAGACCTCGGTCTTGCCGCTGCCCGTGACGCCGAAGAGGACGATCGTCTCGTGGCGACGAGCCCGCATCGGTTCGACGATCGCCTCGAGTGCGGACTCTTGAGCGGGGGCGAGGCGTTCGGGCCGGTCGTGGCGGATGGGCGCCCGCTCCGCCGTGGCGGGGGCGGTCTCGAGGCGGCCGGCCTCCACGAGCAGGCCGAGCTTCACGAGCCTGGTGATCACGGCGCGGCTGGAGCCGGATGCGGCAGCCAGCGCCTCGGCCGTGGCCGGCGCCGTCGCGACGGCGAGCACCTTCTGCTGCCCGGGCGACAGCTTTCTCGCGGGCGACGCACCGGAAGCGACCAGCACCGGCACGGTGCGGATGCGTCGGCTCGAGCGGACGCCGGCTGGAAGCACCGCCTCGAGCACCTCGCCCCAGCGTGCCATCCATCGCTCGGCCATCCACTTCGTGAGCTCGAGCATCCGCGGTGAGAGCAGCGGCGCGTCGTCCTCGACCCCGATCACGCGCTTGAGCGGTGCCTGGGGCAGGTCGTCGGTCCGCACCGCCACGCAGTAGGCGAGTCGCTCCCGGTTGCCACGTCCCAGGGGCACCCGCACGCGGCGGCCCGGCTCGACCTCGGATGCCAAGGCCTCGGGCACGAGGTAGTCGAGCGGCTTCTCGACGCCATCGGGAAGCACGACCGTGGCGATGAGGCCTTGGCGAGCATCGTCCTCGAGCCAGGCTGGCCTGCTTTCGAAGAGTTCCCGCTGGCTCGTATGCTGGTGCGGTCCGGGCGGCATGACACCAGTAGACCGTCACCGCCGGCGGGCGGAAAGCCGTGGGAGGTTGGCGAATGGCCCGCATCGGCCTGTTCGGCGGTAGTTTCGATCCCGTTCATACCGGCCACTTGATCGCGGCCGAATGCTGCAGGGAGCAGGCCGGGCTCGACCGCGTGATCTTCATGCCGGCTGCCGTGCCGCCCCACAAGCAGGATCACCATCTTTCCGCGTCCGAGCACCGGGTGATGATGCTGCGGCTGGCCGTCGGAGGAAACGATGCGTTCAGGGTGTCCACCGATGAAATCGACCGGGGCGGCGTCAGCTACACGGTCGAGACCCTCGATCGCGTACGGTCGGCGCACCCCGGCGACGAGATCCTGCTGATCCTCGGCCCCGACGCCATTCGCGAGTTTCCGACCTGGCGCGAGCCCGGGAAGATTCTCGGCATGGCGCACGTGCTCATCATGGAGCGGGACACGCTCGACGATGCCGAGGCCCTGCGGAAGGATCAGGCAGTCGTGGCCCTTTTCGGCAGGGAGAGGTTGGAGCAGATCATCGCCGCCCGCGTGCGACTCCCTGCGATCGGGATCCGGGCGAGTGATCTTCGTGCGGCGATCGCCGCGGGCCGCAGCATCCGCTATCGGACACCGCGGGCCGTGGAGCAATACATCCTCACGAATCGGCTCTACCGACCGACCTGACCCAGCCGCTCTGCGAGCAACCGACTCTTCGGCTGCATGGCGATGTCCGGATCGGACGCCAACGCCGCCAGGAGAATCGTGAGATGGTCGGTGGGGGCCTGGGCGACGTTCAGGAGGATCTGGCGACGTCCGCCGACCATGCAGGGACCGCCGGGGAGTTCGCCGAGCGGTTCTTCCCGAACGGCATAGCCCAGTTCGCGGGCAAGGTACCGGCATTCCTCCAAGAGTCCGAGAGTGTCGGCCATCCGTGCGTCCCTGCTCGTGATCGACCGTTATCGCGGTCCGCCGGGAGGGCCGCCCGCGGGGAGCCCCAATTGCGTCCGGCGCACATCCATGGCGCGACGGTATTCCGAATACCTGGCCCGCTGTTCCGGTGTCGTGGTGTCGAGGATCCGCTTCCGCCAGGCTTGCCGGGCCTCGTCGCTCTGGGGCGGCGGGCCAGACCGCTGCCCGCCTGACGCGGCCTGATTCGACGTGCCTTGCCCCCCTGCGTTGCCGCCGGCTTGTCCGCCAAAAAATCCCGCGACGGCACCAGCGGCCTCGAAGGCCTTTCGCATCATCTCTTCTTGTCGGATCTGCCGGTCGAGTTCAGCGAGACGTTTTTCAGGGGGCGCCGCGAAGTAGGCGTCGATCCTGGCCCGCATCGCGGAGCGGAACATGCTCCCTCCCCCTCGCTCCACGCTTTGCCGCAACGGTTCGGGAAGTGCGCTGATTTTCTCGCGAATCTGGGTCATGGCCACGACCGCCTCAGCAGCCTCGGCCATCGTCGTGGGGCCTCCCGTCTCCACGAATTTGTCCCGAGCTTCCTTCTGCATCTGACGGATCTCGAGGATTCTGGGATCGGTCGTGAATCGAAACCATCCCAGCAGCCAGGCAAGGAGGAACACGACGAAGGCCAGCGCCGTGACGATGCCAGCCCAGCGTGCGATTGTGCTCGATGGGCGATCGCCCTCTGGAGAATGCAGCCGTCCGGTGGTTCGAAACGTGGCCGTGCTCATGGGGGACCTCACTACAGGTTTTCGACGTGGCCGTCGAGGTAGAGGAAATTGCGGGCGCCTTCGGGAGGCGTCCACGACTGTCCGTCATCCGGATTGTTCGGATCCGTCACGTCCGTGCCGAGAAGGCCAGCCCAGCCACCCACATGGAAGGCGCCGAACTCATACAAAATCCAGGTTTTCGAGGTGCCATACTGCCGGCCGCTCGTTCGTCCGGTCAGGGCCTGCTCGCGGGTTTTCCCGACGACGGGTGTGGCCGTTTCGTCGATCAGACGGCGTGCAGGATATTCGTAGCTGGTTCCCTCGTAGGCGAGGTCGGCGTATTCCGAGGGCTGGACCGCCGCAGAAAGAGCATTCCACTTCGATTTGATCACATCGGCCGCGGTTCCCGAACGCGTGAAATAGACAAGATCCGAAGGGCATCGAAACATGCCTCGGCTCTCCTCGATGTAGGGGCCGAGCGCGGAGGCGATGCTCGGCCGGATCGGCCTCGACGCCGAGTAGAAATCGAGTTCCTGGCTCGGCATCTGCGCCGCCACCGGAAACGTCCCGCGGGTCGCGCGGTCCAGATACAGATTCATCGCGATCCCGACCTGCTTCAGATTGGCTTTGCAGGTGATCCGACGGCCCGACTCGCGGGCCGACTGCACGGCCGGCAAAAGCAGCCCGATCATCAGTCCGATGATCGCGATCACGACGAGCAATTCCACGATCGTAAATGCGGCCCGAAGACCTCGGAAACCGCCGCTTCGGCCCGTCGGGGGAAAGGTTTGCGTCGGCCGTCGGGTTGATCCAGTCGTCATGGTTTACTCCCTTTGCCACACAGGCGGGTGGGGAAGGAAATCGAGCCTCTTTTCGCAGACTTGAACGGTCGAGAAGCCGGAAAGGATCACGATCGGGAGTATACAGTCGGCATCGCAGCGAGGTCGATGACGCCGAAGCAGGCCGCAACTGCCTTTCTGTCGGGCAGTTCCGGCGCGCATCGGCACCTGCGGGTGCCTGGAGCAAGCAACGGGATGGCCGTCGGCGACACCACCAGTACGGACGGGCCTGAGCCGTGCACGGCATTGATCGTCCACGCTCCCCAGCCGGGGTCGGCAGCCGCTCCCCGGACGGCCCGTGATGCCGTCGCCATGGGCGCCGAGAGACAGCTCCATGCCCTGCGGAAGCAGCATGCCGCCGAGGTGGCGGCACTGCGTCGGGACATTCTCGAGGCCCGCAAGCAGGCCAGTCTTGGCGAACTTCTCGGCACCACCACCCATGAGTTCAACAATGCCCTGACCACGATCCTCAACTATGCCAAGATGGGGCTGCGGCACCGGGACCAGCCGACCCGCGACAAGGCGCTCGAGCGGATTCTTTCGGCGGGGCAACGGGCCGCCAAGATCACCGCCAGCGTGCTGACGATGTCGCGTGGCCGATCGAACCGATTCGAGCCGGTCGATCTCGTGTCGCTCGTCGAAGACGTGCTCGTGCTTCTCGAGCGAGAGATGATGAAATACAGGGTGCAGGTGGAGCGGGAGTTCTCGCCCGTGCCGCGGGTGTCGGCCAATCCGAGCCAGATGCAGCAGGTGCTGCTGAATCTTCTCGTCAACGCTCGGCAGGCGATGCAGCAGGGAGGCAGGCTGATCCTCCGTCTTTCGCACGATGCGGCCAACGGCTACGTCGATCTCACCGTGCGCGATACCGGCTGCGGCATGACGCCCGACGTGATGCGGCGGATGTTCGAGCCGCACTTCTCCACGAAGGCAGGCCCCGACGAAACCGGCAAGGGGGGCAGCGGCCTCGGACTGGCCGCCTGCAAGGAGATCATCGAGGCCCACCGCGGCCGCATCCGCGTGGAAAGCGCCCCGGGAAAAGGCACCGCGATCACGCTCCGCCTGCCCGTGGGCGTGGCCGGAGCCTGACCCGCGGATAGACTTCATTGCCCTCCGTGATTCTGCGAGGGGGTGCCCTTGCCATGGAGCGGGCGTTGCGGGCACGCGGTAATCCCGATCCACGAGAACCAGCCATGGCCCCCAACGGTCTCCCGAAAACCCTCGCCGAACTGCGGTCCAGCGGCTGGCGAAGCCGGAGCGTGAAAGAGGAGATCCGATCGAATTTGCTGCGAATGCTCCGCGATGGCGATGAGCTGTTCCCGGGGATCGTGGGCTACGACGACACGGTCATCCCAGAGATCATCATCGCCTTGATCGCCGGCCACGACATGCTCTTCCTGGGCGAGAAGGGTCAGGCCAAGAGTCGGATCATGCGACTGGTGCCGCGGTTCCTCGACGAGTTTCTCCCCTATCTCGACGATCCCGCGATCCCGCTTCATGATGATCCCGATCACCCCATCACAGGGGCCGGCAGGCGGCTCGTCGCCTCGCGGAATCCAGCCGACATCCCGATCGCGTGGTGGCCGCGGGCCGAGCGGTACGCCGAGCGACTGGCTCCGGGGACGAAATTCGCCGACATCATCGGCGAAATCGACCCGGCGAAGCTCGTCGGCGGCACCAGCATGGCCAGCGAGGAGGCCCTGCACCTGGGACTCATTCCACGGATGCACCGCGGCATCTTCGCGATGAACGAATTGCCGGAACTCGACGAACTGGTGCAGGTGGGAATGTTCAACATTCTCGAGGAGCGGGACGTTCAGATTCGTGGCTATCCCGTGAACTTCGACATCGACGTGATGCTGCTTTTCTCCGCGAATCCATCGACCTACAACCGATCGGGCAAGGTGATTCCGCAGCTCAAGGATCGAATCGGCGCGGTCATCCATACCCACTATCCCCGCGATCGTGACCTCGGCATCCGCATGGTGGAACAGGAGGCCGGAATCGACCTCGACGGTGCATGGCCCGTCCTCGTGCCCCCTTTCATGAAGGAGATTCTCGAGCAGATCGCGATCGCGGCCCGCACGAGCAAATTCATCGACCAGCAGTCGGGAGTCTCGGCCCGGTTCTCGATCGCCAACTACCAGACCGTCGTCGCCAGCGCCCGGCAGCGTGCCGTCCGACTCGGCGAAACACCGGCGGTGCCCCGGATCAGCGACCTTGGCCACATCCATTCGTCGAGCCTCGGGAAGCTCGAACTCGATCTCATGGGGAGCCATCAGATGGGCGAGCGGCAGGTGCTCGATGCCGTGATCGCCGACGCGATCGCGACGGTCTTCGGGGAATACGTCGATGAGCACGGTCTGGATGGCATTGCGAAGGTGTTCGGCGAGGGGGTGAAGATCGAGGTGGGCGACATGGTGGCGAGTGCGGCCTACGAGCAGATCGTGGCCGATGTGCCGGCGGTCTGGGAAAAGGCCTTCGAGGTCAACGCCGCGAAAAGTCCGGCCATCCGCGCCAGTTGCATCGAGTTCGTACTGGCCGGGCTCTACGCCACAGAGCGCATCTCTCGAATCCAGTCGCACGGCCGCACGATCTACGACACGGGGGGCTTCCGGTGAGCCACCAACGAATCGCTGGCTCGGGATCGCCCGTGCCATTCGCCGGACGTTCGCTTCGGGCATCCTGCCCTTCGCTCACTCGATGCTGGCCTCGCTTTCGCCATCCATGGCTTCGCTTGCCAGCAACGCCGGCTCCATGGCACGGGCAATCCCTCGCGGGACGTTTGATTGTGAAGGCTCCGAGAAACGTCCATCATGCCTACGCGTGACTCGCTCGGCGGGATCGTGCATACGTACCAGCGGTACGATCCGGCGCGGATTCCCCCGCCGCGGCCGCCGCAGGTCGATCTCGTGACGCCCGCGGTCGAACACATGCTCGAGTTCGGCTCGGCGGATGAACTGACCGAGGAGCAGCTGGCCGAGGCGATCATGCTCGATCCTGAGCAGATCAAAGGGCTCGGCCCGTCGATCGAGTCTTTGAAGCGACAGCTCGAGGAACGGCGGCGGAAGATCCTGGAGCACTATGAGACCGATGCGGTGCGGAAGAAGGCACGCAGGGCTTTTCACGATGCAGCCCAGCGGGCCGCGCCGCCGGAAAGGTTTCGCGGGGCGTATCAGAAGGCCGTCCGTGAGGAGCAACTGCGGCAGTTGGAGCGGCTGTGGTATGCCCAGGATGATGACCAGGGCCGGTTCAGCGGGCAACTTGTCGGACTCGTCGATCGGCTGGGCGAGGTCTACCAGATCGACGAGCTCGCTTCGAAGTGGGCATTTACCGGTCGCGAGACATTGACGGTGCCCGAGGCGCTCGATGTGAAGGAGGAGCTCGAAACGATCGAGGAGCTCCTGCGGCAGCTCGACGAGGCGCGGAAGAACGCCAGGATCGCCCTCATCGACATTGATGCGCTCGGGAAGTTCGTCGAGTCGGGGGAACTCGACGAGCTCGACCGGCTCAAGCGGCAGGTGCAGGACATGGTCGAGCAGCTCGCCGCTCAGCAGGGGCTCGAGCGGACGAAACGGGGGTATCAACTCACCCCAAAGGCGATGCGTATGTTTCAGGGAAGGCTGCTGGAAAAAATCTTCTCGTCGCTCGCGGCATCGCCGACTGGCCGGCATCAGGTGAACGTGCAGGGAGACGGCGCCGTCGAACTCGTGCCCACCAGGCCCTACGAGTTCGGTGACTCCGTGGCGCACATCGACATCCCGGGATCACTGGTCAACGCCATGCTCCGGCAGGCGGCCGAGTCCGCTGTGCCCGGCCGTCCGCTGCGACTCCATCCGCGCGACATCGAGGTCCATCGCACGCGGAACACGCCCACGTGTGCGACGACCGTCGTCCTCGACATGAGCGGCTCGATGCGATATGGCGGCCTCTACGTGAACGTGAAGCGGATGGCGCTCGCGCTCCAGGGGCTCGTGCAAAGGGAGTATCCCGGTGACTTTCTCCAGTTCATCGAGATGTATTCGTTCGCCAAGCCACGGCCAGCGGCCGAGGTCGTGTCGTTCATGCCCAAGCCGGTCACGATCTTCGACTCGGTCGTGCGCCTGCGTGCCGACATGAGCGACCCAGCCATCTCCGAGAGCAACGTGCCGCCGCACTTCACGAACATCCAGCACGCCCTCCAACTCTCGCGGCAGCACCTCGCCCGGCAGGACACGCCCAACAAGCAGGTGATCATCATCACCGACGGCCTGCCGACGGCACACTTCGAGGGCAGCCAGCTCTTCCTGCTCTATCCGCCTCATCCGCGCACCGAGGAGGCGACGATCCGCGAGGCCCGGGCCTGCCGCCGCGAGGGGATCACAGTGAACGTGTTTCTGCTCTCGGGCTGGTCGCAGTCGCGCGAAGATATCCAGTTCGCCTACCGCCTGGCCGAGACGGCCCAGGGGCGCGTGTTCTTCACCGCGGGCAAGGATCTCGACCGGTTCGTCGTCTGGGACTACGTCTCCCGCCGCCGCTCGATCATTTCGTAAGGTTTGCCTCGTATTTCCTGGGGAAAACTGCCCGCGACACGGGGCTGGGGGGTTTGGTACACCCCCCCGCGCAATCCTTCAGGGATCGTCACCGTCACTTCCGATATGACGGACAGGTTTTCCGTCTTCGGTAGCAACAAGGTGCCCCATGATGCTCGCCCTGCAAATCGTCGCCTGGTTCGTGGCGTTGTCGGTGTTGATGTCGCTCGTGGAGCATCAGGTTCACGCACGGCTGATGCACCGGAAGCCGAAGTTCTTCTTGTTTCGCAACCTGCGGGCGCGCACCAAGATCTTCACGAGCCATGCCCTCGAGCATCACTCGCACTATCGCGAGGAGTTTCGCGACGAGCCGGTGCCGCCCGGCGAGGACCGCGGCATCCGGCTCAACCCCCGCGAAGGGCTGATCGAATCGCTGCCTGCCGTGCTTGTGCTCGCCCCGTTCACGACGGTCGGCGCCGTGATGTTTCCGATCGTCGTCGTCCTCCACCATCTCACGTGGAACTTCGTGCATCTCGAGATGCACAAGCCGGAGGGACGCTTTTTCGGGAAGACGCGACTTTTCAAGCGGCTGGCTCGACACCACTACCTGCACCACCGCTATCCCGCGAAGAACTTCAACGTGTTCCTGCTCGTGGGTGACTACGTGTTTGGCACGATGGCAACGCCGACCGAGGCCGACTGGGCCGAGATGCGACGCCAGGGCCTGACCGACGACCTGCCGGCGACGCCCGTCAGCGACGAGAAACCCACTCGCGTTGCAGCATGACGGCCGAGCCCGCGGCCGCCGCCGCGGCCACCGTGGCGAGCGTCCAGAGCGGCACCATCCTTCCAGGAGCCGCGGCCTCTCGATCGACCGCCTCCTCGGCGAGGTCGAGGGGCTCGAGCCCGGCCGAACGGCGGGCCCGCTCCTCCGCTGCCTTCTGTCGGCCGAGATAACGCCCCTCGATCTGCCGCTGCCGCACATCGAACTTTGGCGCGATGAGCCCGATGCCGGCGAGTGACATGAGCGAGAAGACAAGCGCCCAAAACCACGGACTGTCGGTGAGGCGGTAGGGCTCCATGCCCAGTAGCGTACCGCCTGGGTGCCCAATCCGGCTTCGGGGTCCCCATCCCCCATCGCCAGACGTTCCCTTCCCCCCCCCCGGGCTCCTCCCCCCCCACGCTTGCCCCCCTCCCCCCCCCCCTGCTCCCCTTTCCACCCACCCC
>JBJTOU010000206.1:0-9974 GCA_046074725.1 Planctomycetia bacterium
CGACGTTCGTCGTCCTCCCCGACCATCGCGGCTATGCCTCCAACGGCGTGAAAAACTGGGACGCCGGGTTCCTCCCCGCGCGCTACTCGGGCACGGTCGTGCAGCCGGCGGCCGCCGATCCGGTCGCCGACCTGCGGCCCCACGCCGCCGGCCCGTTCGTCACGGCGAGTGCCGACGCCGCCACGCGCGACGTTCTCGCCCGGCTCAACCGCCGTCACGAAGAAGCCCGGCCGGGAGACTCACGGCTCGAGGCGCGTATCCGGTCGTACGAGTTGGCGGCGCGGATGCAGCTGGCGGCTCCCGAGGCGCTCGACATCGCCGCGGAGCCGGCCCACGTGCTCGCCCTGTATGGCGTCCAACCCGGGCGCGGCGCCTGGCCGGCCGAGATCAACGCCGAAGAGGAGACGCACCACTTCGGCCTCCGCTGCCTCGCGGCCCGGCGGCTGCTCGAGCGGGGCGTCCGCTTCGTGCAGGTCTGGAGCGGCAACGACAACGGCTTTCCACGGCGCAACTGGGACTCCCACGAAGACGTGGCGCGCGACCACGGGCCGCTCGCCCTCGGCATGGCGCGCGGGGCCGCCGCGCTGATCCAGGATCTCGACCGGCGCGGCATGCTCGACGACACGCTCGTGCTGTGGACGACGGAATTCGGCCGGATGCCGAGCTCGCAGGGGGGCAAGGGGCGCGACCACAATCCCTACGTGTTCACCACCTGGCTGTGCGGCGGCGGCGTCCGAGGCGGCGTGACGAGCGGCGAGAGCGACCAGTGGGGCTACAAGCCGCTCGACCGCGACGATCCAACGACCGTGCACGACGTCCACGCCACCGTGCTGCGGCTCTTGGGGATCGAACACACCAAGCTCACCTGGCGCAACAACGGCATCGATCGCCGGCTGACCGACGTCCACGGCCACGTGATCGGCGGGATACTCTCGTGAACGGGCGAGAGCAGAACACCTATGGCGACCTGCGGCGCCGGGTCCGCTTTACACCAGCTTCGTCCGTCCCGGGATAGCATGCTGCGGTGCGGGCAGCGAGGCATCCATCGACAGGTTCTTCGGAAACAGATCGAGCTTCGATTCCTTGGTCAGAAAATCCCACGTGACCTTCTGGCCGGTGTAGGCGGCGACCCGCCCGAGGACTGCCACCAGCGAGCTGTCGGCCGTCTGCTTGAGCTCCACGATCGGCTTGCCTCCGCGGATGGAATCGACCAGATCCTTGTGCTCCTGTTTGTAGGCGGCGGCGATGCTGCCCGCCATCTCCCAGACCTTCTTCCCGTCCCTGTCGAAGATTCGCGAGCCACTGTTTCCCGCACCGATATGGCACTCGCCTTTCGACCCATAGACCACGTTGCTGACGTCGCTGGCGGCACCGGGAATCTGCCGGCACATGAACGAGACGATCCGGTCGCCCGGATACTCGTAGTCGATGCTCATGTTGTCCCACATCTCGCTGTCATCCGGCCGCGTGAACCGCCCGCCTGACCCGAAGGCCGACACCGGGGTGGCGTCCATGACCCAGTTCATCGCGTCGATGTTGTGCACCGCCTGCTCGACGATCTGGTCGCCGCTGAGCCAGATGAAGTGCATCCAGTTGTTCAGCTGGTACTCAGCGTCGCTCATGCCCTCGGTCCGCTGCCGATACCAGATGCTGCCGGTGCAGTAGCGGGTCGTGGCGTTGATGATGTCGCCGATCGCGCCCGCGCGGATCTGCTCCACGGCCCCGATATAGTTCGTCTGCCGGCGATACTGGGTGCCGGTGACGATCGCGGTGCCGGAGGCGACCGCCTTGTCGTGCGCCTCGAGGCAGATGCGGTAGCCGGCCGGATCGACGCAGGCCGGCTTCTCGGCGAAGACGTGCTTGCCCGCCTCGACCGCCGCCCGCACGTACGCGGGCCGGAACCCGGGCGAGGTCGTCATCAGGACGACGTCCACCGTCGGGTCGTCGAGCACCCGCTTGTAGCCGTCGAGGCCGCCATACATCCTGGCGTCCTCGAGCGACGTCTTCTCCGGATGCGTTGCGGACAGGGCCGACCGCAGCGCCGCGCATTTCGCCACGGAGAGATCTGCCGCCGCCACGAGCTTGACGTTGTCGTTGATCGTCAGCGAGTCGTTGATCGCGCCGCTGCCACGGCCACCGCAGCCGACGATGCCCAGCCGCAGTTCCCGCGGCGGCTCGGCGGCGGCGACCGACGAATGCACCATCAGCCCTGCGGCGACGGACGCCGTCGCGCCGACTCCGAGAAAATCGCGGCGGCTTGAACGCGGCTCGGAGCCACCCGTCGCGCGGGCCGATTCGCCAGAAACGGGACGCAGCCGGGAATGCTGGGTGGTGCGGGACATGTCGATTCGCTTTCATGAAAAGGGGAAGGGGCGAAATCGGGACGCATGATGGGCGGACGCGCTAGCCGAGCAGGGCGGATTTCATCTGGTCGAGGACGGTCTTCAGCCGGGCCACGTCGCCTCCGCCCACCTCCGCCGACACCCAGCCGGTGAAGCCGATGTCCCGGAGCGCGGCGCGGACAGACCGCCAGTCGATGTCGCCCGCGGTGATGTCTACGAAGCCTTTGCCCTTGCCCTCGGAGTCTGCCTTGGCGTTGGAATAGCCCTTGATGTCGAGCTTCACGATCCGCGGGCCGAGTTCGCGGATCCAGGCCGCCACGTCGGCGTAGCGGGCGTGATTGCCGAGATCGAAGAATGAACCGATCCATGGGCTCCTGAAGCTGTCGATGTAGTCCACGAGCGGCCGCACGCTCTGGGTGCGCGGGCCGTCGTCCTCGTAGAACAGCCCGTTCCAAACGTTTTCAAACAAGATGCGCTGGCCCAGCGCGGCGGCGAGCGGCACCGCCTTGCGGATCTCCTCGCGGGCGCGGTCGGGGCCCTCCGGTCCGTCCGCGGCCTTGCCGATCACGATCAGCACGCCGCTGCCGCCCGCGGCCGACGACACCCGCAGGCAGTGCTCGAGGTTGGCCAGCGCCGTCGCCCGCGTGGCCGCGTCGGGGCTGGTGAGCGTGTGCTTCCAGTGGGCGTGGTTGATCGCGTTGTGGACGAAGACCCCCGTCTGCCGCACGGCCCGTCGCAATTGTTCGGGGGTCACGGCCGCAGCGTCGTCGAAGTCAACGCCGTCCATGCCGGCCTCCCGGGCCGCGGCCAGCCGCTGCTCCAGGCTTTCGCCCTGCGTCATGCCGTATTTGCACGAAAAGAGCAGGCCATTGGTGGGGGCCGGGGGCACCACGACCGCGGACTGCTCCGGCGGTTCGCCCTGCGCGGTCCGCACCGTGGGCGCCAGGCCGGTGCCGCCCGCCGCGGCGACGGCCGTGGCTGTCAGGAATCTGCGGCGACGGATCTCCATGGCGACTCTCCTGCCTTTCAACATTCTGCCTTCGAGATAGTCTGTGCGAAAGACAGGATCCCGCAAAGCACGAATGATAGAACGGGCAACGTCACTTCCACAAGCGTCGGCGGCATCGTCTGAGCGACGGGTGGCGGCACGTGCGGCTTCTGTGGAGCACCCCTGGGCAGTGCGTCTTCCTGCCGCTGAAATCCGGCCTGGCCTTCAAGACGGCCCCGGCTCCTTGGCGGCCTCCAACGTTTCGAAAAGGGCCTTCACGCGGGATTCGATCGTGGAAAGCACCTTTGCCGACCCGGCGGAGAATCGTTTGCGATCGACCTCCGTGACCTGACCGTCGTGCTCGATCGTGACGGCGCTCGGCGTGATGACGATCACGACGCCCGAGACCTTTTCTCCCGACATGCTGTGCCACGTGATGGGTCGGGCATATTTGATCACCGCCTTCGCGGCATCGACCAGTTTTCCATTTTCCGGGTCCGGAGTCGCTTCGTCGGTGGCTGCAAGCCTTTCGGCATAGGCGACGATCGCGCGCATGTCGATCCGGGACGGGTCGAACTGCGGATCGATCTCCTTCTTGGTCGGCAACGGGCCGTCGAGAGCCACCGCGGTGGGCGGTGGCTCTCCCGGCCTCGCGCCGAAGGCGTTCACGGCACGAAGGTGGAGGATGCCGGTTTGATCCGGCGGGAGGCCGATCTTGAGATACCGGGCTCGGGGTGGGTCGTCAGTCGCCTCGCGGAGGTCGATGATCCACTCGGGAGCGACTTCCTCGGCCTGCCATGCCTTCTGCCATTCCTGGCCGTCGCTGGATAGCCACATCGTCAGTCCGGCGGCACGATCGCGGCTGAAATCGCAGTTGACGATCTGGATGACGTCGATTCGGCATGCATCCCCCAGATCCACCACGATATGGGGCCCAGTGACGTTGGCCGTATGAAAGGCACAGGGCTTCATGGGGCCGGAGAACAGGCTGGCGTGATCCACCGGCTTGTCGTGCTGGGGATCGGGCGAGTTCACCAGGAACATCGCGCGATTCCGGGTGAGGTTCTGCAGCGGTTGCCGAGCAGACGATGCGTTTGGCGAAGGGCCGATCCGCAGGGCAGCCCCGACCGTGCGATGCGCGTGCTGGAGGACCGCCTTCCCGTTGACACCATCGGGATCCCACGCATGGGCAAGCAGATACGCCTGCCATGCCTCCTCGGGCCGTTCGAGGGCCGCCAGAAGCATTCCCTTGGCCGCCAGCAGCAGGCACCGCTGGGCCGGTTCGTACTGTTCGTTGGCGAGCATGGCCTCGACCTCGTCGAGCGCGGCGGCAGACTCACCCTTGCCGATCCGGACGCTGACTCCCCGGATGAATTCCCAGCCCGTGAATGACAGGCGTGCGGCCCAGCCCGACCGGTCCGTCGGGTCGATTTCCCGAATCCGCTTCGCGACGTCCTTCTCCGGAAGCAGGCCCAGTGCATTGAGTTGACCGATCAGCGTCGAGATGTCGCCGCCTCGTGCAGCCACCGCCGTAATCTGGGCCCGCAGCCGGTCCCGTTCCCGTGACGCCGCTCCCACCGCGTCGATTGCGGCTGCCAAAGCATCCGCAGAAGCTGCGACTTCCCGCAGATCGTGGCCCGACAGTGTTTTAAGCAGATGTCCGTCGGTGCCATAGATCTGGACCGCGGGAAAGGTCGTCACCGAGCCAACGTCCCAGCCCTTCGTCGCGTCGGTGAAGGCCTTCTTGGCGGCCTCGTCATCGTTCTGTCCGACGGCGATCTCGGTGATCGTGAACGGTTCTTGGATGGCCGCGCGGAACGTCGGCCCGCGCCACACGTTCTCTGCCAGTCGCCGGCTTGCTGCCTGCCATTCGCTGCCATGCACGAGCACGGCCAACGGCCTCCCGGCCGCGGTAGACTTGGCCAGGGCATTCGCGAAACCATTGATCTGCCGGACGTCGGCCGTCGCAGCCGGCGATGCCAGCAGCACGGCCCCGATGACGACCGCGCCGGGGATATGGTGCAGGTGCCAGGGTCTCATGTCAGTTTCGTTTTTCGCCATAGACCAGAAACCTGCTGAAGTGGAGGTGTGGGCCGTTCTCCTGGAGCACCCGCACGAAGCCCGCCTCGATTCCGCGGTCTTGCAGATCGATCCGCTCCAGAGGATTCGGGTTTGTGAACGTGTGCACGGTCTTCCAGTTCTCGCCATCGAGCGATGTCTGCAGGACGGCCCCGCTGAGCCTGCCGATGTGGTGGCCGTGCAGGATGACGACGCCGGAAAGCCTGCCGAAGTTGCCAAGGCGGATCGTGGCGTGCGCCGGCTTGGCATCGGTGTGAAAGTAGCCGCCGTGTTCCTCGATCACGCCCCAGTGCTGGCTGGGATCATCAAACCGGTTGCCCGCCGCGGCGATCGAGAAGGTGCCTCCCGCACTCAGCAACTGCCCGGGAAACGGCTCGACCGCCACCGCACAGGCGGCATATCCCCGCGATGCGAGCCTGCCGAGGAACTGAAATGTCTCCTTGTCACCGGAGGCGGCCGCCTCCGGAAGCAGCCGCCGGGCGAGCACGACCGTCGTCTCGGTCGAATCATCGCTGGAGTCCTCAACGAGTCCCGCGGTGATCGCACGGATGAATGACTGCTTCCGTGCGCCATCATTCCCGCATGCATTAAACTGTGCCTCGAGGACGCAGGGTGCGAGGGTCGCCTGGTCCGCATGGGTCTTGAACACGGAGGCGGTGAAGGCGTCCTGCTGCAGGACATCCTTGGATACCATCGTCATTTGTTGGGCGATCGTGGAGGTCAAATCCCAACGGTCGGCCCCCCAGCCCTTCAGGGCCCGGTGAAAGGCCAAGAGCATCTCCTGTCGTCGATCGGCAGCGTCGTCTCCGGCCGGAAGGATCGTCGGATAGACATGATCCCGCAGGAACGTCCACGCCACCTCGCCGAAGTCGGGCAGGAGCCGGGCAAGCACGTCGTCGTGGAGTTCTTGCCAGGCAGTTGACGGTGCCTTGGTGGCCGTGAGGAGCTTGGCCGATACCAGCCAGTTTTCGTAGTCCAGCGGGTGCTCCGTGCGGGCCTGTCGTAGTGCTGCCAAGGCTTCCTCGGGCTTGCCATCGGCCATCGACCGTTCAGCAAGCCGGCGGAGATCCCCTGATCTGCGGGCGCCGGCGGTCGATGCATGGGCCTTCGTGTTGTAGACGTGCCAGAGCCAGGAATCGCCGTGGAAAGCATGGTGGAGTCCGCGGCTCCACGAGAGCGAATAGGAGGGAACCCACTCCTGCGGTCGCACCATCACCGTGTAAGCGCAGTGCCCCGGCTCGCCCATCGTCATCGCGGGAATGCCGTTGGCGATGGCGGCGGCTGCGCCAAAGTTCGAGAGCGCCCCGCAGACGCCGCCGACCCGTCGGACCGTCTCTGCGGCACTCCCCCAGCAGTCGCGAAATGGCTGGTAGTAGTGCGGTCCGTGGATCGAATCGCCGAATGGGTTGGTGACCTGGTACGCGGCATACCAGCAGGCGCCCGGATAGCGGTCGGCAGGCAGGCTCATCTTCTCGAGCTGGTATCGCATCGACTCGATCGCGTTGATTTCGTCGTACTGGACACCGGCCGCGAGATATCGGCGGTCGAACACGCTCAGGCCGCCAAAGAGATCGTTGAGCAGCCCCTCGCTCCAGGCATCGCGGAAGAATGCATAGCGGGCCACCATCCCGTCGATGCCGTAGGGCTTGCCGGGGCCCTCGAGCGCACAAGCGGTGGCCATGCCTCGGTTGATCGGGTCGGTGGCGACGTTCGGATCGAACATCCAGATCGCGTGCAGATACCGGATCGTTTCGGCCGGCTTGGCAACGGGCCCGGAGTCGAGCAACTCGTGCTGCCAGTCTTCCGATGCGAGCAGCTCCTTCGTGAATGCATCCGCCTCACCGGAGAGCCCAGCCTCTGCAACGATCGCCGCCACCCGATCCCGCAGCAGGTCGGCGGGGGGGAGCTCGGCGCGGCCCAAGCCCCCCAGGCTCAGCAATGTCGCCATCGCGGCCACGGACCGGGCTGCCATGCTCATCCGACTGTTCATGCCGCTGCTCCCATGCCATCGTTTGCCCGAGATATCGGGACTGACTTCGACCAACAACCTGCAACCGAGCCAACGACTCGATGCCTCTGAAAAAAGTGTAGTACGGTCAACGGCATTTGGGCAGGCGTCGGCTCGGGAAAGGAAGTGCCCTCGGAGTATAGTCGCCGCCGGTCCGCCGAATCCAAGAGCGATCCATGACCACATCGCGTCGGCCTGTGCCGGTGAGCCCGGCTGGCGGTAGACGACGCGCAGCGGAGGGGGAACAGCGAGATCGTCGCGACCCGCGGGGGGCAGACGATCGACGTCGTGAGCGAGCAGGTGGAGAAGGTCAGCGTGCTCTTGAACGACAACATGATCGATCTCGACCAGCCGGTGACGATCACCTCGGTCAGTGCTGGCCGCCCGCTGCGCCGACGAGAGACTCGTAAGCGGCGCGATCGAGGAAGCCGGTCATCTCCGCCAGATCGTCGGGGCGGATTCTTGCAATCCAGCCGGCGCCGTACGGGTCCCTGCCCAGGGTGTCGAGAGCGTCGGGCAGGGCGGAGTTGACCTCGACCACCTCCCCGGACACCGGCGCGTAGATGTCGCTGACCGCCTTCACGCTCTCGATCTCGCCGAACGACTCGCCCGCCTTCACCCGCCTACCAACCTCGGGCAGCCGCATGAACACGAGATCGGTGAGGGCCTCAACGGCATGCGCAGAAATCCCGACCGTGGCCAGCCCGTCCGCCTCGGGCCGGATCCACTCGTGCGTCTTCGCGAATTTCATCTCGGCCGCCATCGGTGCCTCGGCTGCTGGGGTGTGGTGATCGGGAATCCTGGTTCCGGCTCGTGTCAGCCGCGAGGCCGAGAGTAGAAGGGCAGGGGCACGACACTGGCCGGCTGCACCGTGTCGCGGACCACGACCTCGAGCGAGACACCGGGGGCGGACGTGTCCCGGTCGATCATGGCCATCGACGCCGCCACACCGAGCGTGGGACAAAAGCTGCCGCTGGTGACGCGGCCGACCTCCGCCCCCCCGCGCCGGATCATGCTCCCCTCGCGGGCCGGCCGCTTCGAAACGCAGACGAGCCCGACCCGGACCTGGCCCGACGGAGTTGCCTGCATGCGGCGGAACCTCGCCGCACCGGGAAACTCGCGCGGACTCCCGTCGGGATGCGTCAGGTGGACCGCGAGGTCGAGCCCGATGGCGAACGGGTCGCTGTCGGGGAGCAGTTCGTGGCCGTAGAGCGGCATGCCCGCCTCGAGGCGGAGCGTGTCGCGGGCACCGAGGCCGCAGGCCCGCAGGCCGAGCGGCAGGCCGGCGGCGTGGATCGCCTCCCAGACGCGGACCGCGGCGCCGGCCTCCACCACGAGCTCGACACCGTCCTCGCCGGTGTAGCCAGTGCGGCCCACCGCTGCGGCGACGTCGGCGACGTCGGCGGTCGTGGCGGTGTAGTTCTTCAGGCCGCGAATCCGGGCCGCATCGGCCGCGTTGCAAAGCCCGCAGACGATGTCGAGCGCCAGCGGCCCCTGCACGGCGATCATCGCGGTATCGAACGTCCGATCAACGAGGTGCACGCCCGTGGCCGGGAGCCGACCCCGTAGCCAGCCCACCACCCGCTCCCGGTTGCTCGCATTGACGACGAGCGACAGCCGTGGGCTGCCGTCGTCGGCATCCGCCTCACGGCAGACGAGGGCGTCGTCGAGGATGCATGCCGCCTCGTCGGCGCAGGTGACGAGCGTGTAGCGGACGCGGCCCACGTCCATGTCGGCCACGCGGCGCGTGAGCAGAGACTCGAGCCAGTCGCGGGCCGCCGGCCCGGTCACCGCCAGACGTCCCATGTGCGACACATCGAACATCCCGGCGGCGGTCCGGGTGGCAAGGTGCTCCTCGACGATCGAGGCGTATTGCACGGGCATGCGCCAGCCGGCGAACTCGACCATCCGTCCGCCATGAGACTCGTGCCAGCCGGCGAGCGGCGTCTGGAGGAGCGAAGAATCCGTCATCGACAGGCATCCTGAGGAATTGAAACCGGCCGCGTTCATCCGACTCGTGTCTGTCCTGGCCGCCGCCGGTTCGGCCGTTGCGTCGGGAGCATAGGACGGTCAACGGCTCTCTTACAAGTGCGTGACCCATGATGGGCGGTCGATGGGGTGCAGTGCCGGGCTCACCACCGGCTGTCACCCCGTCGGCTTCGGCTCTGACGAAGTCGCCCAGCAAGGCACGGCTCCCGGCCATGATTCGAACCCCCGGCCGGATGGCGACGGCCGGTGAAACCTCCGTCCCGCCGGCGGTGTATACACTGGGCGACGCGAATCCGCGGGCCGCCGTCCACCCATCCCGTTCGACTGGAGGATTTCATGGTTCCCCGCATCCTGCCCTTGTGTGCCGTCGCGTGGGCGACGGTCGCCGCCGCAGCCCCGCTCGACCTCGGCCGGGTGCCAGCCAAGGCCCAGTGGGTGATGCATGTCGACATGGACGCGGCCCGAGAGTCCACCGTCCTGAAGCGGGCCTGCGAACGGGCCATGAAGATGCACCCCCAGGCCGAGCCCATGATGAAGTTGTGGAGCGGCATGATGGGCATGGACCCGC
>JBJTOU010000207.1:0-10109 GCA_046074725.1 Planctomycetia bacterium
CAGGGCGGCGTCGGCGATCGCGCGACGATCCTTCACGCCCGCATCACGGATGGCGCGCAGCACCACCTGCGCCGCTTCGTAGCCGTAGACGGCGTAGCCCTCGGGAATCTCACCGAACCGGGAGCGGTACCGTGCGACAAAATCGGCCCCCTTGCCGGAGAGCCTCTCGGTCGGCAATCCGCCGAACGTCACGAAGCACCGCCCTTCGAGAATCGCCGCGCCGGCCGCGTCGATGAATGCCTGCTCCCTACATCCGTCGGGCACCATGAGGCTGGCCGTGATGCCGGCGCTGGCCATGTCCTTCGCCAGCTGGCCCCCCTTGCTCTGGGTGGTGCCTCCGAAATAGACGAGATCGGGCCCCGCCGACTTGATGCGGGCCATCAGCGACTTGAATTCCTGCGCCTTCGCGTCGATCGAGTCGTGGCCGATCACCTCGATGCCAATCTCACGGCATCGCTCGTCGAAGAGGTCGGCGATGCCTTTTCCATAGACCTCGTTGTCGTCGAGGATGTAGACCCTTCGTGCGCCCTGACGCATCGCCCAGTCGGCCGAGAGCGGCCCCTGCAGATCATCGGCCGGCACCACCCGCACGTAGTTGAGCCGCCCGGTGGGCCGGTAGACCTCCGGCTCCCCCGGCTGTCCCATGTCGGGCTTCGTCAGGCCGACGGCCGTATTCGCCGGCGAGACCATGAGCAGGTCGCCGAGGTTGAGGATCGGCATCGACACCTTCGCCGCGCCGGAGTTGTAGGTGCCGATGTAGGCGACGACGTCGGGATCCTGCAGCGCACGGCGGGCGTTGGCGGCCTCCGCTTCGCTCGTCCACTGTCCCGCGGCGGCGGTGGCGTCATCGAGATCGAGATATTCGATCCGAAACGGCCCGACCCTTGCCCCGGCCTCCTCGATGGCCATGCGGATGCCCCGGACGATTGAATCGGTCTGCTGCTTGGCCGACCCGGTCCGCGGCAGGCTCGACACGATCCGCACGAGGCCGGGATCGGCCGGACGGCATCCGGCGATGACGAACGCCACCACGGCCACGATCACTTGAACCGTCGTCATCCATGTCATGAAACGCCGCCACTTCTGCCGTGAGATAGGGGACAGGATAGCGGCAGATCAGCCGCCCGTCACTGAGGAACGCTGCAGAATGGCTCGCCTGCTGCCGACGGGGGCCGGGCGGGGTACGATGCGACCCATGAAGCCGCTTCTGGTTCTCGACGTCGTCGGCCTGACGCCAGGCCTGCTTGAACACATGCCCCGACTGTCCGCGATCGGGCGTGCCGGATTCCAAGCCGAGCTTGGCACCGTCCTCCCGGCCGTCACATGCTCCGCCCAGGCGACGATGCTCACCGGACGGCCGCCCCGCGACCATGGCATCGTCGGCAACGGCTGGTATTTCCGCGACCTCGCGGAGGTCTGGTTCTGGCGGCAGTCCAACGCGCTGGTCGGCTGCGAGCAGGAAAAGCTTTGGCATGTCGGCCGGCGTCGGTTCGGCCCCGACTTCACCGTGGCGAAGATGTTCTGGTGGTACAACATGTACGCCGCCGTCGATCATGCCGTGACCCCGCGGCCGATCTATCCTGCGGATGGCCGGAAGATTCCCAGCATCGCCACCGCCCCGCCGTCGCTCAAAGGCGATCTCGAAGCGGCGATCGGAAAGTTCCCGCTCTACAACTTCTGGGGCCCGACCGCCGACATCCGCTCGTCCCGGTGGATTGCCGCCGCGACGCGACGCGTGATGGAGACCCATCGGCCGACCGTCACGCTTTGCTACCTCCCGCATCTCGACTACGACCTGCAGCGGTTCGGCCCCGGCTCGCCCCAGGCCGCGAGAGCCTGCGGCGAGATCGACGAGGTCGCGGGGGACCTCGCCGAAGGGGCCGCGAACGCCGGTTTCACAGTCGCCGTCCTGAGCGAATACGGCATCACGCCGGTGACCGCCGCCATCGACATTAACCGTGTTCTCCGTCGCGCGGGCCTGCTCCGCGTGCAGGAGGTCGATCTCGGCTGGGAACTGCTCGACGCCGGTGCGAGCGATGCCTTCGCCGTCGCCGACCACCAGATCGCGCATGTCTACGTGAAGCGGCCCGACAGGGTTGCGGAGGTCCGCGCCGTACTCGAATCGGCCGACGGCATCGACGCCCTGCTCGACCGCGAGGCGCAGGCGGCGCATGGGCTCGACCATGACCGTTCGGGCGAACTTGTCGCCGTCGCCGCACACGACCGATGGTTCAGCTACTACTATTGGTTCGACGACGCGAAGATGCCCGACTTCGCCCGCACGGTCGATATCCACCGCAAGCCCGGCTACGACCCGGCCGAGTTGTTCATCGACCCGACGCTCATGCTGCCACGGCTGCGGATCGCCGCGACGCTCGCGCGGAAGACGCTCGGCTTCCGCACCCTCATGCGGGTCGTAGGCACCGACACCTCGATCATCCGCGGCTCGCACGGCCGGCTCCCGGCCCGCCCCGCCGACGGCCCCGTATTCCTCTGCACCGATCCCGCACTCCGCCGCGACCGCCTCGCCCTCACCGACGTCCGCGACACCCTGCTCGATCTCGTGGCCCGACGGTGAGGGGCTGCCCGTGCCATGGAGCCGGCCTTGCTGAACGCAGGCCTCGCCATCGTGGCCTCGGCCTGCTTGGGGCTTCCGCGACCTCCGATCGCTACAGCCTGCAGAGCCCGCCCTCCAGGCGGGCCTTCTTCCGATTCAACAAATCCACGAGGGCAGCCCCGAGCCCCACCATGGAGCCCGGCCACGTCATCCCGTCTTCACCAGTCGCCACGCCCGGTGGATCCGCTCGTTGCGAAAGTCTTCAGGGATCGTCTGCCGGGTGATCTCGCGGATTGTGAACCGGCGTGCCACGTCCGCGTCGGCGAGATGGAACCGGCGGAAATTCGTCGAAAAATAGACGACGCCCCCGGGCGCAAGATTGTCCGCCACGAGGTCGAGCAGCGCCGCGTGGTCGCGTTCCACGTCCCACGGTCGTTCGCTTTTTGCGGACCGTGAGAATGTCGGCGGATCGACGACGACGAGTTCGAAGGGCGGCTCCCCACGTCGGGCCCTGTGTTCGAGAAAGCCACGGGCCTCGTCACGGATCGTCCTGTGGCGACCGGCGTCCTTGAAGCCGTTGTGCGAGAGGTTCGTCCGCGTCCAGTCGAGGTAGGTGTTGGAGAGATCGATGCTGGTCGTTTCCGTGGCGCCACCCGCCGCGGCATAGACGGAAAAACTCCCCGTGTAGCAGAAGAGATTGAGGAATCGCTTTCCCTCGGCCTCGGACCGAACCATCGACCGCGTCTGCCGATGATCGAGGAAGAGCCCCGTGTCGAGGTAATCGGAGAGGTTCACCTCGAACACGAGCCCTCCCTCCCGCACCGTGAGCACGGTCCGCTGCCGATCGACCTTTTCGTATTGTCCCCCCTCGCGCTGCCGCCTGCGGACCTTCAGAAAGGTCTGGTTCGGCGGCACGCCGAGTTCCGTCGCCGCCGCCTCGATCATCCTGTCGAGCCAGACATCGTGTTCGATCTCCGTCCGCTCGTGCGGACGCTCGTATTCGGCGGCATGCAGCCTGCCGGCATACCAGTCGATCACGAGCGGGATTTCCGGGATGTCGCGGTCGTAGACGCGGAAGGCCTCGATTCCCTGCCGGCGGGCCCACTTCGAAAGATGCTTGAAACGCTTGGCGAGCCGACGACGGAGGTCGCCGATCTGGGCGACGGTCGTACGCGCGCGGGGCCGGCCGATCGACGGCGCGCCATCATGCACGACGTCTGCGCCGGGACGGTAGGAGTTGTCTCGCTGTGTCTCTCGCTGCGCTCGATCCACACGCTCGCCATCCCCGCACCGATCCCGGCTTGCGTCGGGCGCGGCGGGCCGGCAGAAGTCTCCTCGCCGAGATCTTTCGCCTTCGGGCTCCGTGGCTCCGCTGACGTCTTCAGGGCAAAATCTCAAAGGCTCGTCGAGCTTCCCCCGATCCCGCCTTCCGGCTTCGGGTGCGCCGCCTTCCTCGGAGACGTCCCGGCCTTCGACCTTCGGAGGCATGGCCGTGTCATGCTGATGGTCACGTTCGTGGATCTCGACCTCGAGGAGCCGGCAGGCGATGGGGCCGTTCATCAGGGGCACGCGATGCGTCGCGCGCAGGCCGAGCTGTTTGATGGCGGGCGTGTCGGCGGCGAGGATCGCGGCCCGCCAGCCGCCGCACTGCTGCACCAGCCAGTCGCCGATGCGGCGCACCAGCGCCGCCGCTCGTGGCAACGGAAGCCGCTCGCCGTAAGGCGGATTCGTTACGACCAGCCCCGATTCCGCTCGTGGCTGCGCCTGTTCGAAATGCTTCTGCTCGATCGTGACATGGTCTGCGACACCGGCCGCCTCGGCATTGGCCCGTGCGGCCGCGACCGCCTTCGGGTCGAGATCGCTCGCGTGGAACGATCCCGACGGCTCACGGACCCGCTCCTCCAGTTCCTGCACGAGCCTCGTGGCGAGAGTCTTGTCGCAGTCACGAAATCGAAAGAAGCCGTGCGATTTTCGGCGGGCCCGCCAGAGGCCCGGGGCGATTCCGGCGGCGATCGTGGCCGCCTCGATGACGAGCGTGCCCGAGCCGCAGAGGGGATCGAGCAACGGCTCACCAGGCGCCCAGCCGGCGATCCCGAGGATGCCCGCGGCGAGCACCTCCGAAAGCGGTGCCTCCACCTCGCCCATGCGCCAGCCGCGCTGATGGAGCGATCTGCCGGCGGCGTCTCGGAAGACAGTCGCCACGTCGCCCACCAAATGCAGGGCCAGCCGCAGCGTCGCGCCCCGCAGCTGCACGCTCGGCCGCTTGCCGCTCGGCGTGCGGAGCTGATCGACGACGGCGTCCTTCACAACCTGCGCCGCATAGAGCGAATGCGTGAGAAACGTATCGTGGATCGCGGCATCGACGCGCAGCGTGTCGCTCGCCTTGAGCTGTTCGGTCCAATCGACCTCCTGCATCGCGCGGTAGAGCGACTCGGGAGACTCGACCCGGAATCGTCCGAGCGGCTCGAGCACGCGGATCGCCGTCCGGCTTTCGAGTACCGACCGATAGAGCACTTCCTTCTCGCTTCCGGGAGCCGCCGAAAACTCGATCGTCCGCCGGCCGATCCGGAGGTCGCGAGCCCCGAGGGCGTCGAGCTCCCGCGCGAGGAGCCATTCCAGGCCGTCGAGCGTTCGTGCCGTCAGCCGCGGCGGCTCGTCGAGCGACGGCGCCGAAAGCGGTCGTGGCACGGGAGGAATATCGGGGAATCGTCGCGTCGCCGTCATTTCTGGAGATCCATCACGGGCTGCCTGTCGTTCATCGATTGGTCCACGAAATCCAGAGGGTCGGCCCGCCGAAGCCGCCACCAGTATGACGCCGAGAACCCAGGCCACAGGGCCGAAAGCCGGCCCGTGGCGTCGCGATACCAGGTCGTGCAGGGCTTCCGCCACGGCGATTCGCCCTGCCCCCAGACGGTGCGGGTGAAGCGACGGCGAAGCCGGTCGTTGAAGGCCCGCTGCACGTCGGCCCGGACCTCGATCACCGGAAATCTGCCCGATTCGGCCAGTCGCAGGCACGAGAGCACGTAGCGAACCTGCGCTTCGAGCATGAACACGATCGAGTTGTGGCCGAGGCCGGAGTTGGGCCCCATGAGCAGGAAGAGGTTCGGGTAGCCGGCCACCATCAGCCCGTTGTAGGCCTCCGGACCGGCGGCCCAGTCATCGGCAAGCCGGCGGCTCCCGCGGCCGCGGATGTCGATCTCGATCGCCGGATTGAACGTTCGAAACCCGGTTGCCAGCACGATCACATCAACGGGCCATTCGGCGCCATCGGCGGTGATGATCGATCGCGGCCCGATCCTCGTGATCTGCTCGGTGGATACCTCCACGGTGTCCCGCGCGATCGCCGGATAGTAGTCGTCGGAAAGAAGCACCCGCTTGCAGCCCATCGTGTAGTTGGGCGTCAGTTTCTTCCGGAGCAAGGGATCGGCGACGTGCTTGGCGAGCAACGCCAGCGACTGCCGCTGCCAGACGCCAAGCAGCCAGGGCCAGAGCGTGAACCCGATGGCGATCCCCTCCGACTCCGCATACACAAGCGCCCGCCACAGCCGCTGTGCCCCTGGAATCCACGTGAAGGACCACCGGGCCATGGCCGACACCGGCTGGTCATTCCGCGGCAGCACCCAGGGGGGTGTCCGCTGGAACACCAGCAGCTTCGCGACCGTGTCCACGATCGCGGGCACGATCTGGATCGCGCTGGCGCCCGTGCCGATCACGGCAACCCTCCTGCCCGCGAGCCCCACGTCGTGCCGCCATCGCGCCGAATGAAACGCCGGTCCCTCGAACCGATCGAGTCCGGGAATGTCCGGCACCCGCGGAACATGAAGCCCACCGACGCCCGCGACGACGATGTCGGCCGTGAAGGAGCGGCCGTCGGCCGCGGTGAGCCGCCAGTGCCGCGCGGTGTCGTCCCACTCCAGTCGCGTGATCTCGGTGTTGAACCGGATCCGCTCCATCAGCCCATGCTTTGTGGCGATCCGCTCGAGGTAGCGAAGAATCTCCGGCTGCATGGCGTAGGTTCGCGACCATCCTGGATCCTGCTCGAACGAAAACGAATAGAGGTGCGACGCGATGTCGCAGCCGCAGCCGGGGTAGGTGTTGTCCCGCCATGTGCCGCCGACCCCGGCAGCCTTTTCGAGGATCATGACGTCGCGGCGACCGGAGGCAAGCAGCCGGATCGCCATGCCCATCCCGCCAAAGCCCGCGCCGAGGATAGCGATGCGGCAGTGCGACGGGCAGGCATGATCGGGCATCGACGGCATGCTGCCGAGGCTACCGTGCCGCCACGGTTTCCGGAAACCGATCCTGGATCGGCTGCACGGCGAGCGGCTCGACCGGCTCGGGGCATGTCGAGGCCGGCGGCGCTGGGGGCCTGGCGCCCCGAACGCGTCGTGACACGCTCCTCCACCTGCCGGAGCAGGTCTTCGATCGGGAGTGCCGTCGGATGCATCGCCTCAGGCTACAATTTCGCCACGCACAGCGGCCAGGCGAATCGCCGAAACTGCGAGCCGATTCCGTCTCCCCTTCTCGAGGACTCCGTCATGCCCGCCCTTGCCGTCGGCGACGTCGCGCCCCCGTTCACCGCGGTGCTCCAGGATGGCAGCCGCTTCGACTCCGCGAGCGTGGTGGGGAAGAAAACGGTCGTGCTCTTCTTCTATCCTAAGGACAACACGCCGGTCTGCACGAAGGAGGCCTGTGCCTTTCGCGACTCCTATGAAAAGTTCACCGCGGCGGGCGCCGAGGTGATCGGAGTGAGCAGCGATTCGCCCGCGAGCCACCAGGCCTTCGCGGCCAAGCACCGCCTTCCCTTCCCCATCATCAGCGACCACGACCGCGCCCTCCGGAAGCTGTTCGGGGTCGTGAACCCGCTGGGCGTGATCCCCGGCCGGGTCACGTACGTCATCGACCAGCAGGGAGTGGTGCGGCTTGTGTTCAGCGCGCTCTTTGCCTCGGATGGACACGTGCGCAAGGCTCTCGCCGCCGTGGAGGCTGCGGACCGCGCCCCATGAAACCGACCCGGCTCCTCGACCGGGCCACCACGCCCGACGGCACCCCGATCACGCTCCACGAGCACGACGGCACGCTCTCGATCCGCGTGAACGGCGTCGAACTGATGTCGATGCGGCAGCATCATTCGGAGGAGCGACTCGCCGAACTGGCCTGTGCCGGCCTGCGCGAACGCCTCCATCCCGCGGTGCTCATCGGCGGCCTCGGGCTCGGATTTACCCTCCGCGCGACGCTGCGGCATGTGGCGGCCGACGCCACGGTCATCGTCGCCGAACTCGTGCCGGCCGTGATCGCCTGGAACCGCGACCCGGCCCACGGGCTGGCGGCCGACGTGATCGACGATCCACGTGTTGAGTTCGTCGTCGGCGACGTGGCCGATGTGCTCGCCAAGAGCTCTGCCCGGTTCGATGCGATCATGCTCGACGTCGACAACGGAGCCAGCGGCCTTACGGTGAAAGCCAACGACGGGCTCTACTCGGCGAAAGGCCTGGTGGCGGCCCGGGCAGCGCTGCGGCCGCGCGGCCGGCTGGCCATCTGGTCGGCGGACGACGATCCCCGGTTCGCTGCTCGCCTCGAGAAGGCCGGCTTCGCCGTCAACACGGTGAAGGCCCGCACGCACGCCACCAGCGGCAGTTGGAACACGATCTTCATCGGCACGCGCCCCTGACCTCCGTCATGCACCACCTGCTTCGAGGGCTTCCCAGCGGGTGAACGCCGCGGCGAGCCGGGCCTCGAGATCACGAAGGCTTGCCTGATTGCGGGCGAGCAGTTCGCCCGGCTGCCGGTAGTAATCAGGCACCGCCATCGCCGCGTGGAGACCGGCGATCTCGGTCTCGAGTGTCTCGATCACGGCTGGCAGGGATTCGAGCTCCCGCTGCTCTTTGAACGACCGCTTCTTTCTGGTGTCGGCAGGTACCGTCGGCAACGGAGCCGGCGGGCTACGCAAACGAGATGCCGTGCCGGCGGTGGCCGATGCCTGGCTTCGCTGCCGGAGCCAGTCGGAGTAGCCGCCGACATGTTCCTTGACGAAACACGCCACGCCGTCACCCGTCGGTTCGAACACGAGCGTGCTGGTCACCACGTTGTCGAGAAACGAGCGGTCGTGGCTCACCACGAGTACGGTGCCGGAGAACTGCACGAGCCGCTCCTCCAGCATCTCCAGTGTCTCCGCGTCGAGGTCGTTGGTGGGCTCGTCGAGCACGATGAGATTGGCCGGTTTGGCGAACAGCCGGGCGAGCAACACCCGATTCCGCTCGCCGCCCGAGAGAAACTTCACCTGCGACCGCGTGCGGTCGGGCATGAACAGAAAATCCTGGAGGTAGCCGACGACGTGCCGCGGCTGGCCGTCGATCTGCACCGTCTCGTAACCATCGGCCACGTTGTCGGCCACGGTCTTCTCGTCGTCGAGCTGGTCGCGCAGTTGGTCGAAGAAGGCGATCCGCAGATTCGTGCCAAGCCGCACCGAGCCGGCCGAGGGAGCGAGTTCGCCGAGCATGAGCCGCAGGAGCGTGGTCTTGCCAGACCCGTTGGGGCCGATGATGCCGATCCGGTCGCCCCGCATCACCGTCGTGGAGAGATCGCGAATGATTGCCCGCGAACCGCGCAGGAACGACACGCCCTCGAGCGCCGCCACGAGCGCCCCGCTGCGGTCGGCCTCCTGGATCTCCAGCTTTACGCGGCCCACCACTTCGCGTCGCTGGCTGCGCTCACGTCGCATCGCCTCCAGGGCCCGTACGCGTCCCTCGTTGCGTGTGCGGCGGGCCTTGATGCCGGTGCGGATCCAGGCCTCCTCCTGCGCGAGCCTCTTGTCGAACAGCGCGTTCTGCTTCTCCTCCGCGGCGAGCGTCTCCTCCTTCCGCGCGAGAAACGTGTCGTAGTCGCACGACCAGTCGAAGATCCTTCCACGGTCGATTTCGAGGATCCGATCGGCCATGCGGCGCAGAAAGGTGCGGTCGTGGGTGACGAACATGAGCGTGCCCCGCCAGCGTCCCAGAAACGCCTCGAGCCACTCGACGGCCTCGATGTCGAGATGATTGGTGGGCTCGTCGAGCAGCAGCATGTCGGGCTGCCCGACGAGGCCCTTCGCGAGCAGCACGCGCCGCTTCATCCCGGCCGACAGGGCCTAGAAGGCCGCGGCGCCGTCGAGCGCCATCCGCGAGAGTATCTGCGCGACGGCCTGCTCCCGCTGCCACGCGGTCTCGGCGGCCGCCGCCGCCGGCAGGCCGGAGGCCACGATCGACCGAACGGTTCCCGTGACATCCTGCGGCACGTCCTGCTGGAGCAGGGCGACCGTCGCTCCCGGCGACAGCACCACCGCTCCGGCATCGGGCTCGATCGCGCCGGCGAGCAGCCGCATGAGCGAGGTCTTGCCCGCGCCGTTTCGGCCGAGCAGACCGATCCGCTGTCCGGGCTCGACGTGACAGGTCACGTCGTCGAGGAGTGGCGGGCCGCGGAAGCGAAGCGTTACGTTGCGAAGGCTGAGGAGCGGCATCCGTGGAGTCCATGATCGGCCCACGCCGTCGGCACACTCCTGCCGTGACGTCGACTC
>JBJTOU010000208.1:0-2706 GCA_046074725.1 Planctomycetia bacterium
ACCATTTCGCCCGACATCACACCGGAGAGGCCCCAGACGCGGGCGATGCCGTCGCCCACTTCGAGCACGCGACCCACTTCACGGACATCGATGCCTGACTGATAGCGGGAAATCTCCTCGCGGAGAACGGATGCGATTTCGTCGGTCAACTGTGCCATGAGTACTCCCCGGTTTGGATGGCGTGGATGTTTCGATTGTGGAGACGCTCGCCCAGCCGGGTGAGCCCGGTGGCGACGGACTGGTCGTGAATGGTGTCGCCGATGCGGACGACGAGACCGCCGATGATCCCGGGATCGACGACGAAGGCGGGAGTCAATCGAGCGTTCAGGGACTTCTCGACGTCGGCGACGATCCTCGCCTGCTGCGCGGCATCGATGGCGACGGCCGTGGCGAAGGTTGCCTGGCGTCGCCCGGCCCGTTCATCGACGAGCCGTTCCGCGGCGGCCGTGACGGCCGTGAGGATTCCAAGTCGGCCGTGGCGGGCGAGCACGTGGAGGGCGTTCACGGTGGTCGGCGTCAGCCGGCCCTTGCCGATCCGATCGATCATCGCCGCCTTCTCCTCGGGTGGAACCTTCGGCGATGCGAAGACGGCCTGCGCCTCCGGAACCTTTGGCAACACTTCGCGGGCGAGCGTCGCGAGTTCACCGAGAACGGCGTCAACGCACGTCGCCGCGTCGGCCGCCTCGACGATGGCCTGCGCGTAGACCTTGGCCACGCGGTCCGACGCGATGTCGATGTGGGCACCGGCGGACGGGTTGGCGGAGGTCGTTCGGGACATCGGGTGGGCTGCTTCTTTGGCTCAGTTGACGCTCGGTCGGCTCGAAAGGCTGGCGATCGAGTCGCGGACAAGACGGGCCTGATCATCCGTCCCGAGCTTTTCTCGGAGGAATTTCCCGGCGACTTCGACGGCCAGATGGCCGGCCTTCTCGGCGATCTGCGAGAGGGCGTCGTCCTTGGCGAGTTTGATCTCGTATGTTGCCCGCGTCCGTTCGTCCTCGGCGGCCTTGCGGGCCTCGGCGACGATCGCCTGCTTCGTGCTTTCGGCATCCCGGCGGGCCTCTTCCAGCATGCCGCGGACCTCCTCGGAGGCCTCTGCCAAGCGCCGCTCGTACGAGGCCAGCATCCGCTTCGCCTCCTCGTTGGCCGCCTTCGTTTCCGCGATCTGGCGGGCGATCCCCTCCTCCCGCTTCTCGAGGCCCTGCATGATCGGCCTCCAGGCGAACTTCGTGAGCAACGCCATGAGCACGAGAAAGACGGCGAACGACCAAACGGCAAGATCGGTCTGAAACCAGGCTGGGCTCTCGAAGTCCTTCTGGCTGACGTTGGAAGGCGGATTGTGGCCGACCTCCGGAGCATGGCCATGACCATGGTCGCTCTCAGCGACCACGGGAGCAGCGGCCACGAGCATCAAGCCCAGGCAGAGAATTGAAAGCAAGCCGGCTGGCGTCATACGTGTGGTGATCACGGGAATTCTCCGTGGGTCAGGCATGTGGTCGGGCATAGCGACACGATTGCGGGGGGCCGAAGCGTGAGATCGATACCACCGATGGGAGACGGGGCGCGGGAAACGCGCCCCGTCTCCTCGACGGAGGAGCCATCGGTCGCGGTCGCCCGCGAACCGAATGGCGTGGGCTCAGCCCTTCTGCGAGCAAATGAACAGCGCGTAGAAGGTGAAGCCTTCGATCAGAGCGGCCGCGATGATCATCGCGGTCTGAATGCTCCCGGCGACCTCGGGCTGCCGCGACATGCCCTCGTAGGCGGCCGATGCGAGCTTGCTGATGCCATAGGCGGCCCCGATCACGACCAGGCCGACGCTGAACGCCGACGTGAGGTCGATGAGCGAGCGGCCAGAGCCGTCTTGGGCGCTGGCCACGTCGGCACAGAAAAACGTGAGGGCGACGGCGGCCACGCTGACGAGCGTACGGGTCGAGAACAGCGAACGGATCATCACTGGATCAAACTCCTTGGAAAACGAGGGACCGGACAGATGCCCGGATACGGGTCACATGAGAACGAACAGGCTTGTTGAAGGGTGGGGGAATGGCTCCGATCGGCCGGGGGCTCGACAGAGTTCTAGGGAATTTCGGCACGTTTTGAAGGGTGGTGGCTCCAGGCCGCTGTTTCGCGGGGACAGAGCTCAATGCTGGTGGACGGCGGCTCCGATGAACAGAGCCGACAAGAAGGTGAAAATGTACGCCTGGAGGAAGGCGACAAAAAGCTCGAGCACACTGAAGAGCGTGCAGCTCACGACGCTGATGCCGGTGACGGTCGCCCACATGCCCATGGAGTAACTGGCGGCCGCCGAGATCAGCCCCATGATGCCGAGCAGGACGAGGTGGCCGGCCACCATGTTGGCCAGGAGACGCACCGCCAGGATGAGGTGCTTGATGCACAGGCCGAGCATTTCGATCGCAAAGATCATCGGCTTGAGCAGGATCGCAAGCGGCAGCGGCAGGTCCATCGACGGCACTTGATTGGCGAAGAAGCCCAGGAAGCCGAATTTCCGCATGCCGGCGAGCACGACGGTGAGCATCGTCACGCCTGCGAGCGCGAGCGTGACGGAGAACGAAGCCGTCGGTGAACCGGCCCAGGGCACCATCCCGAGCAGGTTGCAGCCGAGCACGAAGAAGAACAGGGTGAGCAGCAGCGGCACGAAACGGTCGCCGTCGTGATGCTCCCGCGCCGCGTGCCCCGCCACGGCGTGGG
>JBJTOU010000209.1:0-14575 GCA_046074725.1 Planctomycetia bacterium
GAGTGAGTGAAGCCCAGGATGGGCGCAGCGAACGTCCGGCGAATGGCACGGGCAGCCCCGAGCCATACGGTGGGGAGAGTGCCCCATCAGGCCGCGGCGGCCTGTTTGGCGGGCCGCTTCGTGACGACGCCGTGCTCGACCTGCACGATCGCGTCGGCCAGTGCGAGCGTGCTGGCTCGATGCGTGATCATGATCACGGTGCGGTCCTGCACATACTCGGCCAGAGCCTCGTGGATGAGCCGCTCGCTCTCGACATCGATCTGGCTGGTGGCCTCGTCGAGCACCAGGATTTCGGCATTCCGCAGGAACGCCCTCGCCAGCGAGATCCGCTGCCGTTGCCCGCCCGAAAGACGAAACCCGTTGGGGCCGACCATCGTCCGGTAGCCATCGGGGAACTCGGAGATGAATTCGTGGGCGTGCGCCTTCTTGGCGGCCTCGATGATCTCCTCCTCGGTGGCGTCCCAGCGGCCGTAGCGGATGTTGTAGAGAATCGACTCGTTGAAGAGTTCCGTCTGCTGCGTCACCATCGCGATCCGGCGCCGCAGGTCGTGGAGGGCGATCTCCGTGAGCGGCACGTCGTCGAGCAGCACGTGGCCGGAGGTCGGGTCGTAGAACCGACAGACCAGGTTCACCAGCGTGCTCTTGCCACCGCCGTTGGGCCCGACGATCGCCACCCGTTCGCCGAAGGGGATCGAAAGATTCACGTCCTTGAGCACCGTGTCGATGCCGTCGTAGCTGAAAGAGACGTTGTGCAGCCGGATTTCCCGATGCGGCGATGCAAGCCGCTTCGGCTCGGCCGGCTCCGCGAGCTTGGAAGGGGCGTCGAGTAGCGGGTAGAGCGCCGAGGCGCCGACGATGCCGACATTGAGCCCGGTGATCACACCGGAGAGCTTGCGCACGGGGTCGCTGGCGCCAATGAGCATCCCGAAAAAGACCATGATCCCGGAGACCGTCATCGGACGCTCCGTCATCGGGATGCCGAAGATGTGCGTCTCCTGGTTGATGACCAGCCATGCTCCCACGGCGATCGATGTCGCCACCATGCCGATGCCAAGAACCTCAGTGATCGGGTTGGCCAAGGCGTGGTAGAAGGTGTGGCGGATGCCGCGGCGCATCATGTCCTGCATGCACTCGCGGAATCGCTGCCGCTCGAAATCCTCCATCGTGTAGGCCTGCACCGTGAGGACGTTGTTGAGGGTCTCCAGGATCACATGGTGGAATCCACGGGACTGCGAGAGCAGCATGCGCGAGATGTCACGAATCCGACGGTTGAGCCAGACCATCAGGAAACCGACGAGCGGAGCGAGGGCGAGGCAGGCGATCGTCAGTTGCCACGAGATGCACATCGCCCCCCCGAGGCAGGCGAGGATCTTGAGCGGCTCGGTGATCGCCCCACCGTACACGGTGGAAATACCGCTGGCGAGCATGTCGGCCGTGCTCGTGATCTGGGACATGAATCCTGCGGAGCCATTTTTCATGAACTGGGCCCGGTCGAGCTCGAGGGCCTTGTCGAAGACCTTGAGCCGGATGTCGCGGCTGATGCTCATTGCGACCCAGCCCACCAGCAGCGTGCTGGTCATGAGGAACGCATGCTTCATGAACGTGCTCACCACCACGAACGCGACGACGACAAGAACCGTCTGAAATGGGTCGGTGGGCAAGAGCCACTTCAGCCACGGGTCGAGCCTTCGCGCCGAGTAGAGGACCGCCTGTTCACGCCGAATCTCGATCGAAAGCGAGTCGATCCGGCTGCGGGCCTTTTTCGCCTCGTCGGGCGCGGTGACCGGCACCGCCTCCCGCACGCTGGCGATGTCCCGCTCGTTTGCCTCGATCTTCTGCTCGGCCGAGGTGATCCGCCGCTCGTTCCACTCCTGCAGCGACTCACCGTTGAGCGTCACCTCGATGATCGGAAAGAGGGCCGCGATGTTGGCCCCCCAAAGGGCGGCCACGCCGGCCGAACAAAAAAACGCGGCCAGGATCAGCGGCCAGCTCTTGGCCGCGTCACGAAGCGCCCTGAGAAAGTAGTGCATGAACCCGTCATTCCTGGTGTGGGAAGGCGGGGAGGGTAGAGGGGCGTGGCGCGTCGGACAAGCCTATTTTCGACCGGGAGAGCGGACTTCCGCCGCGAGCACCGTATTGGCCAGGAGCATGGCAACCGTCAGCGGCCCGACGCCGCCGGGCACGGGCGTGATCCAGCCGGCGACCTGCCGCACAGCGTCGAAAGCGACGTCCCCCACGAGGCGGCTGGCCCCGTCCGGGCCGGTGATCCGATTGATGCCGACGTCGATCACCGCAGCCCCTGGCTTCACCATGTCGGCCGTGACGAGGCCCGGCCGGCCGACCGCCGCCACGAGAATGTCTCCCTGCCGGGTGATCGACGCCATGTCGGCCGAGCGGCTGTGGCAGATGGTGACGGTGGCGTCGCCGCCTCTTCCCTTGCCCGCCAGCAGGAGCGCGAGCGGCTTTCCCACGATGTCGCTGCGGCCGATGATCACCGCATGCTTGCCGGCCGTTTCGATGCCGGCGTCGATCAGCATCCGCTGCACACCGGCGGCCGTGCATGGAATGAAGCGGGGCCGCCCCTGGGAAAGCAGACCGGCGTTTTCGGGATGGAATCCGTCCACGTCACGATCCGGCGGCACCGCGTCGAGCACGGCCACGGTGTCGATGTGGGACGGGAGCGGCAACTGCACGAGAATCCCGTCGGCGGGACCGTGCTCATCGCGGGCGATCGCCTTGACGATGCCCACCAACTCCGACGTCTCGATCCGACTCGGCACCCGAACGACCTCGGCGTCGATGCCCACCCGCTCGGCGGCGGCGGCCTTGCTCTTCACGTAGGAGGCGCTGGCCGCCAGATCACCGACGAGCACGACCACCAGCCGCGGCCGACGCCGGAACATATCGGCGAATGTTTGCACCTCGTCACGGAGCGATCCCTCGATCCGCCCCGCCAGAGCCCTGCCGTCGAGGATGGTCGCCCCGGCCTTCTCCTGGCTCACGCCGTCGCCTCCATGTACATCATCCGAAGCTGATGCTGGATCTCCTCGAGGAGCCGCTCTTCCTCCGACGTGAGGTTGCCGGCCGTCTTCTTCTCGAGCATCGCGAGCGTCTCGATGAAGTGCCGGGCCGTGTCGAGGTTCTTGTGCGTCTTGCGGGTGATCGGGTTGGGCACCCGCCCAAGGGCCATCAGCGCCTGAGTGAACAGCGTCTGCACCAGAAAATCGAAACTGGGCGCGGGGGGCCGGAAGCCGGTGTCGCCTTCGGCCGCCATCGTCTCGCCGTCGTTCGTCTCGTCCTCGGCCATTCAACTCTCCCGTTGGTCAGGTCTCCGTCACCCAGGCGCTGCCGGCGTGCCGTTCCACGGCGGCGGCCACGAGGCCGGCGAAGAGCGGATGGGCTGCCGTCGGCTTGCTCTTGAACTCCGGATGGAACTGAACGGCGACGAACCAGGGGTGGTCGGCCAGTTCCACGATCTCGACGAGCGAGCCATCGGGGCTCGTGCCCGCGATGACAAGACCGGCCTGCTCCAAACGCTCCCGGAACCTCGGGTTGAACTCGTACCGATGGCGATGCCGCTCGGAAATCCGGCCCGTGCCGTATGCGGCCGCCGACTTCGTCCCCTCCGTGAGCACGCAGGGCTGCGCCCCAAGCCGCATGGTCCCCCCCTTGTCGACGATACCGTGCTGCTCGTCCATCAGGCTGATGACCGGGTATGCAGTGTCCTTGGCGAACTCTGTCGAGTGGGCTCCTTCCATGCCGGCGCAGTTTCGGGCCACGTCGATCACGGCGCATTGCATGCCGAGACAGATGCCGAGGAACGGTAGCCTTCGCCTTCGGGCGAAGGAGATCGCCTCGACTTTTCCCTCGATGCCCCGCTCGCCAAACCCGCCGGGCACGATCAGGCCGTCGAATCCTGCCAGCAGTCGCTCGGCCCCCTCGCGCTCGATGTCCTCGCTTTTGATCGGCTGCACGCGAACCTGCGTCCTGTGGGCGATGCCGCCGTGATCAAGCGCCTCGTAGATGCTCTTGTAGGCGTCACGGTGCTCGGCGTACTTCCCCACCAGCGCGATCGACACCTCGTGCTCGGGGTTTCGCAGGCGGTGGAGGATATCGTGCCAGTCCTCCAGGTCGGCCGGCCCGGCCTGCATCCCGAACCGCCTCAGAATCAGCTCATCGATCCGGTTCGACTGAAGCGACAGTGGCACCTCGTAGATCGAGAAGTCCTTGTCCCGCTCCTCGATGAAGGAATCGAGCGGCACGTTGCAGAACAGCGCGATCTTTTCACGGTCCGACGTATCGAGGCCGCGTTCGGTGCGGCAGACCAGCACGTCGGGCTGGATGCCGATCTGTCGGAGGATGCCCACCGAGTGCTGCGTGGGCTTCGTCTTCAGTTCACCGGCCGCCTTGAGATAGGGAACGAGCGTCAGGTGGATGAACATGCAGTTCTCGCGACCCACCTCGAGCGGAATCTGGCGGATCGCCTCGAGGAACGGCAGGCTCTCGATGTCGCCGACCGTGCCGCCGATCTCCGTGATCACGATGTCGGTCTCGGAGTTGGCGAGATTGCGGACCATCTCCTTGATCTCGTTGGTGATGTGGGGAATCACCTGAACGGTCTTGCCGAGGAATTCGCCGCGACGCTCTTTGTTGATCACCGAGAGGTAGATCTGTCCCGTCGTGTAGTTGCTCTCACGGGTGAGCGTCGTCGAGGTGAACCGCTCGTAATGGCCGAGATCGAGATCGGTCTCGCTGCCGTCGTCCAGCACGTAGACCTCCCCGTGCTGGTACGGGCTCATCGTGCCCGGGTCGACGTTGATGTAGGGATCGAGCTTCTGCATCCGAACCCGGAGGCCACGGGATTCCAGCAGCATGCCGATCGAGGCGCTAGTGAGACCTTTGCCCAGCGAACTGACGACGCCGCCGGTCACGAAGATGTGCCTGGTCACGAGTGCGAGCTCCTTCCCGTCTCCCGGTGATTCATGCGCGGCGGCCTCCGGGCCGCTCCGGAGACGGATTGAACCAGTGTTCCAGCGGTTGGTCAAATGGTCGTCGGCATCACCGATGCGCGTGCCCGGCCCCGTTCGGCTGCCTGGGAAACGCGAGTCCCGATGCCGAATTTTCGTGGTACAGTCTTGGCATGCATCCGACCGTCGCCCCGATGAACACCCCCGCCACCTCGAATCTTCGCATCCGGAGCCTCGAGCCGCTCGTGCCGCCGGCGCGGCTCGTGGCGCTCCTGCCGCTCGACGGCGCCGCCGCCACGACGATCGTGTCTGGTCGGCGGGCGGTGGAGCAGGTTCTTGCCGGAGAGGATGCCCGCCTCTTGGCAGTGGTTGGGCCCTGCTCAATCCACGATGTCGATGCCGCCCGAGACTACGCCGGCCGACTCAAGCTGCTCGCCGAGCGAGTGAACGACCGGCTGCTGGTCGTGATGCGCGTCTATTTCGAGAAGCCTCGAACGACGGTCGGCTGGAAGGGCCTCATCAACGATCCCCACCTCGACGACTCCTTCGACGTGGCGACGGGGCTGCGCATGGCGCGTGGACTGCTCATCGAGGCGGCCCACATGGGACTCCCGACGGCGACGGAGTTTCTCGAGCCGATCACGCCGCAGTACATCGCCGACACGATCGTCCTCGGTGCGATCGGGGCCCGCACCACCGAGAGCCCCACCCATCGTCAGATGGCCAGCGGCCTCTCGATGCCGGTCGGATTCAAGAACTCCACCGACGGCTCCTTGCAGGCGGCGATCGATGCCATGCAGGCGGCCCGCACACCGCACAGTTTTCTCGGCATCGACAACGAGGGGGGCATCGCGGTGGTATCGACCACCGGCAACCCGTGGGGCGTGTTGATGCTTCGCGGCGGCCGCAGCGGGTCGAACTATTCGCCGGATGTGATGCAGGACGCGCGGGAGCGATTGGAAGCGGCGGGGCTGCCACCGCGGATCATCGTCGATTGCAGCCATGCCAATTCAGGCAAGGATCACCGTCGGCAGTCGGTCGTCTGGAGAGACGTGCTCGAGCAGCGGGCGGCGGGAGACCGGTCGATCGTCGGGATGATGCTGGAAAGCAACATCAACGCGGGAAGTCAGCCGGTGCACCGCGACCGCTCGCAGTTGCAGTATGGCGTGTCGATCACCGACGGCTGCATCGGCTGGGACGAGACCGAACAGCTGCTGCTCGAGGCGCACGCGCGGCTGCGGTGATCGGGCCGCGCGGCCTCAAAAGCGGCCTTTTCATCCCCTCGCCGAATCGGCTCGACTCGGGTGGGCGAGGCCGCTACCCTCCCGCTCTCCCAAGTCCGCGAAAGGATTCGCCATGCATACGTTCCTTCGGCTCGTCTGCGTTCTGCTTCTGGCCGCCCTGGCCACGCCGGGTTCGGCCCAGTTCGCCCAGCAACCGGCGCAACCCGCCCCCCAGCCGATGAACTACGGCAGTGCCGAGGTGCAGACGGTCGTCTCGGCACGGCAGGCACTCGACGAATTCTTCGGTCTCTCGATCGAATCCATTCCACCGGCGATGCTCGACGGCGCCGAGGGCGTCGCGATCTTCCCGAACATGATCAAGGGGGGCTTCATCCTCGGTGTCAACTACGGCAAGGGCGTGCTCCACGTCCGCAATCCCGATCGCTCATGGAGCCCGCCGGTGATGGTGACGATGGGGGGCGGCAGCCTCGGCTTCCAGGCCGGCGTTCAGGCGGCCGACATCATCCTGGTCTTCAAGACGCCGAGGAGCCTCAACGGCATCCTCAACGGTCAGAAGGTGACGCTCGGCGCCGACGCCTCGATCGCCGCAGGCCCGGTGGGCCGGCAGGCCAATGCCAGCACCGACGCCCGTCTCGGCGCCGAAATCTATTCCTACGCCCGCAGCCGCGGACTGTTTTTGGGTGTGTCGCTCGGCGGATCCGATGTGTCGATCGATGGCAACGCCAATTCGATGCTCTACGGTCGGTTCGGCGTGACACCGGCCGACGTTTTCCAAAACCGCGGCCTTGCCATGCGTCCCGAAGTTGAACAGCTGATTCAGGATTTGAACGCCCGCACGACCAGGCCGGCCGCCGCACCGGTCGGCCAGCAGCCGCCGCTCGCGCCCGCAACCTCGGCCATACCGGCGACGTCTACCTCTCAGGCCCCCGCCGCGAGGCTGTCGTCGGTGCCTCCGTCTCAGGCTCCTCCCCTCACCCCACTCACACCAGTGCGTCAGTCAGCCTCGCCCGTCGCCAACCCACCACTGGTCCCGATCGCGCCCCGGTAACACAACGGTGGATGTGAGGGCCGGAGGCCCGTGTTTCTTCCGACCGGAGGTCGGCAAGCAGAACTCGGCCACGACGGCGAGTTCTGCGTGAAACTGGTCCCGATCGCGCCCCGGTAACGCCGGTGAAGGACTGCCCACGCCCCGTCGCCGGACGCTCGCTTCAGGCATCGTGCCTGAAGCTCTCTCGGATGCTGACGGCGCTACGCCATCCTGGCTCCGCTTGTCAGCATACGCCGGCTCTCGGGGCATGGGCAGCCCTTCACCTCCCAGTTCGAAGGCATGTGGCAGTTTGGCAGGAGGGCTTGCCCGTGTCCTCGAGCGGGCTGTGGGAGCGAGCGTAGCCAGGATGGCGAAGCGAAGCGGACATGCAGAGAGCCGAGGCCAGGAGGGCCGAGGCGAACGTCCGGCGAGAGGATACGGGCAAGCCCGACCCACGGAAGAAGCAATTCTGGCCATGCTGATCGCTGCGATCACACCGCGATGCGCGTGCCCGAGATCGCCGACTCGAAGACGGCCGCCGTCATGCGCACCGTCGTGCGGCCGGCATACATGCCCGTCGCCGGCTCGCGATCCTCCATGATGGCGGCGATGAGGTCGAGCGCGGCGCGGCGGCCCCACTGAGCCCGTTCGGCGGCACGATCGACGTCACCGCTCGAGGGCTGATCCCCAAGGCCAGCGGGGCCGATCGGCTGCCACGGGAAGTCCTTGTCGACACGCCAGAGGGGAGCCGCGCGGAAGTAGCAGTGCGGCACATGGTCGGGTCGGATGTGGATGGCTCCCTTCGTGCCGGCGACGGTGAGGCCGAAGTTCGGCTGCTTTGCGCCGGCCTCACGGACGCTCGCAAAATAAGCGACGGGCCCGTCCGCCATGCCGAACATGGCTGCGATCGAATCGCCCGCGATGAGGCCGATCCCCTCGGGGCCATCGACGAGATCGGCCTTCGTGATCGGTCGGCCGGCGAGCGTCACCGCCGCGTCGCACCACTGCGGCTCACCCCCGAGATCGGCCATCATGTCGAGGATGTGGCAGCCGAGCACCCAGAGATCCTCGCCACCGCCGCGTCGATCCTCCTTGCCGCGGCCACGAAGCTCGAGCACCCGGCCGATCTCTCCTGCTTCGATCAGATCGCGGGCGGCGAGGAAGGCGGCGCTGTGCCGATTGACGAACCATACCGACAGTTTCGTTCCGGCCTTCCGGCAGGCGGCGGTCACCGCGTCGGCCTCGGCCAGCGTCCGGACGAAGGGTTTTTCCATGAAGATGCCCTTCGCGCCCGCTTCCGCGGCGGCGATCGCCATCTCGGCATGGCAGTCGATATGCCGCATGCAGATGACGACGATGTCGGGTTTGACCTCGGCCAGCATCCGTCGCCAGTCATGGAAGCCCGATGCCTGGTCGAGTCCATGACGAGCGACCGCCTTCGCGAGACCCTCATCCGATTCGTCCGCGGCTGCGACGACCGTCGCTCCGGGCAGACCTCGCCAGAGTTCATCGGTGGCGTGTCCCCAGTCACCGCGGCCGGTGCGGCCGATCACGGCCACGCGAAGGGCGTCGAACTGCAGCAGATGCATCGGGAATCCTCCGTCGACACGAATGCCTCGAACGTGGGTATGATCCTATCGGCGTGCGGCGGCTGCTGCAGCATGCCGGGGATCGGACCGCAGGCACAACGCGAATGCATCGAGTCGCCACAGTCGGAAGAGACATCGAGGCCGACGAGCACACCGGATGCCACGGGCTGCACTGCCATTCGCATGGGATGGGCTCGGGGCGGCTCGACAGGGCGATGATGATCGGCGTCGGGCTGAATCTGGCGTTCGTCGTCGTGGAACTCTTCTTCGGATTTCTCTCGGGGTCGCTGGCCCTCATCGCCGACGCCGGCCACAATGCCAGCGACGTGCTCGGACTCGTGCTCGCCTGGGGGGCCGACTTCCTCGCCCGCAGGCCACCGACGAGAAAATACACCTGGGGCCTGCGTCGCTCGACGATCTACGCGGCGTTCTTCAACGCCCTGCTGCTCGTGGTGGCCTGCGGCGGCATCCTCTGGGAGGCGTGGCATCGGCTTGGCGCGCCGCATGTGGTGGCCGGCCCGACCATGATCGGAGTCGCTGCGATCGGCGTGGTGATCAATACGCTCACGGCCCTGCTTTTTTTCCATGGTCATCACGACGCCAACATCCGCGGGGCGTTCCTGCACATGGCGGCCGACGCCGCCATCTCGCTTGGTGTCGTCGCGGCCGGCATCGCCATCCTGCTGACCGGTCTCGCCTGGATCGACCCGGTCGTGAGCATCGCGATCACGCTGGTGATCGTGGCGGGAACGTGGGGATTGTTCATCGAGAGCATCGACCTCGCGCTCGATGCCGTGCCGCGCGGAATCGACATCAATGCCGTCGAGCAGGCCTTGGCCGGCCTGCCCGGAGTCGTCGGGGTTCACGAATTGCATGTCTGGGGCGCGAGCACGTCGGAAACGTCGCTCACCGCCCACCTCGACATTCACGGCACCGCAGACCACGACGCCGTGCTCCACGCGGCGCACACGATGCTACGGGAACGATTCCACATCGCCCACACGACGATCCAGGCGCAGCGAAGCCGACGTTCCGCCGAGGCGAGTCCCGCCATCACCCCTTGACCGCAGTGCGGGCGATGCCGGCGAGCATCCGCGTGAAGACGAGTTCGTGGAGCGGCCAGATCGCATACCAGTAGACGAGGCCGCCCAGCCCCTTGGGATCGAAGACGGCCGTCTGGTGGATCGTGACGTTGCCGTCGCGAGGCACTACCTCGAATTCGAGCCAGCCTCGACCCGGCAGCCGCATCTCGGCTGCGAGACGGAGCCGCCGCGGCGGTTCACAGAGTTCCACATGCCAGCAATCGAGCGAGTCGCCGGTGACGAGCTTCGCCGGATCACGGCGGCCACGGCCCATGCCCGGCCCACCGACGCAACGGTCGATCCAGCCGCGGATCTGCCAGAGCCAGTCGCAGGCATACCATCCGTTTGCCCCGCCGATTCGTTCGATCGCCGAGAACGCACGCTCGGGTGTCACGGCGACGACCCTGTGGCGATGGTCCACGAGACGCGATCCTTCGGATTTGCCGCCGTAGCGATGCGGCAGATCCTCCGCGTCGGCGAGATCGGCCCACCGCTTGTCCGCGAAGTCCCGATCCTCGTTGAGCCCAGCCTCGCGGACGGCGGCCGGCAGATCACGGGGACGGATCGGGAACGCCCGCATCGCCGCGTCATCGGTGATGACGGTCGGATTTTTGAGTCCGTCGATCAATTTGCGCCCTACCTTCGAATACTGCGGGGCGACGAGCCTGAGCCAAAGACTCGAGAGCCGTGGCGTCAGCACCGGCACCGGGATCATGAGCCGGCGCAGGCCGCGTTGCCCCGCGTACTCCCTCATGATAGCGCCATACGACACTTTGTCCGGTCCGCCGATCTCGAAAATCCGCGATCCATCGGTCGCGAGGCCGACCGCGGCCGCGAGGTAGGCCACGATGTCGGCGATGGCGATCGGCTGGGTGGGGGTGGCGACCCACGCCGGGCAGATCATCACGGGAAGCCGCTCCACCAGCGTGCGCACGAGATCGAACGAAAAACTTCCCGCACCGATGATGATCGAGGCCCGGAATTCCACCACCTCGACACCACTTGCCCGGAGGATCGCCCCCACCTCGTGGCGGCTGCGAAGGTGGGCCGAGAGCGCATCGTCGTCGGCGCCGAGGCCTCCGAGATAGACGATCCGTTTCACGCCGGCCGCCCGAGCCGCAGCACCGAACCGCTCGGCCGCCAGCCGGTCGGCTCGCTCGAAATCGACGCCGCTCTCCATGGAATGGACGAGCCAGTAGGCGACATCGATCCCGTCGCAGGCGCGGGCGAGGGCTTCGGGGTCGGAGGCGTCGCCGACGACCACCGTGGTCGAGGGACCGGCCACGCCACGGATTTTTTCAGGCCGCCGAACCAGGCAGCGGACGGCGTACCCCCGACGCTCCAACTCGGGCAGCAGGCATCGTCCCACGTAGCCCGTGGCACCGGTGAGGAGAATCTTCATGCCGTTCTCGTGGCCGGTCTTACGGGTCATCAACCTCGAAGGCCCGTTCCATCAGTTCGGGATTTCCTTCCTTCAGACCGTACAGGAACCATCGCACCCGCTGCTCGCTGGTTCCGTGCGTGAAGGCATCCGGCACGATGAAGCCCTGGGTCTGCTTCTGAATCCGGTCGTCTCCAATCGCGGCCGCGGCATTGACCGCCTCGCGGATGTCGTCCTCATCGACGATTCCCGCGTAGCGGGCGACATGGTGGGCCCATACGCCGGCGAGGAAGTCGGCCTGGAGTTCCATCCGCACCGAGAGTTTGTTGTAGTCGCGCTCGGAAAGCCTCGGCCGCATCGACTGAACCTGCTCGCTGATGCCGAGTTGGTTCTGCACATGGTGGCCGATTTCGTGGGCGATCACGTAGGCCTGGGCGAAGTCGCCCGGGGCGCCGAACCTCCGTTTGAGATCTTCATAGAATGCAAGGTCGATGTAGACCTTGCCGTCGAGCGGGCAATAGAAGGGGCCGGCGGCCGCGCTGGCGAAACCACAGGCGCTCTTCACCTGCCCCGTGAAGAGCACGAGCGTGGGGGGCGAGTAGCGGGCCTGGAAGTGTTTCGGAAAGAGCCTCCCCCAAACATCCTCGTTGTCGGCGAGCACGACCGAGACGAATTGCTTCATCTCGTCGTTCGCATCCGGCTGCTGCCGCTGCTGCTGTTGGCGTTGCCCTCGCTGCTGCTGCGGCGCGGCGATCTGGGCGATCTGCTCGGGCGCGACCCCGAGAAACATCAGTACGAGCATGAAAAGGATCGTCAGCAGTCCGCCCCCGACCATCACGGGCCCGGCACTGATGTGACGGCGATCCTCGACATTTTTACTCTGGCGACGGCCTTCCCAACGCATGAAACGCTTCTCTCCGGAAACTCAAAGGGCCAACGGCTCCCGGCAATGTAGCACCTGCCCCGGGGAGGGTCGAACGCCGGGAACGACGCTTAGTCTTCGGGCAACGGACGACCCTTTGTTTCAGGCAGAAACGCCAACGCCACCAGCCCGAGCAGGAAGATCACGCTCATGGAGGAGCAGGCGTTGCGAAACGCCACCAGCTTCGCCTCCGGCGTGGTCGCGCCCGCCTTGAGGGCGGCCTGGAGGCTGCCGAGGGTGAAAGGGCCGCTGGCGGCCACGAACCGGCCGACGTTGTAGCAAAAGCTCGTGCCGGTGCTGCGGAGGCTCGTGGGGAAGAGCTCCGGGAGGTAGATGGCGAAGCCGGCGAAGAGCGCCAACTGGCAGCCGCCCATCACGGCGCTCATCCAGATGTCGTTGCGACCGTTGAACAGTTGGAAGTAGCCGATCGTGGCGGCCATGGCGGCGATGAAGGCGATCGCGAAGGCCGGCTTGCGGCCCATGCGCTGCGCGAGCGACGTGAAGAGGAGCATCCCGACGAAGGCGCCGATGTTTTGCACGATCGAATTGACGCCGATCCAGAATGTCCTGCGGCCGGCGATCTGATCGGCGGGCACGCCTTCGGCCTCGAGCGACCGCGCCATCACGTCGCCCACGAGTTCGGGGCTGAAGAAGCCGATCCCCCAGAGGCCGATCACGCCCGCCACGCAGAGCACCATGCCCAGAATCGCCGGCGTGCGCCACCGCGCATCGCCGAGCAGCGAGGCATACGATCCGAACTTCACGCCGACGGCCCGGCCCGCCTCCCGCGCCTTCACCCACTTCTCCGGCTCCCGCAGCCGCATCTGGATAAACACGCAGAGCAATGCCGGTACAGCACCGACGAGAAACATGTATTTCCAAGCCGTGCCCGGTTCGATCGCCTTGAGGCCCTCGAGGTGGCCGAGGTACATGCTGACGATGCCGGCCATCACGTTGCCGACTGCCGAGAGGGCCTGCAGGAGGCCGAGCGCACCGGCGCGGGCGCGGTCGGGGAGGGTATCGGCCACCAAGGCGACGGCAAGCCCGAAGACGCCGCCGACGCCGAGCCCCGTCAGGAATCGAAAGATCGCGAAATCGATCCAGCTCTTCGAGAAGGCGGAGAGCCCGGTGCAGACCGAGTAGATGAGCACCGTGAGCGTGAGCATCTTCGCGCGGCCGTAGCGATCGCCGAGCGAGCCAAAAATCAGGCCGCCCGTCGCCCAGCCGGCCACGAAGATGCTCGTCGCATAGCCGCCGTAGGTGATCACATCCATGCCGGCAGGCAGGAGCGCCTTCATCGCCGAGCCGCGCGCCAGCAAGAAGAGCTGCTGGTCAAGGCAGTCGAACAGCCACGCCAACGACGCCACGACGAACACGGACCAGTGGTAGGGCGTCAGCGCGCGATACCAGGGGCCGTCGGTGTGCGAGGCATTGGCCTGATTCGATCGCGACAGGTCGGCCATGACTGGAAATCCGTTGGTGTTGGGGAAGGACACGACCGAGGGAGAGGCGTGCGGCTGGAGGCAGGGTCGATGCCGCGCCGGCGGCTGTCAATCAACCTTCGCCACCCGGCCCGTCCGGGCCGACTTGTAACAGGCCTCGACGATCGCCACCGCCTTGCGGCCCTCGAGGCCGTCGAGGGCGGGCCTACGGCCGGCCTTGAGCGCCCCGATGAAGTCCTCGAAGTTTCGTGTATGGCAGGAGTAGTTGATGGCCATGGGGTCGGCGGCGGCGCCGCTGGTGCCGCCGCTACCGCCGAACCGCTCGCGGATGGCCGCATCGTCCGGCGCTTCGTCGCGGAATCGCCAGGTCGTGAGCTGCTCTTCGAGAATCTCCGCCGTGCCGTCGCGGCCACCGAAAAGAAACCGCCGCAACTGCCCCGGATAGAGGCTCGTGGCGGCGAGCAACTGCCCCAGGGCACCGTTCTTGAACCGCAGCACGGCCACGCAGGTGTCCTCCACCTCGAGCCGCTCGACATCGTGCCCCCGCACGGCCGTGATCGCAAGAACGCTCTCGACGGAGTTCTGCCCGGCGGCGAGGCCTGGCATCGTGGCCCCGACGATCCACTGCAGGGCATCGACGCCGTGGATCGACTGGTTCATGAGGGCGCCACCGCCGTCGAGCGCCTTTGTTCCCTGCCACCGGCCGGGGCCGTAGTACGCATCATCCCGCCACCAGGGGACGTAGCTGGCGGCCACGGACAGCGGCCCGAAGCGGCCTGCCGCCGCCACATCGTGCACCGCACGGATGACCGGATTGAACCGTTGCGGAAAGACGGTGCCGAGCGTGACACCCGCCTTTTCGACAACGGCGAGCATCCGATCGATCCGTTTCAGTGTGATCTCGAGCGGCTTCTCGCAGAT
>JBJTOU010000210.1:0-6768 GCA_046074725.1 Planctomycetia bacterium
TCTGACGAAGGAGTTTCGAGTGAACGCCACGGTACGAAAGCAGCTGCGAACACGCGAGCAGAGAATCGCCCGGAGACTGGAGCGGATCGATCACCGGGCGTCGGCGCGGTGCACTCCTGGCGCAACGGCTGGAGCTTGATCGCTCGATCAATGACCGCCTCGGCCTGCTCAAGGTTCACCTGCCGTACCACGAGTCGGATCACGTCCTGAACATCGCCTACAACCTCTTGGCGGGCAGGGCACGGCTCGAGCACCTGGAACTGCTGCGGAACGACGAGGGCTACTTGGATGCCCAAGGAGTGAATGGACATCCATTCCAAGAGCCGATGGGGCTACCATCCGCTGGTCATCTCCTTGGCCAAGACCGGTGAGCCGTTGTATGTGGTCAACCGACCGGGCAGTCGCCCAAGTCACGAGCAGGCGGCTGCGACGTTCGACAAGGCGATCGCCTCTGCGTGCGGGCGGGCTTCAAGAGCGTCAGGCTGCGTGGAGACACGGACTTCTCCCAGACCGACTATCTCGACGGGTGGCATGCCGCTGGAGTGAAGTTCATCTTCGGCCTCCGGGCCGCCCAGAACCTCTACGAGCACGTGGAGAATCTCCCACGAAATGCGTGGCAGGAACTGGTCCGACCTGCGAAGCACCGCATCAAGACGGAGCCCCGGCAGCGACCGACGAATGCCAAGCAGCAGGTCGTTGAAGACCGCCACTTCAAGGATCGTGCTCGAGGCCAACCACCGCTGCAACCAGGAGAATCTCTTCGCACACCTCACGAGCGACATGCACGCCCTCTCGGCTCCGGTGGACACGCTCGTGAGTAACTGGGCCTACATGGTGATGGCTTCACTCCCGTGCGGTCGACCTTTGCTTGTTTAAGGTCTAGCGGCCGACAGAGTCGGACGTGCGGGCGGCGGAGCGTGAGGCGCCCGCACGCGACGGACCGGCTTCCTTGATCGCTCCGAGCACCTGCGACTCGGTGATCAGATCGCGGAGCACGATCGGTTCGGGAGGCTGGCCGCCCGGCGAGGCGGCCGGAAAGACCGCCAGCACCGGGATCGACTTGCTCTGCAGCGAGGCAAGCATCTCCTTGATCTCCGGCGAACCGTCGGTCCAGTCGGCGAGCATCGGCACGACCCGGTTTTCCTCGATCGCCGACCGCACCTTCCGCGTCTCGATCGCCGTCGCAAGGTTGAACTTGCAGGTAGGGCACCAGTCGGCCGAGAAATCGATGAGCACCGTCGCCCCCTCGCGGCGCAGATCCGCCAGCCGCTGCCGGGAGAACGGCTCCCACTCGATCACCTTCGCGACGGGGCCAAGAAAGAAGAATCCGCACGTGGCGAGGGACGTGGCCACCGCGGCCGCCTGCACCCATCGGCCAAATCCGACCGATCCGCCATTCATCTCCTGCGCCTTGCCAACCCACCAACAGGCGGCCCAGATGCCGATCAGCAGGACGAACGTGGGCACGAAATAGTCGTGCCCCAGGAACGTGAAGAGATAGGCGACCGTGCCGAGCATCACGAAGCCGAGCATCTCCTTGAAGGTGCCCATCCAGGCCCCCGGCTTCGGGAGAAACCGCACGAGGCCAGGCATGAGACCGACGAGGATGTAGGGCAGGGCCATGCCCGTGGCGATCGCGCCGAAGACGGCATAGGTCACGCTCGTCGGCTGCGTGAGCGTGAACCCGAAGACCGGCCCGAGGAATGGGCCGCTGCACGGCGTGGCCAGCACGGTACTCAAGACGCCCTTCAGGAACGATCCCGCCGCCCCCTCCTGTGACTGGACATGGCCCGCTTTCTCGCCGATGAAGCCGGGAATCGGCAATTCCCACACGCCCAGGAACGAGAGGGCGAAGGCAAAGACGATGCCCGCCATCGCGACGTTGAATCGCCACGACGTGAACTGCTCACCCCAGGCGAGGTTGCTTTCCGCGAGGCCCACGTTGGCTGCCACGCTGAGCGTCGCCAGGACGAAGAAGACGGCGTAGAGGCCGGCGCAATACCAGAGATTGAGCTGCAAGACATCCCGCCGTGACTTGCCCGACTGCTGGGCGAACGACATCAGCTTCAGCCCCAGCACCGGCAGCACACAGGGCATCAAATTGAGGATCAAGCCCCCGGCGAGGCCGGCAAGCAGGGCCGTCGCCAGTGAGAGGGGAATCGCCGACTCGGGTGCGGCCTTCGCCACAGGAGCATCCACGCTGGCCGCGGCGGCGCCGCCCAGCTCGATCTCCGCAGGCGACCGCGCCGCTTCGGCATACCGCGCCGATGCAAACGCCAGCGTCGCTCCCGACGGATCGTCGCCCGACGGCACCGTGGCCGTGAGCTTCACGCCCCACGGCGGATCGCACGTGTTCGCGCTGCAGGTTTGGAAGCCAATGAGAGCCTCGACCGACCGTGACGCTTCATCGGAGACGCCCGCAACCGGCTCGAGCAGGAGTTCGATCGTCACGGGCCCCTCGACCGCCCCCGCTTTCGCCAGATCGGGTGCGGACGCCACGGCCGAGTCGATCGCCACGAGCCTCGTCACCCGCACGGTGCGACCGTTCCCTGATTCTCCAACCGGGAGCGAGACGATCGTCGGCTTGCCTTGGCCGACGCCGCTTGAATCACTCGACGCCGGCTTGTAGAGATGCCAGTCGGGATCGGGGACGAGCCGGACCACCACCGGCCACGCAAGCCGTCCTTCCGGGCGGCACGCCGGCTTGCGGAACGATGCCTCGATCGTCACATGGCCCCGCTCGGGAACGTGGCTCGCCGCGGCGGGACGGACGGCGGCAGCCCGTGCCGCGAGATCGCAGGTCGCCGAAAAGGGAATCGTCTGGGGAGGCGTGCAGGCGGTGTCCTGGCACAGCTGCAGACTTACGCTGCCACGAATCTCGGATTCCGTTCCGTTCGCATTGGCCTCCAGCGGCGCCCGCCACGTGACACGCCCGTGATGCTCCTCGATGACGAGCCCCTGCCAGGCCGGCACGTCGTCAACGGTGCGCCTGTCCGGCCTGACATCCGGCTCGAAGGAACCTGCAGGCCGCTGGGGTGAATCGTCGGCTACGTTGATTTTCGTCGGCTTGGGGCCTCCCGGCTTGGCGGCGTTCCGCCCTTGGTCGAGCGAGTAGAGATGCCAGCCTTCCTCGAGCGTCGCCGTCACGGCCAGCACGTCGGGCTTTCCATCCAGGCCCGGCTCCACCCTGGCTGCGATCGTGACCGGGCTCCCCAACGCGTCGGCCACGCCGGCAAGCGGGTCGAAGAGGCCGGTGCCGACATCGGCGACAGGAACCGGCCGAGTTTCGGACGGTGTTGCCCGGGCCGTCGGCGGCGCAGCGGCGAGAAGCCCCGCAGCCACGAGGATCGAACCGCCAATCCATGCCGCACACCGGGCGGAACACCCTGCACGTCGTTGTTTCATTCAAAAAAGTCTAGCGGCGGCGTTTTCGCATGGTCAATCGTGGTTCAGCGGGCGGTTCATCCCCGGTACACGGCTCTGCTGGCGAGCATGTCGATCGCGGCAGGCAGGGTCGCGAGCAACGCGTCGATGCGATGCTCCACCATGCTCATATCGGCAAACCGTCGCCCCTCCTCCATCGTCCATCGAAACCAGTTGTCAAGACCGAGCACGATGCCCGAAGCCCGAAGGAACGGAATCAGCGCGAGCCACTCGGGAGCGAGGGGGCTGATTGCGGCGTAGCCTTCCAGGACCGCCCCCGTGATGCGTAGATCGTCGGGCCAGCTGCCGAGGAGCCGGGCGATGTCGGTGGCCGGCGTGTCGATGCCGGCGGCATGCCAGTCGATGACGCCGACGAGCCGCGACGCATCGAAAAGCAGATGGTCACTCCAGACGTCGCGAAGGACTGGCTGGAGGACGCACGGCGCGGCAGTCGCCGATGCCATCGCGGCGAGGGCCTGCCTTCCAGCCGCGGTCGCGAGGATCTCCGCCGCGCGCGTGAACCGAGGCCGAATGCCGGGAGGCGCCGCGTCGGGATCTCGCATCGTCCACGGACGCGCGAGCAGATCCCGGCCCCCGGTGATTCGCCGCTGGAGGCTCGCCGGGATGCCGTGCTTCCCCATCTCCCCAGGCACCGTGGCGGCGGCCCGGTGCAGCCGCGCGAGCAGTTCGCCTGCGGCCGCGGCCTGGGCGAGCGTCGGCCGGTCGGTCGGGCTCCCCGGCATCCGCTCGAGGAGCTCCCAGAGCGTGCCGCCTGGATCGGCCTGCACGGTGCTGCCGTCGACGCCTGAAAACACCTCGGGCACCTGCCGATGGCCAGCCGCCCGAACGTGCCGCATGAGCGAATGCACCCACTCGGCATGTCCCCGCGAGGCCGACGCGACGAAGTTCTTGAGCACGAAGCCGCGACTCCCGTGCCTGACATCCCATGCCGACGCCCCGCTGAAACCGGCCGACGGGAGTCGATTCACCTCGATACCCTCGTCGGCGAGCCATCGACGGCATGCCGCCATCGCCTGCGAAAAAATCGGCCGCGACATCCTTTCCTCCGTGAAAATGGCCATGCGCCTTCCGCGATGCTACCCTTTCCTGCATGTCGCCGTCCGATCGTCTGGCAGGAGCCCCACCCATGAACCGTTGGTCTCGATTCGTTCTTCTCGTTGTCGCCACGGCCACCGCATCGCTCGCCCTCGTGGTGCCGTGTGCCCGCGCCGATGAGCCGAAGAAGCCCGACGACAAGCCGGCGGCGAAGGCCGAGGAACCGAAGCCCGCCGCCGACGCGAAACCGGGACAAAAGCCCTTCGCGGTGCTGATGAAAGATGCCACGAAACTCCCGGGGCTGATCCCGCTCTATCGCACCGAGGGCAAGGTCTACGCGGAACTCTCCGACTCGCTCCTGGGCAAGGAGTTCTTCGTGCTGATCTCGATCGCCCGTGGCAACGGCGGCCGCTTCCTGCTCGGCGGCATGAGCTGGGGCGACGGCGACGACTGGGTCTGGCAGTTCCGCAAGGTGGACGACTCGATCCACGTCATCCGAAAGAACGTCCGATTCTTCGCCGACAAGGGAAGCCCCGAGGCGAAGGCGGTCGATCTGGCCTACACCGACAGCGTGCTCTTCTCGGTGCCGATCGCGGCGACGAGCCCCTCGGGCGGACACGTCATCGACTTCAGCCCGATCTTCTTCACCGATCTCCCACGGATTTCCGACCTCCTGGCCGGATTCTCGTTCGCCCGCGACCGCACCACGTGGGCCAGCGTGAAGGCCTTTCCTGACAACGTCGAACTGCAAGTGGCGGCGACCTACAGCTCGAGCGGAAAGGCCCAGATCGAGACGGTGCCCGACAGCCGTGGGGCCACCGTGACGGTTCACTACTCGCTCAGCCTCGTTCCCCAGAACAGCTATACGCCACGGCTGGCCGACGATCGTGTCGGCTACTTCGTGACGGCCCTCAAGGACTTCTCGCAGAACGTCGACGAGGACCGGTTCGTCCGGTACATCAACCGCTGGCACCTCGAGAAGGCCGACCCGTCGGCCGAGGTCTCGCCACCGAAACGGCCGATCGTGTTCTGGATCGAGCGGACGGTTCCCTTCCGCTATCGGCAGCCGATCCGCGAGGGCATCGAGGCATGGAACACGGCCTTCGAGAAGGCCGGCTTCGCCAGTGCGATCGAGGTGCGGCAGCAGCCCGACAAGACCGACTGGGATCCGGAAGATGTCAACTACAACACGTTTCGCTGGATCACTGCAGGAGCCGGTTTCGCGATGGGCCCGTCGCGGGTGAATCCGCGCACAGGCCAGATCCTCGACGCCGACATCATCTTCGACGGCGACTTTCTTCAGTTTTGGCGGACGCAATACGAAACCTTTTCGCCATCCGCGATCGCTTGGCTCGCGGGCCGGCCCGTCGGATCGCACGATCCGGCCGCCCATGGCTCGTGCTGCGGCGCATGCATGCTCTTCGACGGCCATGCGCGGGAGACGGCCTTGGCCGCCACGATGCTGGCCGTGGCGGGTGATGCCACCCTCTCGGACAAGGAGAAGGAAAAGGTGGTCGTGCAGGGGCTGAAGATGGTGGCGATGCACGAAGTCGGCCACACGCTCGGCCTGCGGCACAATTTCAAGGGCACCGCCTTCCGGAGCATCGCCGACTTCAACGACGTCTCCAAGACGTCCACGGCGGGCGGCAGCACCAGCGTGATGGATTACATTCCGGTCAACATCATGCCTGCCGGCAAGACGCAGGGCGACTACTACGCCACGACGCTCGGCCCCTACGATCTGTGGGCCATCGAATACGGCTACAAGCCGCTGCCCGGCGGCTCGCCCGATGCAGAGCGGCCCGAGCTCGCAACGATCGCCTCCCGCAGCGGCGAGCCGGCGCTGGCCTATGCGACCGACGAGGACACCGAACCCGGCGACCCCGATCCGCTGTCCAACCGATTCGATCTCGGCCGTGACCCGCTCGAATTCGCGACGCTTCGGGCCGAGCTGGTGGCGCAGGCGCTTCCAAAGATCGCGGATCGGCTCGCGACGGTCGATCCGAAGACCGGCGCAGGGGGGTATAGCCGGGTCCGTCAGGCATTCGGCGTGCTGCTCTCCACGCACGGCGAGGCGATGGCCATCGCGTCGCGGCTGATCGGAGGCATCGAGACGTCGCGAAGCCACAAGGGCGATGACAACGCGCCACCGCCGTTTCGTGTCGTCGCCGCCCAGAAACAGCGAGATGCCCTGTCAATGCTCGAGAAGCATTTGTTTGCCGCGACGCCCTTCACGTTTTCGCCGGAGCTGCTCAACCAGCTCGTGGCGACCCGCTGGCTCCACTGGGG
>JBJTOU010000211.1:0-5994 GCA_046074725.1 Planctomycetia bacterium
CCGCGCGGGATCGGGTCGCCGTGGGGATCGACCTCCGGGCGGCCGAGGAAGGCATCGATCCGCTCGACGAGCAGGTCGCTGACTGCGTGCTCCATGTGCTCGGCTTCGTCGTGGACCTCGTCCCATGTCATGTCGAGCGTCTTCAGGAGAAAGAGCTCGATGAGCCGGTGACGCCGGATCATCCGCAGGGCGAGCATGGTGCCGGCCCGTGTCAGCGAGACACCACCATAGGGTTTGTGGGTCGCCAGCCGCGCGGCGTCGAGTGTCTTGAGCATGCTGGTCACGGTGCCGGGAAGCACGCCGAGCGCGGCGGCGATCTGGCCGGTGCTCGCCGCGTTGCCATCCTGCGAGGCGCTGATCTGGTAGATCGTCTTGACGTAGTTTTCGACGGTGAGGCTCGGCACGGCGGCGGTATCCGGGGGGTGCGGTCCATGCATTCCACGGCCCCGATAGCCAGTCGTTGCCGACCGCGGTGGCCCGCTGCATGATGCTTCCACCATACTCTGCTCGGGGAACGCTTCGCATGCTGCTCAACGAATCCGCGGTGACTCCCGCCGAATCCTTGCTCGACGCCCCCGAGCGCCACGGCGTCGACGTGCTTGTCATCGGCGGGGTGAGGGTGATCGATTGCGGCGTGCGGGCACCAGGAGGCACTGACGCGGGGCTCGCCATGGCCCGGGCCGCGATGGCCGGACGGGCCGAGGTTCGGCTCGATCCGGGGCCGGCATTCGGCGAGCCGTGGGAGGGATGCCCGTGGCCGGTCGTGGCGGTGTCGAGTGATGTGCCCGTGGCGGCATGCCTCGCCGCGCAATACGCCGGCTGGAAAGTAAGCGACGGTGATTTCTTCGCGATGGCAAGCGGACCTGTGCGGGCTGCGATCGGACGCGAAGCCCTGTTCGAGCATATCGGCCACCGTGAACGCCCCTCGCTCGCCGTCGGCCTTCTGGAAACATCGACGCTCCCACCCCCCGAGGTCTGCCGACAACTCGCCGCCGACGCCGCCGTGCCGCCGGAGCGGCTCACGCTCCTCGTCGCACGAACCGCGAGCCCCGCGGGCACGCTTCAGGTGATCGCGCGATCGCTCGAGACCGCCCTGCACAAACTCCACGATCTCCATTTCGACATGTCCCGGATTCGCCGAGGCCGCGGCCGGGCTCCGCTGGCGCCCGTGCCGAGAAAGGATCTGGTCGCCATCGGCCGCACCAACGACGCGATTCTCTATGGCGGCCACGTGGTGCTGGAGGTGACGGGCGACGACGCCAGCCTGTGCGACATCGGGCCCCGCATGGTGAGCGCGGCATCGAAGGAATACGGCATCGGTTTTCTGGAACTCTTCGAGCGGGTGGGGCGTGATTTCTACGCGCTCGATCCTGCGATTTTCGCGCCCGCGATGGTCGATCTGGTGAACCTCGACACCGGCCGGACACACCGTTTCGGCCGGCTCGCTCCCGAGATCGTGGCGGCATCCTTCACGACGCCCAGCGACATCACCGCCGCCGGAGCCCGGGCGTGAGCCTTCGCGTCGTCATCCTGGGCGAGCCGACGGGATGGCACGCCGACCGACTCGCATCGGCAGTGGCCGACCGCGGCCACGCCGCCACGATCGTTCCCTGGAGGAAACTCACGGCGACCCTCGACGGCTCCGGTGAATCGGTCGGCCCATCGGAACTGGACGAAGCCGACCTCGTCGTGGTCCGTGGGATGCCCGGGAGCGGCCGGCAGGCAGATCGCCTGGAAGAGGTGATTTTCCGGATGAACCTGCTCGGCCGGCTCGCGGGAAAAAAAACCGTCATCAACAGCCCGCGATCGCTGGAAGTCGCGATCGACAAGCATCTCTCGCTCTGCCGGATCGCCGCGGCGGGCGTCCCCGTGCCGGACACGATCGTCGTTCAAGACGTCGCCTCGGCCCGTGAAGGCTGGGAACGACTCGGCTGCGACTGCCTCCTGAAGCCGCTGTTCGGATCGCGAGGCCGCGGAATCGTGCGAATCAGATCGCCAGACGCATTGGAGGCGGCAGTCGTTCACGCGGGGAACCGCGATGCCCTCGGTGGCGTCTTCTACCTGCAGCGTTTCATCGATCATCCCGGCTGGGACGCCCGGATCCTCCTGGTCGGAGAGCAGGTCTTTGCCATGCGGCGGCGGGCGGCCGAAGGCCAGTGGTGCACCAACATCTCGAGCGGCGGAATCGGCGAGCCATTCGTCCCCCCTGCCGATTGGGTGGATCGGGCCCGGCAGTCGGCGGAGGCGGTTGGGGCCGAGATCGCGGGGATCGACCTGCTGCCCACGGACGATGGCGGTGTCGTGGTGCTGGAGGTCAACGGCGTTCCGGGCTGGCGGGGACTGGAGGGGGCCACGGGCGCCGACGTGACGGGGGCCATGGTCCGTTATCTCGAAGGGCCGTTCAGCACGCCTCGGACGGCGTGACCCGGAAAATCGTTTTTCCCGAAATCAGCGAGCGAAACGACCCGGACATTTGGGACAATGCGAACGGGGCCTGCTGCCTCGTTTCTAGGCAGACACCCAACTGCACAGCCCCCGGGCACCGCTGCCTGAAAAGAGGTCTCGGCCCGTGCATGCGTCCTAAGTCCATGCAGCGCAAGCACTTCATGCCTGCACTTGACCAGCCCGACATGGTTTTCCGCGTGAGAGCCCTCACGGACGTCCTCGACGTCGCCTCGACCCACGAGATGGAGACCGCCCTTCATGGGAAAGCCAGTCATGCCCCAGCAGACCACACCGATATCCCTCGAACGGAAGGCCGCCAAAACGGTTTTGGAGACGGCCGAGCGGCTTCACGCCCTGGAATCGGATTGGCTGGTGTTTTTCCGGGAGGTGCTCGGCGCCGATGGCGTCATCCGAAAAACGTTTTCCGACGCCGAAGCGATGATCCGGTTTGAATGCACCCCGGAGTACGCCCGTATCAAGGAGATGCTGGAGGAACTCCGAAGCAGCCAGCGGGACCTTCCTTCCGAGCGGGAAACCACGCGAGTCGTGACCGTGCGGATGCCCCGGTCGCTCCACTCGACGCTCAAGGCCGAAGCCGGCCAAATGGGGGTGAGCATCAACACGCTGTGCATCTCCAAACTGATGAAGCTGATCGACGAGCAAGAACACCGCGACATGAAAAAGCAGGCCCGCTCAGCCTGACCCACGGTGCGCACTTGGGAGCAGGAAGCCCCGGCAAAGGGCCACCCACGCCCCGTCGCCGGACGTTCGCTTCGGGCCTCCCGCCCTTCGCTCACTCGGATGCTGACGGCGCTCCGCCATCCTGGCTGCGCTGGTCAGCATACGCCGGCTCTCGGGGCATGGGTGGCCCTTTGCCTCCAGCTCTCAGAGACAGCCAACGCAGCCCTACGGGCCTGCGTCGGCTTCCAGACGGCTCGCCACGATGGCGAGCCGTCGGCCGAGGGAAACCTCGGCTTTCCCTCCGGCCGACTCCAGCCGAAGGGGCTATGGATGGCCCTTCGGCGATAAAGATAGGACTGGAGCGGACCTGTAAGCCGGGTTCTGTGACCGACCGGCACGAGGCCGGACGGCGACGATCATTTCTCTAGGACGACGGTTACCCGCCGCCTCAAGCAGCCTACCCGAAAGTAACGACGCGGCGGGCCGCCGCGTGCCGTCCCAAGGGACGAACTCCTTTCTGCTTGGCTTTGCTCCCGATGGGGTTTGCCGAGCCAGGCCGGTCACCCGGCCTGCTGGTGAGCTCTTACCTCACCGTTTCACCCTTGCCGGCGGGTCACCCCGCAGGCGGTCTGCTTTCTGTTGCACTTTCCCTGACCTCGCGGCCGGTGGGAGTTACCCACCATCGTGCCCTTCGGAGCCCGGACTTTCCTCCCGCCGGCGTCATGTGACCAGGGCCACCTGCGCCGGCCGGCGATCGTCCGGTCCGCTCCAGTCTTCTATCGCCGCTCGATTATATCCTGAAGCAGAACTTGAAATTGACCATTTCCGAACCGCGATCTAGCCTCAATCGTATCAGTCATGTTTTCATTCCCACTCACCTTGACAGACACCATGCTCGGCGAACTCCACCCGATTGGCGGCGGCGATCCCATTCCCCTCCTCAAGCCGATGCTCGTCATCGGACGGAGAGAGAGTTGCGACGTCGTCCTACGCTTCCCCAACGTCTCCGGAACGCACTGCGAGTTGACGCTCGTGGACGGTTACTGGCACGTCCGTGACCTCGGCAGCCGAAACGGCACGAAGGTCAACGGCGAGCGGATCAGCGGGCACCGTCTCGCCCCCGACGACAAACTGTCCGTCGCCCGGCATGAATACGAGATCCGCTACGATCCTTCGGCCCTCGGGGCGACGAAAACCGTTTTCGAGCTGTCCGACAAGGACAACGTGTTCGGGAAGTCTCTCCTCGAGGCAGCCGGACTCGAATCGCCCCGCGGCCGCCGCGATCCGGGGTCGGCCGCCCGGCGCCGGCAGCCCTGATACAATCGGCGGGATGCGGCACATTCACCGTCACGAGCGGCCACGACGGCAGCGGGAGCACGACTCTCGCCGGGAAAAGCGTCGCATCGACTTCCGCAAGAATCGTTCCGCCCGCCGCCGCCGCGGCGATTTCACGCGATCGCTCGATGCGGCCGATGATGCGTCGCTTTCGGCATCCGAGCGGATTTCCGGCAAGGGCGATCTCACCCGCCGGCGCACGGTCATCGTCGATGGTCCGGGCGATGCGGCATCGCTCCTCGCAGGGAGCGATTGGAGGGGGCAGGTGCTCCATGTCCATGGCCTCGAGAACTTCGTTCGAAAGCCCGATGGCACCGTCGCCCGCTGCACCACCCGCCGCGTGCTCCGCACGATCGCAACGGTTGAGCGACACCCAGTGGCCGCGGGCGACTGGGTGCATGTCCGTGGCGACGGCGACGAGCCCGTGATCCAGGCGATCGAACCGCGGCGGTCCGTGCTCTGCCGCGAAAGCAGGGGGCGGCGGCACGTGCTCGTGGCGAACGTCGATCAGGTGGTCATCGTCGGCAGCGCCGCGATGCCCACGCTCAAACCGGCGCTGATCGATCGGCTGCTGGTGGCGGCGGAGTCGGCCGGGATTCGTCCGATTGTCTGCCTTAACAAGCTGGACCTCGTCGATCCCGCCCGGTTTGTGCCGTTCGCAGCCGTGTACGCGAGGATGGGCTACTCCGTGATGCTCTGCTCCACGGCCACCGGCATCGGCATCGAGCGGCTTCGGGCGGAACTCGCCGGCAGGGTCACCGCCGTCGTCGGCCAAAGCGGCGTCGGAAAGTCATCGATCCTCAACGCCATCGATCCCTCGCTCCGGCTTCCTGTCGGCGCAGTGAGTTCCGAAAACGACAAAGGCCGGCACACCACGACCACCGCGCGGCTGCTCCCGCACGCCCACGGAGGCATGTTCGTCGATACACCCGGCGTTCGCCAGTTCCAACTCTGGGAGGTCGTGCCGGCCGAGGTGCCGGCCGCCTTCCGTGACCTCCGTCCGTTCGCCAACAACTGCCGGTTTCCCGACTGCACGCACACTCACGAGCACGACTGCGCCGTGAAGAACGCCGTGGCCGACGGACTGCTCGACACGCGCCGCTGGGAAAGCTGCTGCCATCTCGCCGCCGGGCTCACCTCCGACGATGACCGCGGTGCCACGAACGACGAGGACGATCTGGAGTGACCGAGCGCACGCGCACAGGGGGCGTCCAGAGCGAGCGGGCCGTGCTGGTGGGCGTGTTGCTCGACGGCCCCGCAGATCCCTCGCGTCCGCTCGGGGAACTGGCCGGCCTCGCGGAGACCGCCGGCGCGATCGTCGCCGCCGAACTCACGCAACGTCGCGACGCGCCAGACCAGACGACCTACCTCGGGAAGGGCAAGGTGGCCGAACTCTCGTCGCTCGTGCAGCGACACGATGCCGACGTCGTGATCTTTGACAACGACCTCTCGCCCGCCCAAACCCGCAATCTCGAGCGGGAGCTCAACGTGAAGGTGCTCGACCGTTCCGAGGTGATTCTCGACATCTTCGCC
>JBJTOU010000212.1:0-12770 GCA_046074725.1 Planctomycetia bacterium
GCCCGGCATCGATTTCTTCCCGTTGACCTGCGACTACCGCGAGCGGACCGCGGCGGCGGGGAAGTTTCCCGGTGGCTTCCTCAAGCGCGAGGGGCGGCCGACGATGAAGGAGACGCTCACCAGCCGTCTCATCGACCGCCCCATCCGCCCGCTCTTTCCCGAGGGCTTCTATGACGAGGTGCAGGTGCAGGCGTCGGTGCTGGCCAGCGACCGCCAGAACGATCCCGACGTGCTGGCGATGAATGGCGCCTCGGCGGCCCTGTGCATTTCGCCGCTGCCGTTCCAAGGGCCGCTGGGAAGCATTCGTCTCGCCCAGATCGACGGGAAGTTCGTTCCCTTCCCCACGCAGGATCAGCTCGAGGAGAGCGACCTCGACCTCGTGGTGTCGGGGAGCCCCACGGCGATCCTCATGATCGAGGGCTTCGCCCGCGAGATGCCCGAGGAACGGATGCTCGAGGCCCTCGAGGAGGCGCATCGCTACATCCGCGTTCTCTGCGAGATGCAGGATGAGCTCGTCCGCAAGGCTGGCAAGCCCAAGAAGGAATATGTCCTGGCCGACTACTCGGTCCTCCGTGAGCGGCTGACCCGCGACTACCTGGGCGAGCTCAAGGCGGCGAAAGCGATCGCCGGAAAGCAGGACCGCGGGCAGGCGGTGAAGCTGCTACGCGAGCGTGCCAAGGCGGAGGTCGTCCCGACCGAGCCCGCCTTCGGCTTCAAGCCCGGCGACGCTGGGGGCATCAGCGAGGCCGATTTCGCCCATGTCTGGCACGGTCTCGAGGAGCGGGCGGTTCGCGACTTGATCGTGGAAGGCAAGCGTCCCGATGGCCGCGACTTTACGTCGCTGCGGCCGCTTCATTGCGAGGTCGACCTGTTGCCCCGCGTGCACGGCTCCGCCCTGTTCCAGTGTGGCGAGACCCAGGCCCTCATCACCATCACGCTCGGCTCCGGGAAGGACGAACAGCGGGTCGATGGGTTGATCGAAGAGTATTCAAAGAAATTCATGCTCGACTACTACTTCCCGTCGTTCTCTGTCGGCGAGGTCCGGCCGATTCGCGGCCCCGGTCGCCGTGAGATCGGTCACGGGGCGCTGGCCGAGAGGAGCGTGAAGCCGGTGCTGCCCGATCCCGATCAGTTCCCCTACACGATCCGCGTGATCTCCGACATTCTTGAGTCGAACGGCTCGAGCTCGATGGCCTCGGTCTGTGGTGCCACGCTCGGCCTGATGGCCGCAGGTGTGCCGATTTCCAACCCCGTGGCCGGCATCTCGGTGGGGCTCGTCAAGCAGTCTGAGGACCGTTGGGTGCTGCTCACCGACATCATCGGCGACGAGGACCATTACGGCGACATGGACTTCAAGATCGCGGGGTCTCATACCGGTATCACTGGCATCCAGCTCGACCTCAAGATCAACGGCATCTCTCCGGCGATCATCGCTGCCACGCTCAAGCAGTCGCGAGAGGCTCGGATGGAGATCCTGCGGACGATGCTTTCGGCCATCCGTCGGCCGCGTGCAGAGATCTCGCCCTGGGCGCCGCGGCTGCTCCGCACCCAGATCAATCCGGAGAAGATCGGACTGCTCATCGGCCCCGGTGGCAAGACGATCCGCGCGATCCAGGAGTCGACAGGAGCCAGCATCGAGGTCGAGGACGACGGCACCGTGACGGTCGCCAGCCACGACGCCGAGGGGGCGATGTCGGCGATGGCGCAGGTCGAAGCGCTCACGGCATCGATCCAGATCGGCCGCATCTACGAGGGCCGTGTGACCAGCGTGAAGGACTTCGGCGCCTTCGTCGAGCTCGTGCCGGGCAAGGATGGCCTCTGCCACATCAGCGAGCTCTCGGAGGAGTACGTGGGCAACGTCGCCGACGTCTGCCGCGTCGGGGACATCCTGCGGGTCAAGGTGATCGCCGTGGACGAGCAGGACCGCGTGAAACTCAGCCGCAAGGCCGTGCTCCGTGAGGCGGCCGAGGAGGCTGGCAAGCCGACGGCCTGACCCGGTCGGGCTTCCGGCCGGCTTGCATCACCCACCCCCAGGGGCCGCGCCGACCATGTCGTCCGCAGACGAGCAGTCGCCCGCTCGGCCGGAAACGTATGCGGAATTCGCGGCTCTCGTGGGCGCCCTCGCCCACGAGATCCGCAACCCGCTTTCCACGATCCGGCTCAACATGGAACTGCTGGCCGAGGATTTCGAGACCACTGATCCGGAATCCCCGACCAAGCAGCGGGACCGCCGCGCCAAGGCCAAGATCGACCTCGTGCGGCAGGAGTGCGACCGCCTCCAGAAACTGCTCGGTGACTTCCTCGATTTCGCCCGGCAGGAATCGCTCACGCTGGAGCCGGCGAATCTGAATGTCGAACTCTCGCAGTTGCTCGACTTCTTCGGCCCCCAGGCCCGCGAATGCCATGTCGAGATCGTCCGCTATCTCGATCCGGAGCTGCCCACCGTGCGGCTCGACCGGGAAACGTTCCGGTCGGCCGTGCTCAATCTTCTGATCAACGCCGTGCAGGCGATGGAGAGCGGCGGGCAGATCGTGATCCGCACACGCGCAGCCGGCCTTGGGGTGCTGCTCGAACTGATCGATACCGGCGGCGGCATGGATGCCGAAACGCTCGCCAAGGTGTTCCGTGCCTTCTACACGACCAAGCAGGGGGGCTCGGGCCTGGGGCTCCCGACCGCCCGGAAGATCATCGAGGCACACGGCGGCACGATCGACCTCGAAAGCGCGCCGGGTCGCGGAACAAAAGTCACGATCTGGCTGCCGGCTCCGCCGCGGTTGCCGACCGGCGGACGGTGCCCCGACGACCCGGATTCGCAGCACCTGGACGCCCCACCGCGTCCCTTCGTACCATCGTGATTCAACTCGTCGTTCCGTTGGTCAGCCACCATGCCCGCTTCCCGTGACCCATCCCCCCCGCTTGCCGAGCCGGCTTCCCAGGAGCTCGTCGATGCTCGTCGTGGACAACGACATCGTGCACGCACGGACCATGGGTGAAGCCTTGGGCCGCCTCGGCTATCGGGTGACGGTCGTCGGCAGCGGCTCCGAGGGGGCGAAGCGGATCGATCAGGAGACGTTCGACGTCGTGGTGACCGACCTGATGATGAACGACATCGGCGGCCTTGAAATCCTCGCCCGGGCCAAGCGGTCCTGTCCGGAAACGGAGGTGATCGTGGTCACCGGCCACGGCACCGTCCCGTCGGCCGTGTCGGCGATGCAGCAGGGGGCGTTCACCTACCTGCAGAAGCCGCTCGATCTCGGGCATCTGCGGTCGGCCGTGGAGAAGGCGTCTGAGGGGGTGCGGCTGAAGCGACAGAACATCGAACTCATTCGCCGCCTCGACGAAAAGTTCGGGTTCGAGGGGGTCGTCGGATCGAGTCCGCAGATGCTCGCGCTCATCGAACGGCTCAAGCGGATCGCCCCCACCGATGCCACGGTGCTCATCCAGGGGGAGACGGGCACGGGCAAGGAGCTCGTCGCACAGGCCATCCATCACAACAGTTCACGCAAGGCGAAGCCCTTCGTGGCCCTCAACTGCGCCGCCTTGAGCGAAAACATCCTCGAGAGCGAACTGTTCGGGCACGTGAAGGGGGCCTTTACCGACGCCTCGAGCGACCGTGTCGGCAAGTTCGAGTACGCCAATGGCGGCACGCTTTTCCTCGACGAGGTCGGCGACATGCCGATGGCCACGCAGATCAAGCTCCTGCGGGTTCTGGAGTCGGGTGAGATCACCCGCGTCGGTTCCAACACGCCGACGAAGGTCAACGTGCGCATTCTCTCGGCGACGAATCGCAATCTCGAGGAGGCGATCGCGTCGGGGCAGTTTCGCAGCGACCTCTACCACCGCTTAAAGGTCGTGACGATCGCCATCCCGACGCTGAGGGACCGGGCGGCCGACATTCCCCTGCTGATCGAGCACTTCGTGAAGCAGTTCGCCGCCAGGCACGGCAAGACGATCAAGGGCATGTCGGTCGCGGCACGGGTCAGGCTGGCCTCGTATGGATGGCCGGGCAATGTCCGCCAACTTCGGAATGTCATCGAGAGCATGGTGGTGGTCGATTGCGATGGCACGCTCGATGTCGATGACCTGCCGTTGGAGCTCGAGCCCGACGCCGTCAAGGCCGCCGTGCCGTCCGAGCCCGGCGCCGATGCCGGGGTCGCATCGCTCGTGGGGCGGCCCCTCGACGAGATCGAACGGGTCTTTATCACCGAGACGCTCAAGCTCACCGGCGGCAACCGCGAGCAGGCGGCCGAGATGCTCGGGATCGGGGAGCGGACGCTGTATCGCAAGATCAAGGAGTATCAGTTGTCGTGACCGCCGAGGCGGTCGCGACGACATGCTGGTCATGGGACGGATCCACACGCTGCCGATGTCGGTCGTCAACCGAATCGCCGCCGGAGAGGTGGTCGAACGGCCCGCGAGCATCGTCAAGGAACTTCTCGAGAACGCGCTCGATGCGAGGCCGACACGGATCGACGTGGCGCTCGATCAGGGGGGCGTCACGCTGGTGCGCGTGGTCGATGATGGATGCGGCATCGAACCCGACGACCTACCGTTGGCGGTGTCGCCCCATGCGACGAGCAAGCTCCGATCAGCCGAGGATCTGGAGCATATCGGCACGCTCGGCTTCCGGGGCGAGGCGCTGGCGAGCATTGCGGAGGTGTCGCGTCTGGCGATCCGCTCGCGAACCCCGGATGGCAGCGGCGCCTCGCTCGAGGTTGACAACGGCCGCATGGGAGAAGTCATTCCGGAGGGATGTGCCGTCGGAACCAGCGTCGAGGTGCGGCAGGTCTTCGGCAACGTGCCGGCTCGTCGTGCATTCCTCAGGGCTCCGCAAACCGAGTGGTCGCATGCCTCGGAGGCGTTTGTCCGCACGTCGCTGGCGCATCCCGATGTGGCCTTCACGCTCTCCCACAACGGACGGCTCGTCCACGACCTGCCTGTGGCGTCGTCGTGGCGGGAACGGATCGGGGGATTGTTTGGCTCGCGGTTGGCGGAGCGGCTCATCGACGTATCGGCCGAGGATGGTGAGATTCGGGTGAACGGCCTCGTCGGCCGCCCGGAGGACGACCAGGCCAGCGGCCGTCTACAGCATCTCTTCGTGGTGGGACGGCCCTTCCGGGACCGGTCGATCCTCCACGCCGTACAGGAGGCCTACCGAGGGCTTCTCCTCACCGGCCGGCAGCCGATCGTGTTCCTTCAGTTCGACCTCCCGCCCGAGTTCGTCGATGTCAACGTCCATCCGGCCAAGATGGAGGTTCGGTTTCGCGATCCTCAGCGGCTCTATAGGCTCGTGCTTTCGTCGTTGCGGTCAAAATTCCTGGAGAGCGACATGGGCACGTCGCTGCGGCCTCCTGCCACCACCGGTGCGGCGGCGGCATCGCCGCCGTGGGCTGCCCCGGCGTCCACGGCCGTTCCCCCGGCCCTCTTCGTGAACACGGCGTTTCCGTTGCCGGCTGCCCCCCTCGCTGCTTCCGCGATGACGACCGCGGCCTCTGCGGTCGCGCGGCCCCTGGCACCGGCGACCGGAGCCGGCACGCCGGGAGCCGGACCCGGCCGCGGCCCCGTGCCGCCGCCGCTCGATCCCGACGAGCGGGCGGTGCAGATGCACAATCGCTATCTCGTCGTGGAGCGGGAAGACGGGATCGAGGTGATCGATCAGCACGCCCTCCATGAACGGGTTCTGTTCGAGCGGCTCAAAGCCTCCATGCACGAAGGGCGGCTCGAGGTGCAGCCGCTGCTCATCCCGGAGCAGGTCGATCTGACCCCGGCGGAGCTGGAACTTGTGACCGAGCACGCGAGCGCTCTGGAGCAGGCGGGCATGCGAGTGGAGCCGTTCGGTGGCTCCACGGTCATCGTCATGTCCAAGCCGGTGCTTGCGGGGCGAGCGCCGGCAGCGACGATCGTTCGCGAGGTGATCGATCGTTTGGCAGCGGCGGCGCCCGAGGCTGGCCCCGCCATGCTCGTCGAGGAGGTGCTTCACGGCCTCGCCTGCAGAGCCGCGATCAAGGCGGGCGACCCGTTGTCGCAGGAGGAGGTCGATGCCCTGGTCCGCGACCGACACGCCGTGCAGGATGCGCATCATTGTCCGCACGGGAGGCCGACCTCCCTCGTCCTGTCGCGGCAGGAACTCGACCGACAGTTTCGTCGCGTGTGATTCCCCGCCGGACCCGATGAAGAAAGTGAGCCGCCAAGCGACATGATCTGCGTGGGAATCGGGCGTGGCCGCCATCGCCACATCATCGCGGAGCAGAAGTTCCTCGCCGAGCAGGGGGTTGGCTTGGTGGAACTGCGGCTGGACTACATCCAGGGACCGGTTCAGGTGAAGCGGCTCCTGACGGACCGCCCATGCCAATCGATCGTCACATGCCGGAGGGCCGCCGACGGCGGCCGCTGGGAGCAGTCCGAGGAGGCGCGACAGTTGCTGCTGCGGACGGCGATCGTCGAAGGGGCCGACTACGTCGATCTGGAGGAGGACATTGCGGCGCAGGTGCCGCGATACGGGAAGACGAAACGGATCATCAGCCACCACGACTTCCACAAGACGCCCACCGACCTGGTCGGGCTCCACAGGCGACTGGCCTCTCTCGACGCCGACATCGTGAAGATCGCCACCATGGCCAATCGGGTGGACGACAACCTGCGGATGCTGGAACTCGTCCGGTCGGCTACCGTGCCCACGATCGGACTGTGCATGGGCGACATCGGCACACCGTCTCGGATTCTCGCCGGCCGCTTCGGGGCCCCCTTCACCTTCGCGACGTTCAATGACGAGCGGGTGCTGGCGCCGGGGCAGATCGGCTGGCGGCAGATGCGCGATGTCTTTCGGTACGACGCGATCACTCCCGCCACCAAGATCTACGGCGTTGTGGCCGATCCGGTGGCACACAGTCTGAGCCCCGTGGTGCACAACGCGGCGATCGCCTACGCCGGAATCGACGCCATCTACATGCCCTTCCGCGTGCCGGCCGAGCAGATCGACGGATTTCTCGAGTCGGCCGGCCGTTGGCCGCTGGCGGGCGTGAGCGTGACGATTCCCCACAAGCAAGCGGTGCTTGCTCACGCCACGCATCAGGACGACCTGGTGCGATCGATCGGCGCCGCCAACACGCTCGCGTTCCGGCCCGATGGAATCGCCGCCTTCAATACTGACGCGACGGCCGCTGTGGAAAGTCTGCGAGCGGCACTGGCCGAAGATGAGGTGCCCGCTGCACCGACGGGGCTGAAGACGGACCTTGGCATACGGACCGCGCTGGTTCTCGGTGCCGGCGGCGCGGCACGGGCCGTCGCATTCGGCCTCAGAGAACGCCGGGTCGAGGTGACCGTCGCTTCGCGAACGATCGAAAAGGCCCAGGCGATCGCGATGGCGGTCGGCTGCAAGGCCATCGACTGGAACTCTCGGTATCGGATTCCGCACGACTGCATCATCAATGCGACGCCGATCGGCATGCACCCCAACGTCGATGAAACGCCGTTCCCGAAATCGCATCTTCAGCCGTACATGACCGTGTTCGACACCGTCTACAATCCGGAGCACACGCTGTTCATCAAGGAGGCTCGCGCGATCGGTTGCCGGACCGTGACGGGCGTCGATATGTTCGTCAGGCAGGCGGCGCATCAATTCAGACTGTGGCACGGAATCGACGCCCCGGAGGCCGTGATGCGGGAGGCCCTCAAGCGGGCGACCGCATCGGCCAAACCACCCGGTTGACCCACGGCATGCCGTGGCGTCACGTCGTGCACCCCTGGAAGCAAGCACATGCCGCGAATCACGCTCATCGGCTATCGGGGCTGTGGGAAATCGACGGTGGCGGAACTCCTCGCCGCGAGGCTCCGATGTGGCTGGCAGGATGCCGACGCGGTGCTCGAAGAGGAGGTCGGGTGCACGATCGCCGACCTCGTCAGGAGCCGAGGCGAGCCGTTCTTTCGGGATGTCGAGGCGGGCCTGCTTGCGGGGCGGCTGTTGTCGTATGACGGGGTGCTGGCCACGGGGGGCGGTGTCGTGCTCCGTCCGGCAAACCGTATCCTCTTGCGGCAAGCCTATCGTCCGGTCGTCTGGCTGACGGCCCCGGTTGATGTGGTGCGGGCCCGGCTGGCTGCCGATCCATCCACCGCTGCCCGACGGCCCGCGCTCTCCGGCAGTGATCCGATGGAGGAGATTTCCGCGGCGATCGCCACCCGCGAACCGCTCTACCGGGAGTCTGCGGACCATGTCATCGACACATCACGTGCGGGGCCGGGCGCCATTGCCGAGGCGATCGATGCATGGCTGAAACGGGAGTGGTCGTCATGAATGACTGGACATCGCTGGCCCATGGCTGGAGTGGCGTGTTGGTCGCGGCCCTGGCGGGGTTCGTCGCCGGTCGGCTGCTCACGGCATCTGTCGGACGGTGGCTTCGGGAGCCGGTGCCGCTCCAGCGGCTTTCCGACCTGCTCTGGGTCGCAGTGGCGGTGGGGCTGTGGTGGTGGGAGGTCCACGCCGGCGGTCTCACGCCCAGGTCCGCCGATGGCGTTGCCTTTCCGATGGCTCCCGTCGCGCTGCTCGCACGGTGGGGAAGTCATCTCGTCTTTTTCGTCCTGCTGGCGGCCGCGACCTGGATCGACATGCGGCACCGCGTGATCCCCGATTGGATCACCGTCACCGGCGTGCTTCTCGGCCTCGCCGTGGCGTGGCTCCTGCCCGAGCCGTTCCTTCCCATCGGATTCGAGATCGAGCGGTCGTTCGCATCGCCTCTCGTCGTGCCCGACCTCCTTGCGGCCTTCGGTGGGCTACGGTCGGTCCCCGCGCCGTCATGGCTCGGAGGATCACCGCACGTCGCTGGCGGCCTTCTGGTGGCGGGGATCTATGGTGGCTGGTGGCTTTTCTGCAGCGCCCCCTTCGTGGAGGCGGAGGATGGTCGGCGGCCGTCGCCCATCACCGAGCCGCGCACGCTGATCTTGGTATTCGGACTGTCGGCCTTGGCGGCGGCGTGGTTCGTCGGGGGGCAGCGGTTCGACGCGGTCCGATCGTCGCTCATCGGGCTGACCGTGTCAGCCGTGCTCGTGTGGGCGATTCGCGAGGGGGCGAGCCGGGCCATGGGGCGCGAGGCGATGGGCTTCGGTGATGTCACGCTGATGGCGATGATCGGTGCCTGGCTCGGATGGCAGCCGTCGGTTCTCATCTTCTTCATGGCCACGTTCATCGGCCTGACGCACGGGCTGATCGGTCTCGTGCTCCACCGCGACAACGAACTTCCCTACGGCCCGAGCCTCTGCCTGGCGGCGGTGCTGGTGGTCATCGCCTGGCGGCCTTTGTGGGAGCGGGTGCACGACGCATTCGCCGATCCGCTGCTCTTGGCGATCGTGCTCGTGATCGTCGTGGTGTTGACGGCCGTCGCGTTGGCGGTATGGCAGTGGGTTCGGGGCGAAGGCTCGGGGACGGCATGAAATGACAAAAAACGGTGTCTGTGGCCGTCCGAGCGGCCGTGTCTGGATCTTGTGCGGGGGTGGCCGGTTTCCTACGATCCCCCGCCGTCCATTCCGGTTTCAGATCTCGGAGCGGGAGCATGCCGAGCCGTCCGCTGGTCACCGTCGTCGCCGTTCTCGCCGTGGCGACGGGCTGCACTGGCAACCCGTTCAAGAGGCCGCAGGCCGGGCCGATCAGCCTCGAGCCGCCGCCCGGCGTCGCGGCGCCGGCCCATACCCTCCACCAACCGACATCGGCCGTACCCGGGCCCACGATGCCCTCGTACTCCAGTCTCGACAGCCGTGACCTCGAAGTGGCGCTCTCGCGGAGCCGCCAAGAATCGCAGGTGATGCAGGACGAGATCGCCGCGCTGCGTGAGCAGCTCGCGAGCACCTCGACCCAACTGGCCCAGGAGCGATCGACCGCACGGCCCACGGCTCCCGTCGTGGCGAGCGTGGATGCCACGCCACCGGTCGTCATGGAATCGACGGTCGGACAGCTGTCGTTGCCTGGGCTCGAGAAGCGATTCGACGGTGGAGTGGTGAGGATCGAGGTCCCGGCCGACAAGCTTTTCGAGACGGGCAAGGCGAATCTCCTGCCCGGCGGCGCGGCCATCCTCACGCAGGCGGCCGACGAGATAGAAAGGGTTTATCCCGGCCATTTCATCGGCATCGAGGGGCATCTCGATACCGAGCCCATGGCCGACACGTCGTGGACGTCGCCACACGAGTTGACGGCGGCACGGGCGACGTCGGTGTTCGATTTTTTCACCAGTCGTACGCCCCTTGGCCAGGGGCAGCTCTTCATCGTCGCGCATGGGGCGAACCATCCCGCCGTATCCAACGCCACGGCTGCAGGAAGGGCGAGAAATCGGCGGATTGAATTGGTGATCTATCCGGAACGGTCTGGTTCAGGGGCCGAGCATCCTGCCGCCCGCCCGCCGCTCGGTGCGGCCGGAGGGGCGACCGCCGCGACCCGGGCGGCATGGCAGCCTGCGGCGCCGTAAGCAGCGGGGAGCCGTTGTGTTTCGGCCCCATCGACCTACACTCGACGCATGGTCACGATCGTCGACTACGGCAGCGGAAACCTCCGCAGCGTCCAGAAATCGTTCGAACGTCTCGGTGTCGAGGCATTGATCACGGCCGATGCCGATATGGTTGCCGTCGCCACAAGTCTCGTCCTTCCAGGCGTCGGGGCGTTTGGCGACGCCATGCAGGCGCTTCGCGCTCGGAATCTCGTGGAGCCGATCCAGGCCCACCTTCGGGCCGACCGGCCATTCCTCGGCATCTGCATGGGCCTGCAGCTCCTCTTCACGACCGGCTGGGAGGGAGGGCGGCACGACGGCTTGGGCGTGCTGCCGGGCGAGGTCGTGCGTTTTCAGGTGCCGGCCGGCACGAAGGTGCCGCACATGGGTTGGAACACGGTCTCGTGGAAGGGGGCCGCGAGGCCTGCAGGCGTGGCCGACGACGATTGGTTCTATTTCGTCCACTCCTATGTTGCCCGTCCTGCCGACGAGTCGGTGGTCGCGGCGGTCACGGACTATGCGGGGCCGTTCTGCTCTGCCGTGTCGCGGGGACGGCTGTTCGCAACCCAGTTCCATCCGGAAAAGAGCCAAGAGGCCGGCATGCGGTTGCTGCGGGCTTTTCTGCAGGCGGACTGATGTCGTTGCATCTCACGTTCTTTGTCCATGGTTCCGTCTGAAAGCGGATCAAACTGACTCGCAGGAGCACTCCCAATGGAACTTTGGCCGGCGATCGATCTGCGTGGCGGAAAGTGTGTGCGTCTGATGCAGGGAGACTACGCCCGCGAAACCGTCTTCGCCGACGATCCGGTCGCCGTGGTCCATCGGTTCGTCGCAGGGGGAGCCCGTCGTCTCCACGTGGTGGACCTCGACGGTGCCAAGTCGGGACTGCCGCTTCAGGCCGATCTGATCGGACGAATGGTGCGGGCGGCGGGAGTCCCATGCCAACTCGGCGGAGGCATCCGGTCCCTCGAGACCGCCCGTGCCTACGCGGGTGCCGGCGTGCAGCGATTGGTGGTGGGGAGCGTGGCGATCGAGCAGCCAGACCTGCTCGAGCAACTGGCCAACGCCCTGCCTGGGCGAATCGTGCTCGGACTCGACGCACGAGACGGCCTCGTGGCGACACGGGGCTGGATCGAAACCAGCAGGCTCACGGCGATCGACGTAGCCCGACGTCACGAGCACCTGCCACTGGCCGCCATCGTCTACACCGACATCGCCAAGGATGGCATGATGGCCGGCCCCAACCTCCCGGCGCTCGCCGACATGCTCGGGGCCGTCCGCGTGCCCGTGGTCGCATCGGGAGGGATCTCGTCGGCGGACGACATTCGCGCGGTCGCCGTCGCCGGGGCCGCGGGATGCATCCTCGGCCGCGCCCTTTACGACGGGGCGGTGACGCTGGGGCAGGCGCTCGAAACGGCGGGTGATCGGCCGGACGCCGCCTCGTGAGCCCCCTGGGGCCGTGCCGGAAGAGTCTGCCCCGCTTTCCGAGTGTGTGGCGAAATCCCTTGGTTTCGCGTCAAGCCGGCAAGAAGCCTCAATTTCCATCCCGCTCCCCGCCGACCGCTACAAGGCGCCCGGTCGCACGGTTTGCACGGGGCCGCGAAGCCCCCCTACGATCGAATCCATGGCTACCGACGTTCGCATCAAGGAGCAGCTTCCAGAACTGACGCGGCGGATCGTGCAGACCTACCATGACGTCCCGACGATCCACTACCTCGGCCACTGCCCGCTGCCCAACAACGAGTCGATCATCTCGATCTGCGAGGATCTCAAGGAGATTCTCTATCCGGGGTATCGTCGGCGCGAAAACCTCCACATGGGTAACGTCACCTACCACGTGGGTGACCTCGTCGATGGACTTCACGACAAACTGACGACGCAAATCGGCCGCGCCCTACGGCACGGCGTTTCGGCGCGGCAGGCGGCCGGGCATGCCATCGAGCCGTCGGCGATGGCCGACGCCGCGCATCACTGCGTGGAGGAGGGAGACTTCGAGGCTCTCGGTCAGGCGAAGGCCGTCGAATTCCTGGAGCGGATCCCCGATGTGCGAATGGTTCTGGCGACCGATGTCCAGGCCGCCTACGACGGCGACCCGGCCGTTCGTACGCTCGACGAGGTGATCTTCTGCTATCCGGGGCTCGAGGCGGTCACGATTCACCGGCTAGCCCACCTGCTCCACTCGCTCGGTGTACCCCTCATTCCACGGATGATGGCGGAGTGGGCCCACTCGCGGACGGGCATCGACATCCATCCCGGTGCGACGATCGGCGACCACTTCTTCATCGATCACGGAACCGGCGTGGT
>JBJTOU010000213.1:0-4989 GCA_046074725.1 Planctomycetia bacterium
GGAACGTGTTCACGGGCGACATGAGCCTTGTCGGGCCCCGACCGCTGCTGATGGAGTATCTCGACCGCTACACCCCAGAACAGATGCGCCGCCACGAAGTAAGGCCGGGGCTCACTGGCTTGGCACAAGTGAGCGGTCGTAACACGTTGTCATGGGACGAGAGATTCGCCCTGGACCTGCAGTACGTGGAGCGGCATGGTCTGGTGACCGATCTTCGCATCTTGGCCATGACCGTCTGGAAGGTGATCTCCCGGGATGGCATCACCTCCGCGGGAAGTGCCACCGCCGCGCCGTTCGAACCCCACGCGGTTGTCACGATCGGAGCGGGCGGCCATGGCAAGGTGGTGGTGTCCATCCTGCAAGCCTGTGGCACCCGAATCGAGGCTGTCTACGACGATGATCCTCGCGTGTGGGGCGATACCCTTCTCGGCGTGCCGATCACCGGGCCGGTCGCGCGGTTGCGGACGATCGGGCGCTGCCGCGGCGTGATCGCCGTGGGTGACAATGAGCGACGGACTTCGCTTGCAGCCGATCTCGACCTTGAATGGATCACCGCCGTTCATCCCACGGCGATCGTCCACCCGACGGCAGTGATCTCGCCCGGTGCGGTGATCTGCGCCGGGGCCGTGCTTCAGCCCGACTGCCGCGTCGGCCGACACGTGATCGTGAATACGGGTGCAACGGTCGATCATGACTGCCAGATCGGGGATTGTGCGAGCATCGGGCCCGGGGCAAGCTTGGCCGGTTCGGTTCGAGTGGCTCCCCGGGCGATGATCGGCACGGGCGCTTCCGTGCTCCCCGGCATCACGATCGGGCAGGAGGCAAAGGTCGGGGCGGGCGCCGCGGTGCATCGCGACGTTGCCAACGAAGTCACGGTCTACGGGTGCCCGGCGCGTCCGGCACAGCACGTTTCGGAAATGCAGGCGAGCGGTAGCTGGCCTGTCTTCGACGAGGAGCAGATCGCCGCCGTCGAACGGGTGCTGCGATCGGGGAAGGTAAACGCATGGACGGGTGATGAATGCAAGCGATTCGAACAGGAATACGCCTCTAGTCTCGGCGTCGCACACGCCATCGCAGTGGCCAACGGCACGGTTGCTCTTGAACTCGCGCTTCAGGCGATCCAGATCGGGCCCGGCGACGAAGTCGTCGTCCCTAGTCGCACATTCATCGCCACGGCGAGCGCCGTGGTGGCGCGGGGTGGCACTCCGGTCGTCGCCGATCTCGATCCATACAGCCAAAACGTCACCGCCGACACGATCGAAGCTGTCCTGTCACCCCGAACGAAAGCCATCATCGCCGTGCATTTGGCGGGCTGGCCCTGTGATATGGATCCAATCATGTCGCTTGCCGAGCGGCATGGCCTGTTCGTGGTTGAGGATTGTGCCCAATCACACGGCGCCCGCTACAAAGGCCGGCCCGTCGGATCGATCGGTCACGTCAATGCATTTTCGTTTTGCCAGGACAAGATCATCACGACAGGCGGTGAAGGCGGCTTGGTCACCACCAATGATCCCACACTCTGGGAGCGGGCGTGGAGCTACAAGGATCATGGCAAATGCCGCTCCGCCTTGGCGGCACCGCATCACACGGGAAGTTTCCGGTTCGTTCATGAATCTTTTGGAACCAACTGGCGGATGACGGAAATGCAGGCTGCGATCGGACGCGTACAACTCCGGCGGCTGGCGGCATGGGTCGAGCAACGACGGCAAAATGCCAATCACATCAGTCGCGGGCTTGCCGAGATCGAAGGACTCTCGTTTCCTCTGCCGGGAAGTGACTTCCACCACAGCCACTACCGGCTCTACGGATTTGTTGATCCAGAGGCACTCGCACCCCGCTGGAATCGTGACCGCATCGTCAGCGAGTTGCTTGACCGCGGAGTGAGCATCGGCTGCGGCAGTTGCGGCGAGATTTACCGCGAAAAGGCTTTCCAGCCGTATAAACCTGCGACGAGGCTTCCCGTTGCGCAGATCCTTCACGAAACGAGCCTTGTATTCTTGGTGCATCCAACATTACAGCCTTCTCACATTGAGCACACGATCGGGGTGTGCCGTGATGTGCTGTCGCAAGCACTGCATGACGGACGCAAGCCTCTCCACGACGCCGCTTGAAAGCGGGCAAGCGGCGGCCCAAAAAGTCAGGGCCGTCACGCCTTCGTGATAATCCCAAACTGCGCCAGCAACGGCAGCGTGTTACCCATAAACGCAGTGCATGCCTGCTCGACAAATTGCTTGCGGGCAGCTGAATCCGTCACCGGCTGGCCATTCTGCTGGAGCGAGCGGCCACTCCCGGCCAGCCGCGTCTCCACGCGATCCGCCAGGCCGTCGCGACCCCGCTCGACCAGTTCATGGAGAATCGCAGCGTCGAAATCGCCGAGCATGTGGCCGGTGCCCGTCGCCTCGCTGGCCAGCGCGACCGTGCGACCGCCCAGCGCCTCGGCGCTCAAGATCGCCTTGTTGAAGGCATGCGCGAGTTTGATCTTCTCGGGGACAACGGGTGCGGCCGCCGGGAGGGCGCTGGCGATCACATCGAACATCCCCATCGCGACACCGGCATCGACGGCCCGCACAATATCTTCCGCAGGCGTGCCCTCGAGCTTGTCGGATGCGACGATCTCCGACATCCGCAGGCTCTTCTCACCGAGCATGCCCAGGAGCGTCTGGTAGAGCGGGCCCTGCACGGTCGAGGTGACCACGCCGAGATTCGTCTGATAGGGAAGGGCGATCCCCGGGCGGGCGACGCGGTAGTGGAGATCATCGACCTCGCGGAGCCGGTCCTGCACGGTGGGCATCGCCTTCGGGGCCTTCGAATAGATGTCCCAGCGGAAAGCGGTGTTGGCGCAGAAGTCCTTGTGGGCCTCCGTCACCAGCCGATTGGTCGTCGTGCGGAAGAGTTCATGGAACTCGGGCTTTACGCACAGATCCCAGAAGTTGGTGAAGACCGGCAGGCTGCCGACGAAGCCGAGACCGACCCCGCCAAACATGCCCGCAACCTCGGCGAAGTAGAAGGCCGTCCAATGCTCGTTGAGGTATTCATGGACAAGGTAGGCGACGTCTTGCTTGAGCAGCGCATCGACGTAGGCCGCGGCCCGGGGATTGTCCTCGAAATACTTCGCCTGCTTGTCGCGGATGAAGACGAGGTAGGCCATCGCGTCGCGCACCCGCTGCGGACCGTCGCCCTGACGGAGCAGCGCGTATTGCCGGAGGATGCCGCGGATCGGTTGGAGATGGGCCCAGCCGGGCATGGCGTTGTAGCTGACGAGAAACAACCCGCCGGGCGCGAGATGATCCTTGACGATCGCCACGATCTCCTCGCGGACCTTCGGCGACACCCAGCTGAGCACGCCGTGCATCGTGATGAACTCGAACTGGCCCAGATCCTTGGGAAGGTCGCCGAAACCCTTGGTGAGGACGCTCGCATTGGCGAGCTTCGCGGCCTTGATGTCTTTCTCGACGAGCGCCGTGTGCTGCGGGTTGACGTCGACGCCGATGAACGTGCCCTTGGGATTCGCCGCGGCGAGCGTCGTGAACGACCGGCCGAGGCCACAGCCAAGCTCGAGGTAGCGGAAGCCATCGGCCGTCTTCGGGGGCACGACCTTGTTCAAGGCCGCCACGTATCGGATGGCCAGCGGCGATAGGTTGGGATAGAAGCCCGGGATATAGGCGGTGTCGGTGACGTACCCCTCGGAAGCAACCATGCTCGTGCCTTTCAAAAATTTTTCTCAACCCAAAACAACGGCTCCGAAGCAGGCTACTGCCTGGTGGCCAAGCACGCAATGAAACGATCGGCGGCGTTGAAAAGCGCCTGCGCAAAAAACCGGGGCGCCCTTTCGGACGCCCCGGTCGCATTCTCGGCCGCATTCGCACGCTCGAGCGTGTGACGTCGGCATCAATACATGTCGTAGTCGCCGCCGTGACCGGCGCCGCCGGCCTTGGCCTTCTGCTCCTTCGGCTTCTCGGCGATCAGGGCATCGCTCGTCAGCAGGAGCGTGGAGACGCTCGTGGCGTTCTGGAGCGCCGTGCGAGTGACCTTCGTCGGGTCGATCACGCCCGACTTCACGAGGTCCTCGTACTTGTCGGTGGCAGCGTTGTAGCCGAAGTTGCCGTCACCGGCGAGCACCTTCTCGCACACGATCGAGCCATCCTGGCCGGCATTCGTCGAGATCATCGTCACCGGAGCCCGCGAGGCCCGGATCACGATGTTGAACCCGATCGTCTCGTCGTCGGAGAGACCCTTCGGCTTCACCTGTGAACTGGCCCGCAGGAGGGCCACGCCGCCACCGGGAAGGATTCCCTCCTCGACGGCCGCACGGGTGGCATGCAGGGCATCCTCGACGCGGGCCTTCTTCTCCTTCATCTCGCTCTCGGTCGCGGCACCGACATTGATCTTTGCCACGCCACCGGCGAGCTTCGCCAGCCGCTCCTCCAGTTTCTCGCGATCGTAGTCGCTCGTGGAGGCATCGATCTCACGGCGGATCTGCTCGATCCGGGCCTTGATCTCGGCGTTCTTGCCCGAGCCTTCGATGATCGTCGTGTTGTCCTTGTCGATGATCACCTTCTTGGCCCGGCCCAGTTCGGCGAGCCCGACGCTCTCCAACTTGATGCCGAGGTTCTCGAAGACGCCCGTGGCACCGGTGAGGATCGCGATGTCCTCGAGCATCGCCTTGCGGCGATCACCGTAGCCGGGAGCCTTCACGGCAGCCACCTGGAACGTGCCGCGGAGGCGGTTGATAACGAGCGTAGCCAAGGCCTCGCCGTCCACCTCCTCGCAGATGATCAGGAGCGGCTTGCCGGCGTTCACGACGGCCTCGAGCATCGGGACGATGTCCTTCACCGTCGAGATCTTCTTCTCGTAGACGAGGATGTAGCAGTCCTCGAGCACGCACTGCATCTGCTGCGGGTTGTTCACGAAGTAGGGCGACAGATAGCCGCGATCGAACTGCATGCCCTCGACGAATTCGATCTCGGTCTTGAGGCTCTTGCCCTCGTC
>JBJTOU010000214.1:0-5358 GCA_046074725.1 Planctomycetia bacterium
TGTACGTCACCGACCGCAGGGCGGCCTGGTAGTTGGCGACGGTCGCCGTGCCGGAGAGCGTGAGGACGCCCGTGGCGGAGTTGTAGGAGCCCGCGATGCCATTCTGCGTCGTGAAGCCGAGGACGTCGCCTGCAGTGAAGCCGGCGGTGATCGACACCGTCGCACCCGTCAGGTTGGCGCTGTCGGCGTCAGTGACGGTGATCGCAGGATTGACCGCGGCCGCGGCCCCGTTTTCCGTGTAGGCGAGCGAGCCGCTCGGCGTCACGACAGGGGCGTCATTGACGGCGGTGATGGTGACCGTGCTGGTGGCGACGCTCGACAGGTTGTTGGCGGCCGACCCGTCATTCACCCGCCAACTGACGGTGCGCGACGCCGACGTCGCCGTGGGGTTGTCGCTCGTGGAGCTGTAGGTCACGCTCCGCAGGGCCGCCTGGTAGTTGGCGACGGTGGCGGAGCCAGAGAGCGTGAGCACGCCGGTCGCCGAGTTGTAGGAGCCGGTGATGCCGTTCTGGGTCGTGAAGCCGAGCACGTCGCCCGCGGTGAAGCCCGCCGTGATCGACACCGTGGCTCCGGTGAGGTTCGTGCTGTCGACATCGGTCACGGTAAGAGCCGAGTTGATCGCGGCTGCCGCACCATTCTCCGTATAGGCGAGCGAGCCGCTCGGCGCCACTACCGGCGCGTCATTCACGCCGGTGATCACGACCGTGTTGCTTGCGCCCGCGAGCGCCACGCCGTTATCGGACACCGAGATCGTGGGGTTTGTCGTCCGCGCCGGATCATCGCTTGTGCTGGAGAACGTGACTGCGTTGAAGATCGACTGCTTAACGGTCCGGGAGGCACCGGAGAACGTGATCGTCGTCGTCGCGGTCCCGCCGGACACTGCCACCTGGTACGTCACGCCGGCGAAACCGGTGGCACTGTTCGCTGCCACCGGTGTGTTCAGGTCGCGGGCCCCGATGTTGCTGCCTGCCCAGCCGCTGAAATCGAGCACGTCGCCGGCCTTCACGTTGGTCGTCGTGAAAACCAACGTGCCGTTTTGATTGAAGTCGTTGGAGTTGTTGGAATTGAAGAGGTCCGTCGCCGTGCCACCCTCCGTGTACGCCGACGAGGGGATGGTGATCGCAAACTCCACCGCCACCTCGGTGCCATTGATGGAGAGCAGGCCGGCATCGTCCTCGGCCTCGATCGCAGCGAGCTCAGCGTTGGATAAATCGAGCCCGCGGACGACGTCGGAGAACCACTCGCCCTCGTCACCCGCCGAATCGAGGCCGGGGTTCAACCGCTGGTCGATCGCGTGGCCCACTTCCTCAAGGAGCACCGCGGCCACATCGTCGGCCGAGGCGCCAGCCAGCCAGTCAGCATTAATATAGATCCGCTCCGCGCCCGTCTCGCCCACGGCCGCGTAGGCACCGCGGTTGCCATTGAGCACGCTGCCGGGCCGCAGTTCGACCGTGATCCCGAGGCCCGAGTTTTTCAGCGTCGATGCGAGCTGCTCGCGCCGCGCGATGAAGTTGTCGACGTCGGTGCCGGCCCGGCCGAACACGTCGTTCATGATCAGCGGATAGTCGCTCCGGTCCGGCAGGCCCGCCAGTAGCCCCTCGACCTGCGAGACGGCCGACTGCCACGTCGCCTGAACGGATGCATCGAGCGCATCGACGCCAACCGTCGTCACCTGAGCGGGCGCCGCCGCCGTGACCAGCGACGTCGTGTCAACGATCGGACTGAACGCCGATACACACAGCGTCTCCGCGGCCTGGATCGACGGGTCGCTCACATCCGTCGTGAAGGCGAGCAACTGCCGACGCTCGAGGCCCTCGAGCGCCTGCCCGGCTACCGAAAGCAACCCGAGCCCAAACGGCCCGTCATCCGCCCAACCGCGGCCACGCCGTCGCGAGCCGAAGCGGCTCCGCTGCGACGCGAACGGATTCATGAACAGAGCCATCCGACCCAGTCGTGCCAGCCGGCGGAAGGGTCGGAAGATCGTACGAAGCATGAGCGGCCCGCCTATACTTAGGAACGAACAGTCAAGAACGACAGCGAAAGCGATCTCTGGGTATACGCACCTCCGGCCCAACGGGTCGCCCCAGGGCTAGCGTGCGTGCATATGGTATCGGAAATCCTACCCGGTCCCCCAGACAGTGCAATTTTTTTGCATCCGTCTCAACTGCAAAAACTGGCAAAAACCACTCGGGTATGGGGGCCTAAAGGCCTCTCTGGCTTACCAGTAGGCGTCGATACCGAAATTGACACCATTGAGGAAAAGTCCGCCATTGCCCGCCAGGCCGGTGCCGCTGGTCGCGGATGTGCCAAAATCCCACTGGTCCGGGGCCAGGGCCACGTTGCCCACGTAGAGGGCGTTGTAGCCCACCCGCAGGCCACACACTCTGCTAATACGGTAGACCACCGAGAGATTGAGGTCGGCCAACATGGCAGGCTGGACGCCACTAGCCGACCGAGCCTCGCGCACGATCGCGCCCGAGTTCGCGGGATCGAGAATCGGAGCCTGAGATTGCTCCTGCACGTTGGCGAACACTCCCGCCTTGGCCCATCCCTCGACGGCCCAATTCCCCCAGGTTCTCGAGGCCCGTCCACCAAACTGGCCGCCAAAGAGGTTGTTGGACGTCTGCACGTCGTAGGAACTGGTGAACGGCCCGACAGGCTCGGTCGTGCAGCAGGTGAACGTGAGACCGGCCTGCTCGGTGAGATTCATGTAGCGAAACCCGCCGAGCCAGTCGATGCAGCAGATGCCTCCGCACGCACCAGCGTCGGCACACTGCCCGCTCCGCCCATCAATACAACACGACTTGAACATGTTGATCTCCGCAGACTGAAAGATCGACGAATAGGTCGCCTCCACGCGATCGGCGGCTTCGAAGGGGAGAGGAACAAGGCTCGCGAGCGGCCCAGCCAGTTGCAGGTTTTCCAGGCCTTTCGCCGAGCGCGTGGTGCCCATGCCGTAGACGCCCAGATAGCCCGCCTCGTAGCCCCACGAATCGCAGCGGCGCAGGCCCGCAAACGCCCGGACACCGTAGCCCACCGGCAAGCCCAGGTCGCCGGCGGAGAGCACGGTTTCATTGGTGAGCGTGTCGATCACCAGCGGGGTGTTGTCTGCCTCGTTGTTGCGTTGAAAGGCGACCGCTTCCGCGATGACATAGGGCGTGGAGCCGGGGGGCACTTCCGAGAGGGCATTCCAGTCCCATCGCAAGGATTCCCAGTCGAGCTTCGGGCCCATCCACTCGGGCCATGCGGTGGTGATCGTGGATCGCGGTGCCTCCGGGGGCGGCAGCGACTCCACGGACGACCCCCAATCAACGGAAGGAAGCGGAACCGGCTCCTCGCCGCTCAGCGGGATCGACCACGCCAGCGTGGCTGCAATCCAGACCGCGACCGTCGATATCCGCAGCCTTCGCCACGGTCCATACCGGGAGCGTTCCCAACCGGACATGAATGGTACAGATTGCATCCTGAGGACCACCGAGCGCTTGCGCACCGCCCCCGTGGCAATGCGTCACGCGACGCACCGCCTCCCGCCTTCCCATTCGCATCGACATGATCCGGTACTCCGCGTGCAGGCGATGCCGAACGAACCGAATGTGCGGATTGTGCGGGCGGCACGACGCCCCGGCGGCAATGCCCATTCGACAAAGTCCACCCGGCTCGCAGAAGAAAGCCAGCGTGATCACCCTCACTCCGGCGGCTGGCTCAACAGCAGGCCGGCGGGGAATCCGTGGCTTTCCGGACCAAGCGAGGCGTCGGCGGCTCGGAGATCGCTTTCCGCACGCCAAAACTCCTGCCGGGCCATGATCTCGAGGAGCGAGGCATCGAACTTCGCCTGCTCCCGGAGCGTGACCCGCAGCACGTCGCTGCGACCAAGCCGCAACTGCTCCCGCTCCGCGCGGGCCACGAGCGATGCCAGCTCGACCTGGTGCGACACCTGCTCGTGAAACTCGAAGGCTCGCTCGAGCAACGAATAGGCATCCTGCACGTCGGCCCGGATCTGGTCCTCGGCGAATTGCAGCTGCTTGTCGATCTGCACGAGCTGCCCATGGACGGCCTGCAGCCTGCCGCGGGCATCGCGACGCTGGGCCGGCATCTGGAAGACGAGCGCCGCCTCGAGCACCTGCCGATCGAGACCGTTTGGCCCTGAAAGTGAACTCTTGCCGAAGCCGGCGTCCTGATTGCCCGCGATCTGGGCATCGAGCCCGGGGAGCGTCTGATTCGAGGCGAGCCGGCGCTCCACGAGCAACTTTTCCCGCTGCAGCGCGAGCCGCTGAAACTCCGGCCGCTGCGCCAACGCCCGCGACAGCGACTCCTGGAAGAGCGCCGCCGTCGGCTGCACCGGCTTGGGCACCGGCCGCATCCGGTTGCGACCGGCGATGAGCGGACGGCCGCTCTCGTCGCGATGAAACATCGAAAGGTCGATCGTCGCCTCCTGCACGGCACGATCCGCCTTGACCACGAGCCCCTGTCGCAGGGCGATGTTCTGCTGGTTGTCAAGCCGCTCGATATTGGCGATCGCCCCGCTCTCCACACGCAGGGCCAATTCGAGATCCCGCTCCGCGGCCAGATCGACCAGATACTCCGCGGCCGTCCGCCGCTCGCCGCTGCCCGACCAATTCCAATAGGACCGAGCGGCAGCACGCATGTAGTCGAGCCGGCTCCGCGCGATGACGGGCTCCGCCATCGAGACGTCGATCTGCGCCTGGGCACGGCCTGCTCGCGCCTTGTCGATGTCGCGGTCGCGGGCCAGCGGCATGGTGAGCCCGCCGCGAAACTCGCCCGCATCGGACGTCAGCTGCTTGAGGTTGTAGGTGGGGAAATCACCGAAGCCGGTGCGATAGCCACCGAACATCCGCACGCCGCCGTAGGGCAGCAGCTGCGACATGCCGAAGACGGACCGGTAGTTTTCGTAGGTGCCCGGCGCCAGCGCATTGCCCGAGCCGGTGACATTCGTATCAAAGGCGCCCATCGCGCTGGTGAGCCGGCCGGCCGCGATGTTCCGCTCACGTTCCACGGCCTGCAGCAGCGGATAATGCCGCATCACGCTCTCGAGCACCTCGCAGAGCGTGAGCGGCTGACCGCGGTCGTCGACGACGGCCCCTGGAATCGTGCCCGGTGCCGGCCCCGGCGGCGGCGGACGACCCGGCGGCGAGGGCAGTTCTTCAACCGGCCTCGGCAGCTCTTCCGGCATTCCCTCGACCATCACACCGGCCTGCTCCTCGGCGGGCAGTGCCTGGAACGACTGCGGCACGACACTCGGCAACGAATCGGGATCAGCCTCATACACCGCCCGAACAGCCGACGGCGGCTCGAAGAGCCTCCACTCCTCAGCCCTCGCACACGCAGGCAGAAGGAGCG
>JBJTOU010000215.1:0-4581 GCA_046074725.1 Planctomycetia bacterium
GCCTCGAGCGGCAGCGATCCATCGACCCGCATGCGAAGACCGACGGATCGCCGACCTACACGCCCGGCGTGCCCGTGACCTACACGATCACGGTGACCAACGCCGGCCCCAGTGCGGTCATCGGCGCGACCGTCAGCGACATCCTGCCGGCTGGCACATCGTTTGTCTCCGCGGCCGGAGGCGCCACATACGACTCCGGCTCGAACACCGTCCGCTACACCACAGGAGCCCTCGGTGTCTCCGGCTCGACGAGCTTCACGATCACGATCCTGCCTGCCTCCACTCGCACAGGCTCCCTCGTCAACACTGCCACCGTGGCAGCCCCGACGGGCACGACTGATTCAAACCCGCTCAACAACTCCGCCATCGACACCGATACCCCGGCCCCTGTCGCGGATCTCTCAATCTCAAAGACCGACAACCGCACGACCTACGTCCCTGACCGCAACCTCACCTACACAATCACCGTGACGAACCTCGGCCCCAGCGCCGTCACCGGCGCGACCGTCAGCGACGTCCTGCCGGCGGGCACGTCGTTCGTCTCCGCGACCGGCGGTGCCATGTACGACTTCGAGTCCAAAACCGTCCGTTACACCGCAGGAACCATCGGTGTCTTGGGCTCGGCGAGTTTCACCCTCACGATCCTGCCGGCCGCCACCCGTACGGACCCCCTGGTCAACACGGCCACGGTCGCCCCGCCAAGCGGTGTCACCGATCCCACGACCGGCAACAACTCAGCGACCGACACCGACACGCTCGCGCCACCCCAGGATCCCGTGATCCTGGCGATTTCCGACGTCGGCTGCGAAAGCACGCCCGTCGTGACGGTGATCGAGGCAACCTCGGGAACCGTGCGCAGGCAGTTTCAGGCGTTCGAAACCAGCTTCCGCGGCGGCCTGCGGGCAGCGCTCGGCGATCTCGACAACGACGGCATCGACGAGATCGTGGTCGCTCCTGGCCTGGGCAGAATGGGTGAGATTCGCGTCTTCACGCTCGAGGGAGTCGAGCGGACTTCGTTTCGCCTCGCGCCGTTCGGGGCGACCTATCGAGACGGGATCGATGTGGCCGTCGGTGACATCAATGGCGACGGGCTCGACGACGTCGTGGCGGCCAAGTCCCGCGGTGCAGGCGACGTGGCGATCCTTCCAAGCAACGGTTCGTCGCTCCGAATGTCGGCCATATTCGCGGCGTTTGGGGGAGGCTTTCTGGGAGGCGCGACCGTGGCCGTCGCCGACATGGGAACGTTCGTGGGCGGCACCGATCGCACGCGACCGGATGGTCGGGCGGAAGTGATCGTGGGCAGCGGCATCGGCATGGCACCCACCGTGATGGTCTTCGACGTGAGCGGATCGCCCCGAGTGGTCGATTCGTTCCGACCGCTTTCCGCGGCCTATCAGGCAGGATTTTCAATCTCGGCCCAGCGGATCAATGCCGACCGGATTCCAGATCTCCTCATCGCTGCTGGCCGCAGCTCGTCGGCCGCCGTGGAGGTGTATGATGGCGCGACGAAGGCCAGGATTGCCATGTATGGTGCCTTCGCATCACTTGCCAGGCCTTCGGCAAAGGTCTACGCCGCCGCAGCCGACCTCGACGGCGACGGTTGGGCCGACGAGGCCTACATGACGCAGGGTACCGGCGTCACGACTGCCGGCGTCCAACAGCTCCGGGTGCAGTCACCCAACCAGGCCACTACGATCGCGACGAGCCTCAGGGCTCCGCTTCGGGTCGTGACCCGCGGTCCACGCCGTTTGGCGGCGTGAGGCCCTGAAAAGGCAGCTTCTTGCACTTTTCGGCCCGACCAATATGATTCGACTTGTGGGTTTTAGGCCCACTGGATTCAAAAACCCGTTAAACACGTGGTTTTTTAGCCCAAAACGAATGGATTCGGCGGTGCCGCGGAGGTCGGCGAACGTGTTTTTTCAGGCACATCGAGGCCATGGCCACGGCAGACCTTTTGATCGGCGAATTCACGCGAACGCTCGACGAGCGGTTTCGGCTGGTTCTGCCGCCGGAGCTGCTGGAGCCGTTGCTCGCGTCTGGCTCCCGTCTCGTGCTGGCCAAGGAACGCGCCGGGTGCCTGTCGCTCTGGCCGGCGGCCCTGTGGAAGCCCCGAATCGACGCCGCCATCGAGGTGGTGCGAAGCAAACTTCAGGCTGGACTGCTGACCCAGCGGGTCGGACAGGTGCAGGATCTCGGTCGGCTGCTCTCCACACGTCACAAGGTGGTGAATGTGGCGGAGCGGGGACGACTGGTCATTCCCGAGGGTTTCCGCGATTTTCTCGCGGTGGAGCCCGGGGGCGAGGTGATGGCGGTGGGGGCGGCGGTCTGCCTGGAACTCTGGCAGCCCGCGGCCTGGAACGCCTATGTGACCAGCGAGATGCCGGAGTTTCGGCGCCGGATCGACGAACTGACGGCCTGACGATTGTGGCCATGCCCGGGCGAGAGGAAGCGGTTTCAACCTGACGGTTTCATCCGGGCAGGAAACGAACACCACGGAGCGGTCGCCCCACAGCACGGATGCTGCCGAGGGACCTCCCCCGGGCATGGCCTTCTCGCGGTAATCCTGCGAAGACGCGGGCCCTGCGTAATCTCATACGCAGCCGCAAACCGGTTTTTTGCAAGCCGGCTCAAAGTGCCCGACCGGTCGTGCCGATTATTCCGTTCATGAGAGTCACACCGATTTCACGGAACGTTGCGCGACGTGCGCTGTGGGCGACCAGGGCGGTGATCGCATGCGTGGCCCTGGGCTTCTGGTCACTCCCCTCGTGGGCCCGTGAACCCTGGCCAGACCGCTTCGCCACCTCCAATGACATCGTCTTCGATGCGGTGCCTTTCCCCGAGCCGCTGCCTCCCCCGCCGTCCTCGCCGCCCACCGTTCCGCAGCAGGCACGGGTTCCGGTGCCGCTGCCTACGGCATCCTACGCGGCTCAGCCTCAAGCGGCCGGCGTTCCTGCGCAGGGCCTTCCGGCCCCCTCCATGCCCGAGGCCTCCGTGCTCGCTTCGACGCCGGCTCCGTCGCCGGACATCGCGTCGGCCTGCGGACTGCCATGCGACACCGGCTGTCCCGGATACCGCCTCTACGCCGCGGTCGACGCGCTCTTCCTCGCACGCTACGCCGCGCTCGAGGATCGTCCGCTGGTGCTTAACGAAGACACCGGCGGCACGATCATCTCGTCCCAAAATCTCCAGTGGGGATTCGCTCCGGGCATGCGAGCCTTCTTCGGCGAGCGGAAGCCGGCCGGCTGGGGGTGGGAAGTGGGCTATCTCGGCGTCTACAACTCGACATCGAACGCCCAGGTGTTCGGCCCGGGGAACCTGATCGCCCCCGGTACCTTCGGCACCTCTGCGCCACAGTTCAACAGTGCGGACCTCATGCGGTTGAACTATGTCTCCACACTGAACATGGGTGAAGCCAATATCTTCTGGTACAAGTGCTGCGGGACTGGCCAGAACCCGGCTGGGCAATGCGGAGCCGATGGCTGTGCACAACCCTGCGGCAGTTGCCAGTGCCTCGATTGGCTCGCGGGCTTCCGCTACGCCGGCCTCTCGGATGCGGCGGGCTTCTCATCGACCTGCTGCGGACTCACCGAGACGAGCGCCTACAACGTGAATTCCAACAGCAGCCTCTTCGGCTGCCAGATCGGTGTACGCGGTCGCAGGGACTACGAGCGATGGGCCGCGGAGGGCTGGCTGAAGGTGGGCCTCGGCGGCACGTGGCTCTCCCAGTCGCAAAGCCCGGTCATCGATCCGGTGAACCCCGACCCGCCGATCCGCGGGGCGAGCTCGGCTTCTTCGACGGGCCTCGGCGGGTTCGCCGACGCCAATGCCTCGCTCATCTACCGCATCAACCAGACATGGGGCGTGCGGGCGGGCTTGAACATGATCTGGCTGGGCAATGTCGCCCTCGCCGCCGACCAGTGGAACTTCACGCAGACCACGGCCATCGATTCGGTCAGCAATGGCTCGCTCTACCTGCTGGGCGGCAACCTTGGCGTCGAGGCCCGCTGGTAGGCCAGTCGCTCACTGCGGCCGCCGTGTCGATGAGACAATCCGCAGCGGGCTCAATGGGCTGCCGGTGACCGTGGACTGGACACCGCCAGCACGCGTCAACCGCTTGATGCCGCTGTTGGCCCCACCGTCGCCCTGCGTGGTGAAGATTTCGCCGTCATCGATGATGCCGTTGTTGTTGACGTCGGCCATCGTGGCGAAGACCGCGGCATTCACCTTCCCGATCGTGGCAAAGGCGGCCTGTCGGGCGAGCAGCGTATTCGCCGGGGCGCTGACGGAGCCGTCGTAGATCTCGACCACCGAGTTGCCGTTGCGGGCGGAGGCCACCATGATGTCGGGGATGATATCCGCGTTGAACCTGCCGACGCTCACCGAGATACCGCTGGTGAACGCACGGCTGAACGGTGAGAGGCGATCAACGACGGCAGGAGAGCCACTCAGGTCATAGACCAGCACGCTCGGCGCGATGCCCGCCCCGCTGCCGACGATGATCTCGGCCCGGCCGTCCAAGGCCCTGGCATTGCTGATGCGGCCGCTGGAGAACGTGCCCATGTCGGCCACTGCGATCGACGA
>JBJTOU010000216.1:0-3787 GCA_046074725.1 Planctomycetia bacterium
GGCCGTGCGGTCGGCGTCGCCCGTGTGGAAGGCGAGCAGGTCGCGGTAGAGCCGGATCGTGTCGAGCAGCGGCGAATCGGTGTCGGTGACCTGCGCGTCAGCCTCGGGCTGCCATTTCAAAAACTCGTCGGCCGTGCCGAGGGCAGGCGAGTCGGCCACGAGCTCGAACACGTCTTCCGGGGCGACGAGCCCGCGCTCGCCGGAGCTCGCAAACTCGATCGCGTCGCGCGCGATCACGTCCCACACGGTGGGCCGGTAGGAGTCGGCCATCGTGCCCTTCTCGATGATCGCCGACCACTCGGCCGCGGGAAGCTTTTGCAGGGCCGCCCGCTCCGGGCTGCCAGGGGCCCCGACCGCCACGGCGAACCGCTTTCTGATCTCGGCTACGATCGTGGGCAGATCCCACTCAGCGAGCTTCGCGAGGTCCTTCGAGTCGGCGCCGCCCTGCGGAAGCAGCACGGAACCCTGCGTGCGCTGCTGATACCGCCAGCGGTTCACTTGAAAATAGCCCCAGGTCCAGTTGGCCCGGATCGCCTCGAGCACGCCCCGGGTCTCCGGCGGCGCCTTTTCGATCGCGGCGGCCAGGCGGATGACCCGCTCGGGGTCGTCGGCTGGGCGGTCGCCCGTCGCGGCGAAAATTCTCGTGGCGATCGCGCGGGTCGCCTCGTCCCAGGCCTTTTCCTGTGTCGCCGTGAGTTCGATTCCGGTGAGCGCTTCGATGGCCGTCTTCGGCTTGCCTTCCTGGAGCGCCTGCTCGATCGACTTCCAAGTCGAGCCCCGTGAGCCTCGAGGCTCGTCGGCAGTTCCGGTTGCATGCATGGCGATGGTGGCTCCGAAAAGGGCGACCAGAAGGACGATCGACCTGGAAGGAGAGAGATGATGCGAATGAAAGGCCATGGTCGCCCCCTGTCTGGCACGGGTTTTTCGATCGGGCCCGTTGTTTGACCGGGCCCGGTGCAGGCGTAATAATAGAGGCTCTGAAAAAATTCTCCCGCTGATCGACCCGTCTTGGGTCCGCGTCCGCGAGCGACGGCTCGAAAAGACGGCGACGTGGGTGTTCCGAACCAAACTCTTCAGGAGTGAGTGTATGGAACTATCGCCACGATGGCTGCGCGGCTGCCGAGCCGAAGGCTTTCTTTTTTCCATCGCCGTGACCGTGGTCATGGGCGTCTCTCCCTTCATGGCCTGTGTCCTGGGAGAAGACGGCAATTCGGCCGTTCCGTTACAGGCCCCCGGCTCCGCTCGGGCTGACGGGGCTGCCCCGCTCTCCTACAACGAGCACATCCGGCCGATCCTCGTCGAGCACTGCTTCGGCTGCCACGGGGCCGACAGCGCCGGCCGGAAGGCCGATCTGCGGCTCGATGACCGCGACGCGGCGATCGAGAGCGGCGCGATCGCTCCGGGCGATCCCGATTCGAGCGTGGCACTCGACCGGATCTTCTCCGACGATCCCGATGAGGTGATGCCGCCGCCGGCCGTGAAGAAGGTGCTCACGGCGGAGCAGAAGGAGTTGCTCAAGCGGTGGATCGCCGAGGGGGCCGAGTATCAGCCGCATTGGTCGTTTGTTCCGCCGCAGCGGCCCGAGCTGCCGGCCGTGAAACAGCAGGCGTGGGTGAGGAACCCAATCGATTCCTTCATCCTCGCCCGCCTCGAGAAGGAAGGTCTCTCCCCCGCGCCCGAGGCCGACCGCCGCACGATCGCTCGCCGGCTTGCACTTGACCTCACGGGGCTGCCGCCGGAGCCGGCTGTCGTCGATGCTTTCGTCGCCGATCCGCACCCCGATGCCTACGATCGACTCGTCGATACGCTGCTGGCGAGCCTCGAATGGGGCGAGCACCGCGGCCGCCACTGGCTCGATTATGCCCGCTACGCCGACACGCACGGCATCCACTACGACAACTACCGCGAGATGTGGACCTACCGGCAGTGGGTGGTGAACGCCTTCAACCGCAACATGCCGTTCGACCAGTTCACGATCCTGCAGTTGGCGGGCGACCTCGTCAGCGATCACGGACCGAACGCCAAGCCCGAGCAGATCCTCGACAGCAAGGTCGCCAGCGGCTTCAACCGCTGCAACATGACGACGAACGAAGGGGGCGTGATCCCGGAGGAATACCTTGTCCTCTACACCCGCGACCGCACGGAGACCACGTCCGCCGTCTGGCTCGGCCTCACGACGGGCTGCGCCGTCTGCCATGACCACAAGTTCGATCCGCTGTCGCAAAAGGAGTTTTACGAACTCTCCGCGTTCTTCAACAACACGACGCAGGCCGCAATGGATGGCAACATCCGCGACACCCCGCCGATCCTGCCGGTACCCCGGGTCGAAGACCAGCCGCGGTTCGCGGTACTCGAAAGGGAGATGCCGGCAGCCAAGGCAGCGGTCGAGGCGCGCAGAAAGGCTGCGAAGCCGGAGTTTGAGACATGGGTTCGGACGGCGGATGCCAGCGTGGTCGCGACGTTGCTGCCACAGGACTCACCGTTTGTCGATCTGCCGTTCTCCGAGGGCCAGGGGACCACGAGCCGACTCAGGGTCCTCGGCAAGGAGAGCGACCTGCAGCTTGCCGCAGCAACGACGTGGCAGCCGGGCCCGAACGGCGTCCCAGCCCTCCTGCTTGACGGCAAGGCCGCGGAGATCGCCACTGCCGGCGACTTCGAGCACGACCAGCCTTTCAGCGTGACGTTCTGGCTGCGGCCGCCGGCCAACGACTCGGCCTACACCGTGGTCGCCCGCATGAACGACGCTCAGGCCCACCGCGGCTGGGACGTGTTCGTGCAGGGGCGACGCGCCGGCATGCACATCGTTCATTCCTGGCCGGACGACGCGTGCAAGCTGATGGCCCGGGACCAGCTCAAGGCCGATGCCTGGACGCTCGTCTCGATCACCTACGACGGGTCCGGCAAGGCCGAGGGAGTGAAGGTCTATTATGATGACAAACTCCAAGAGAATCCGAACGTCGAGAACAACACGTTCAAGAAGTCCTCGATTCGCACCGAGGTGCCGCTGACGATCGGGAGCCGGTCGCCTGGCATGCCCGCGCACGGCGTCGGACTCACGGGCCTGACGATCTGGGGCCGCGGCCTTTCCGCGGCCGAGGTTGCGGGCCTTTCGCGGGCCCAGGTGATTGCCGACATCGTGAAGCTGCCCGCGGATGAGCGGCCGAAGGCAGCGGACGGCCACTACGAATGGTGGCTGACGACGGTCGATGGTGCCTTCCAGCAGGCCGCGGCTGCAGCGGCGAAGCGTGAGGCCGAGTATGCGCAGATCCGCAAGCGGGGCACGATCGCGCACGTCATGAACGAAACGAGCGAGATGGCCAAGGCCTACATCCTCGACCGCGGCGAATACGACAAGCGGAAGGATGAGGTGAAGCCCGACACGCCCGACATCCTGCCACCGTTCCCGGAAAGCCTCCCAAAGAACCGCCTCGGCCTCGCGCAGTGGCTCCTGCTGCAGGAGCATCCGCTGACAGCCCGCGTGACCGTGAATCGCTTTTGGCAGGAGGTGTTTGGCACCGGCCTTGTGCGCTCGAGTGGCGATTTTGGCATCACCGGCGAACTCCCGAGCCACCCGGAGTTGCTCGACTGGCTGGCCGTCGAGTTCCGCGAGAGCGGCTGGGACGTGAAGAAGCTCTTCCGGCTCATACTCACGAGCGCCGCCTATCGCCAGGCCGCGGTGACCACGCCCGAGAAGCTCGCCCGGGACGCCGCCAACCGGCTGCTCTCGCGGGGTCCGCGGTTTCGCATGGACGCCGAGATGATCCGCGACCAGGCGCTCGCGGCCAGC
>JBJTOU010000217.1:0-11213 GCA_046074725.1 Planctomycetia bacterium
GTGGCCCCATGCCCGTGCCGCCGCCGCTGGAGCCCGGTGTTCGTCCTCGCCGGTCGCCGTCAAAGGGGCCGCAGGGGAAGCCCGATGATCTGCTGGGCGCTCGCGAACTGCGGCAACTGAGCCGCAAGCGGGCCAGCGAGCCTCGCGTGGGAGACGACGACGAGAGAGGCGGACGTCGCCGTCGGCCGCGGCAACGGCGAGGGGCAGCCCTCTCGACGGCCGCCCCTCGGAAATCCAATGCCACGATCCAGGTGCCATGCACGGTGCGGGCCTTTTCCGAGGCGATCGGGCTCTCGGCCAGCGACGTGCTCAAGAAGCTGCTTGAGTTCGGGATGACGCAGATGCCGAGCATGGGCTCGATGCTCGACCGCGAGACGGTCGATCTTCTCGCGTCCGAACTGGGCGTGCAACTCGACATCAAGACGGCCGAGGATCTCGAGAAGGAATTGCTCGCCGGCTTCGACGCCATCGACGAGGATCCCGCGATCCGCTCCCCGCGGGCGCCGGTCGTCACGTTCCTCGGCCATGTCGATCACGGCAAGACGTCGCTTCTCGACCGGCTCATCGGAAGCAACGTGGCTGCCCGCGAGAGCGGTGGCATCACCCAGCACATCCGTGCCTATTCCATCAAGCACGGCGACAGGGGCGTGACGTTCGTCGATACGCCCGGTCATGAGGCGTTCACCCAAATGCGGGCCCGCGGTGCCAATGTGACCGACTGCGCGGTGCTCGTGGTCGCCGCCGATGACGGGATCATGCCGCAGACGGAGGAGGCGATCAGCCATGCGCGTGCGGCCGGCGTGCCGATCGTGGTGTGCATCAACAAGATCGATCTGCCCGGGGCGAACGTGGATCGGATCTACCAGCAACTGGCCGCCAATGAACTGCTTCCGACCGAGTGGGGCGGCGACACCGAGGTGGTGAAGACCAGCGCCGTGACGGGGGAAGGCATCGATGCGCTGCTCGACACGCTCCTCACGATCGCCGAGTTGCACGACCTCCGGGCGAATGACGATCGCAAGGGGGCCGGCGTGTGCCTCGACTCCGAAATCCACGAGGGACGTGGCGTCGTTGCGACGGTCCTCGTGCAAAAGGGAACGCTGCGGGTGGGCGATGCCATCGTCTGCGGCGAGGCGAGCGGCCATGTCAAATCGATGCAGGACACGCTCACGCGCCGCAAGCTGACCGAGGCCGGGCCATCGCGGCCGGTGTTGGTCAGCGGCCTCGACGTGGCCCCCAATGCCGGCGAGCGGTTCCAGGTCGTCGATTCGATCGCAATGGCGCGTGAGGTGGCGGTCAAGCGGAGCGATATCCGCCGTCACAGCACGCTCATCAGCGCGCCGGTGCACGTCACGTTCGAAAATCTGCTCGACAGGCTCGGCGCCCAGAAGACCCCCACGCTCAACCTCATCATCCGGGCCGATGTCCGCGGCTCGATCGAAGCGATCCTCAAGGAGATGCAGAAGCTCGAGCATCCCGAGGTCAAGATCCGTGTTCTCCAGGCGACGGTTGGCGGCATCACCTAGGCCGACGTGCAGTTGGCCGACGCTTCCGACGCCGTGATCATCGGCTTCAACGTCGTGCCCGACGAGCGGGCAAGGTCGTTGGCCGAGGAGCGGGGCGTGCAGGTGCGGCGGTACGAGATCATCTACCAGGTGACCGACGACCTGCGGAACGCGCTGGAAGGCATGCTGGTGCCGGAGAAGCGGGAGACTGACCTGGGCCGGGCCGTCGTGCAGCGGACCTTCTCGATCAGCAGGCTCGGTGTCATCGCCGGCTGCCGTGTTCTCTCGGGCATCATCGCCCGCAATGGCCGTCTCCGTGTGATCCGCGAGAGCCGCGTGATCGGCGACTACGGCATCGAGTCGCTGAAGCGGGAAAAGGATGACGCCCGTGAGGTGCGCGACGGCCTGGAGTGCGGCATCAAGCTCGCCGGATTCAACGACGTCAAGGAGGGCGACATCCTCGAATGCTATCGTGTCGAGGAAGTCGCGCGCACGCTTTCGTGAGCACACGACGTTCCCTCAAGGCGGCCGAGGCGGTGCGGGAGGTGGTCAGCATGGCCATCCTCACCGAGGTGCGAGATCCGCGCGTGAAGGACGTGACCGTCACCGGCGTGGAGATGGCGCACGACATGCGATCGGCGGTCGTCCATGTGTCGGTGATGGGAGGCGAGGCGAAGCAGCAACTGGCGCTTCGGGGCCTGGCGAGTTCCGCCGGTTTTCTCCAGTCACGCATCGCCGACAGGATCGAAACCCGGTATACACCGCGGCTGACATTCAAGCTCGATAGCGGCGTCAAACGCTCCATCGAGATCGCCCGAATGCTCGACCAGGTGTTGCCGTCACCCGCGGACAGCCAGCCCGTCGAAACTACGCAGGAAGACGCATGACATCACCGAAGAAACGCCCCGATGCCGGACGGCAACAGCCCAACCGTCAGCAACTGCTCGCCAAACTCCAGAAGTCGCTCAAGGCGGCCTACAAGCCGGTCGCGCCGAACACCAGCCGCCCGATCCTCCACCAAGCGCTCTTCGCGTGCTGCCTTGAAAATGCACCGTATTCCGCCGCCGAAAAGGCGTTCGAGACGTTGCTGAAGGGCTACTTCGACCTCAACGAGGTGCGGGTGACGACCGTCGCGGAATTGGCCGAGTCGCTGGCGGGGCTGCCCGATCCGGCCCACGCGGCCCTCTCGCTCCGGAGGATGCTGCAGGGGGTGTTTGAATCGACCTACGCCTTCTCGCTCGATCATGCCAAAAAGCACTCGCTGGCGCACGGCATCAAGACGCTGGAGAATCTCCACGGGATTCCCCCGTTCGTGATCGCCCACATCGCCTCGACCACGCTCGGGGGGCATTTCATTCCGCTCGACCGTGGAGCCCTGACGGGGCTCTACCTGTGCGGCATCATCTCCCGGGAGGAGTACGATGCCGGCAAGGTCGCCTGGCTCGATCGGATGATTCCGAAACGTGGCGGAGTCGAGTGGAGTTCGCTGCTGCACCAGTTCGGTGTCGACTGCATCGCGAACCTGCACGGCACCACCGTTCGAAAGATCGTTCAGGCGGTGAACCCGACGGCCTTGAAGGAGCGATTTCCAAAGCGTGGGGAATCGCTGCCCGCCCCGAACCCGCCCGCCCCGCCACCGCCCAAGGGAGGGCAGAAGACGGATGCTGCGAAGGCGGAAGAGCACCGTCCGGCCGGACCGCAGGCCGCCGCGCGGCCCGCCGGGAAGACCCCCCTGCCCCCGCCTGGTTCGGGTCCGAAGCGAACGGCCGATGGGAAGCCCGTGGCCGGCGCCAAACCAGGCCCGAAGCCATTCGTCGTCAAGCCAAACATGGGCAAGCCACCGACGAGCCCACCGGCGGCCGAACCGCCGGTGGCCAAGAAGCCCGCCTCCCGGAAGCCTGCTGCCCACGAGTCTGCCGGTACGAAGGCATCCGCCGGCAAGGCCGCGGCCTCCAAGACGCCCAAGAAGCCGACGGCCCCTGCCAAGCCGGGAGCGAAAAAACATTCGACTCAACTTGCGAAGCGCAAGCCGAGGTGAGCCGGGCACGGTGAAAGGAGTCATGCATGGCAGGTCATTCCCATTGGGCCAACATCGCCCGCAAGAAGTCGCTCGTCGATGCCAAGCGAGGCAAGCTCTGGAGCAAACTCGCCAAGGCCATCATCGTGGCGGCCAAGGCCGGGGGCCCCGACCCGTCCGCCAATCTCCGGCTCCGCTATGCGATCGATGCCGCCAAGGCGGTGAGCATGCCGAAGGACAACATCCAACGGGCCATCAAGACGGGCACCGGCGAACTCAAAGGGGGCAACCTCGAGGAGTCGATCTATGAAGGCTACGGTGCCGGTGGGGTTGCGGTCATGTGCGAGATCCTGACCGACAACAAGAATCGCACCGCCCCCGAGATCCGAAAGATCTTCGAAATGTGCGACGGCAAGCTTGGTGGCACCGGGTGCGTGGCCTACTTGTTCGAGCGCAAGGGCGTGATCCGCGTGCCCCAGATATCGTGCAGCGAGGAGCGGCTGATGGAGATCGCCCTCGAGGCCGGCGGTGACGACGTGAGGCTCGCCGGCGACCGATGGGAGGTGGTCTGCGAGCCGCAGGCGATGGCCTCCGTGATGGACGCGATCCAGTCTGCGGGACTCGCGGTCGAATCCAATGAGATGGTGCGAATCCCGACCAACTCCGTCGAGGTCGAGGACGTCGAGACCGCCCGCAAGGTGCTCACCCTGATGGAGCGGCTCGACGATCATGACGACGTCCAGAGCGTCGCCGCCAACTTCAACATCCCCGACGAAGCACTCGCGCAGCTCGCGTGAATCCGCGGGTCGGGGCTGCCCATGCCCCGTCGCCGGACGTTCGCTCCGCCCATCCTGGGCTTCGCTCACTCGATGCTGACTGCGCTGCGCCATCCATGGCTCCGCTTGTCAGCAACGCCGGCTCTCGGGGCACGGGCAGCCCCTCGCAGATGCATGCAGCTGTTTCCAGGCCTGAACAGGCCGCCGTCCAGGCGGCCACGGTCGCCGGGAGGTGCGACCGCCCGCTTCGTGCGAACCGAGTTCGCACGAAGCCACGGCTGCTCGGGCCATGGATGGCCGAGCAGCCGTGAAGCTAGTGCTTCACCGACGGCCAGTATTCGTCGAAGTCGAACTCGGGGCTGTTGTCGAGGTCGTGGCACTGAAGGCAGTTTGTCACCGCCTTTTGCTTCCCCTCGGGGGTGTCCAACGACATCGCGAGTTCGGCCCTGAGCTTGTCACGCTCGGCCGTCGAGGCACGGACGTCTCCTCGCTCAACGGCCGCATGGGCCGCCGCGGGGCCGTGGCAGTTTTCACAGCCCTGATGGGCGAGATGGGGCGTCGTCGCCATGCTCGTGAATCCCCCTTCGAAGGGTTCGAACCGCTGGGGCGCCCAGCCGACGACGTGGCAGGAGAGACATTCCGGATCGCGATCGCGACGCGGATCCTGCTCCTCGAGCGTCACCAGCGCCGTGGCGTGTGGTGTCTCCTTCCAGATGTCATAGGCATCGCGATGGCATTCGGCGCAGGCGGCGCTGCCGGCGAATCGACGGCCGGAGGGATGGCGGGTGGGGGTGATGCCCAGGCCGGCAAGCCCGAGGGACTCGAGTTGCCCCTGATACGCCGCCAGGATTTTCATCATGTCGGGCGACTCGCCCCAGCGACCGTCCAGCGGCACCCGCTGCGACCGGGAGTCGGCCCCGCGATCCTGGAAACCGATCGCGACGGCGAACATTCCCTTGTGGCCGAGCTCGACGAGTTTCGCCCCGGACTTCAGCGTCGGCAGCGTGGACGGAGGTTCGTCGGCCCCGCCGGCCGTGACCACCACGTCGAACTGTGGATAGCGGGCTGCGAGCCGCGTCGCTTCCTCGGCCGACGCCCAGGCAAGGAGCACCTGATGCGCGCATCCTGCCTTCGCCATGTCGGCGGCGGCCTTGGCGAGGGCCTCGGCCGCCGGCATCACCTCAACGGCGTCGTTCCGAACTCCGGCCGCCTCCGCGTCGCCGAGGACCGACGTGATGCCGATTTTCATGCCCCCGGTCTCGATGACGCGGATCCTCGGCGTGATGTTCGCATCGAGGCCGAGCAGGCCGACATTCGCGCTCACGAAGGGCGTCGGCTGGTCGCCCACCGGAGCCACGGCCGCGACGAGTTCCTCGGCCGGCAGCCGGAGATCTCCGGGGCCGAATCCCACGGCGGCATAACCCATCTGCCGCAGACCGTCGGCGATCGACTGAAACTTGATCTCGGTCTGCCGCCCGAATCGCTTCACTTGGTTGCCGAGATCGACCGAAAGCACCGGCCAGCCTGCGGCCGTCACCGCGCGGAGGAAATTCTGCCGCCGGCTCAGGCCCCCCTTCTGGTTTTCCTTGCCGGAACATCCGCAGGGCTCGATGTAGCCGTCGAGCTGTCCGGTGATCACGAGCAGGAGACGGGGCCGCTGCCATCCGTCGAAGACCGTTCCGTTGCGTTTGTTGAAGGTCTCCACGACGGAGTCCGAAATGCCCGTGGCACGATCGGGCTGGGCTGCCATCGCCACGGCAGCCAAAAAGACCGCTGTGCCGACGAGAAGGGCCCGCGTGCCTCGCAGCGCGGCGGAAAGCTGACGGCGGTATGACATGGGAACAAAGTCTAGCCGTATCGCGTTCGTGGAGCGACGGCGATTTACGGCCCGACGACGACGCTCACGGGCAGCGTGACCGACGGGGAATCGGGGAGACCCGTCCCGAGCACGATGCGGCCGGCCGGAGCCTGCTCCGATCCCAGGTGGTTTACCGACGGGCTGCCGGGCGGGATCTCCACGTCGATCGGGATCCGGATCACGGCGCCGGTGCCGATCGGTTCGGCCACGCCGACCCTGATGTCGAGCAGGGATGGCACGACCTCCTTCACAACCGGCCTCACGAGATCGCGGTCGGGACCACGCGCGGTGAGGAAGAAGGTGGTCTTCAGACCTGTGCGGCCCGAGATCTGGCCGAGCATGAGCTTTTGGCGGGAGGCATCCCATGCCGGTCCTGCGAAGGAAAAGTCACCGGCCACCTGGCCCTCGACCGGAATCTCGGTGGTGATCTCCTCGGGCATCCGGAACACGACCCGCACCGTCTGCCGCAGCGGGCCGACCGGCAAGCCGGGCTTCACGCCCACCTCGACCAGAAATCCTCCGGTGGCTCCCGGCTCACGGGAGATGTCATCCGCTGCCAGCGGGCTCGAAGACAGCGTGAAAAAATTCGTCGTTCGCTCGTCGAGGGCTTCCAGGGATTCGACTCGGGACGGCTCCTCCCCGTAGGTGAATACCCTCGCCGTGATCGAGGCGGTTGACTGGGGGGAGAGTTTCGGGAGGGTGAGCATCTCCGGCATCGCCCTCCATTTCGGCACCACGGTGCCCTCGATCGCGAAAACGATCTCCGGCCGCCTCGGGTCGTTGGTGAGCACCGTCACCTGCTGCCGAAAGGCCCCCCCCTTTCCCTTGCCTGTCCACTGCACGCTCACGGTCGTCGTGTCGCCCGGAAGAACGGTGCGCGGAGCGTCCTGGCCGAGGTCACTCATCGTGCAACTGCAGCTTGTGGCTCCGCGGGAGAGCGTGAGGGGAACGCTGCCGCTGTTGCCAATGGTGAAGGCATGCGTCCCCTTCTCCCCCGACCCGATCTTTCCGAATTCATGACGCGTCTCGGGGACATCAACCCGCGGTGACGAGCTGGTGTCGGTGAGGGCCGGAAAGAAATCCCCCACGCGCCACGGACGCATGGCTGCATCGAGGGCCGCCGATCCCAGGCCGACGGCCAGCCCGGCCATGAGCGCCGCCCCCGCGACGAGTCTCGCACTGATGCTCTGCATGAACCTTAGTATGCCCGGGCGAGCACGCTTCGACCAGTGACCGGCTTCCCGGTCACGACGCACGTGCCTGGATCGTCGTTCCCCTCCATCGGGATGCAGCGAACCGTGACCTTGAGCGGATCGAACGCGGCGGTCACTGCCGGGTCGTCGGCGACGTGGACCAGCGCGAAGCCTGCCTTGGTGGAGGCTCCTTCCCCGGTGCCGAAGAAATCGACCACCTCGCTCAGGCTCCCAAGCCGTACGGTGCGGGCATCGCGGAAGGCCCGGGCTTTTTCAAAGAGACCGGCCTGGATCTCCCCGAGGATCGCGGGCACCCTCGAGGCGAACTCGGACAGCGGCACCGACTCCCGCTCCTTCGTGCCCCGGTCGCGCCGCGACAGGCTCACCGTGCCGGCCGCCAGATCGCGTGGGCCGATCTCGACCCGCAGCGGAACGCCCTGCTTCACATGCTGCCACACCTTGTCACCGCCACGGATGTCGCGGGCGTCGATCATGGATCGGATCGGCTCGTCGGCGAACTGTCGGGCGGCCAGATCCCGTTCGAGCGCACGGCAGGCGTCGAACACCTGCGCCCGCTCATCGTCCGTTCGTGCGATGGGGAGGATCACGACGTGCCTCGGCGCGATCCGTGGCGGCAGCACGAGGCCGTCGTCGTCGGAATGGGTCATGATCACCGCCCCGATCAGCCGCGTCGAAACGCCCCAGGAGGTCGTCCAGCAAAACTCCTCCACACCATGGGTGTTGGCGAATCTGATCCCCTGCCCCTTGGCGAAGTTCTGGCCGAGAAAGTGCGACGTGCCTGCCTGCAGGGCCTTGCCATCCTGCATCATGGCCTCGATCGAGTAGGTGTCGACGGCGCCGGGAAACCGTTCTCCCGACGGCTTCGGCCCCTTGATCACCGGCATGGCGAGATCCCGCTCCGCGAACGTGGCGTAGACGTCGATCATCCGCATGGTCTCCTCGATCGCCTCCTCGCGGGTGGCATGAGCCGTGTGCCCCTCCTGCCACAGGAACTCCGCCGTCCGCAGGAAGACACGCGGCCGCATTTCCCATCGGACGACGTTGGCCCACTGGTTGATCAGCACCGGGAGGTCGCGCCACGACTGGATCCACTTGGCATACATCGCCCCGATGATCGTCTCGCTCGTCGGCCGGACGACGAGCGGTTCCTCCAGCTTGCCGGTCGGCACGAGCTTGCCGTCCGGGCTCAGTTCAAGACGGTGGTGCGTGACCACCGCGCACTCCTTGGCGAAGCCCTCGACGTGCTTCGCCTCCTGCTCCAGATACGAGACCGGAATGAAGAGGGGGAAGTAGGCGTTCTGGTGGCCCGTCGCCTTGAACATCCCGTCGAGAATCCGCTGCATCCGCTCCCAGATGGCGTAGCCATGGGGCTTGATCACCATGCAGCCCCGCACCGGTGACTGCTCGGCGAGTTCCGCCGCGCGGACCACCTGCTGGTACCACTCCGGGTAGTCTTCGGCGCGGGTCGGCGAGATCGCGGTGGCGGGCATGGATGTCTCCGGGGACAGGAAGGGAACTCGGTTCGATGCGGCTCGAGGGCGGGATTGTAGCCGTTTGCTTGTGACCCGTGGGACCCTGGCCGTAGACTCGCTGGGCATCATGTCGACCGCCTCCTCTCCACGTCGCGACGCCGCTTCTCCGGCGCCAGTCACCCGCACGAGCCGGCGGAAGTTCGTCGCCGAACTGCCGACACAGGGGCAGATCGACCAGGTCTTCCTCGCCACGAGGAAGCAGCTGCGGCCGAATCGGAACGGTCAGCTCTACCTGCAGGTCGAACTTGCCGATCGGAGCGGGTCGATCACGGGCAGGATGTGGAACGCCTCCGATTTCCAGTTGGAGTCCTTCGACGAAGGCGACTATGTCCGCGTCGAGGGGACCACGCAGCTGTACCAGGGCAATCTGCAGGTCATCATCACGGCCATCGGCCGCGCCGACGCCCGCACGATCGACGAAACAGAGTTTCGCGTCCTCTCGTCCGTCGATCTGGTCGCGCTCCGGAACGAACTGGGATCGATTCTCGCCACGGTCCACTGCGAGCCGATCCGCGAACTGATCGCCGAGACGCTCGCCGACGAAGACCTGATGGCGGCCCTGGCCCGCAGCCCGGCCGGAGTGAAGCAGCACCATGCCTACACAGGCGGGCTCCTGGAGCATGTGGTCTCGCTGCTGCGGATCGCCGATCGCGTCGCCCCGCTCTATCCGGCCCTCGATCGGGATCTGCTGCTGGTGGGCGTGTTCTTGCACGACATCGGCAAGACGGTGGAGCTGGAAAGCGAGCGGGGCTTCTCCTACACCGATGCCGGACAACTCCTCGGGCACGTGCTGCTCGGCCTGGGAATCGTGGAGGACAAAATCCGCGACGTCGAGGCGCGGACTGGAAAGCCCTTCGACGAGGAGATCGGCACGCGGATCAAGCACATGGTGGCGAGCCACCATGGCGAGTATGAATTCGGTGCGCCCAAGCTCCCGATGACGCTCGAGGCTGTGGCCCTCCACCACATCGACCAACTCGATGCCCGCATGGCCGCGACGGCGCAGCTGATGCAGAACGAGGCCTCGATCGACGGCGGCTGGACGCAGTACCACGCCAACCTCGGCCGCAAGTTCTTTCGGGGCCGTCACCGCTAGCGGGTGCGGAACGCAGCATGTCGCGCAGCAGCGTGGTGACCGGCGTCTTCCGCCGTGCGGTCGGTGGCCACGGGTTCGTGCGGCCGCTCGAGGCCGCCGCGGGCGACCGGACCGGCGACATCCACGTGGCGGCCCATGCCCAGCTCGACGCCGCCTCGGGCGACACCGTGAAGGTGCGGGTGTCTCGGGCCCGCGACGTGCGCCGCCCGGGGCCGTCGGGCGACATCATCGAGGTGGTGGAACGCCGCACGACACGGTTCGTGGGACGCTATTTCGAGGCGGCTGGGGCCGGATGGGTGCGGATCGATGGCACCGGGTTTGCGAGGCCGATCGCCGTCGGCGATCCCGGGGCCAAGGGCGTGCGTGAGAACGACAAGGTCGTCGTCGAGATGGTCCGCTTCCCCCGTCTCGGCCGGGATGGGGAAGGTGTCGTCGTGGAGGTGCTCGGTGCGGCTGGCTCGCCGGGTGTCGATACGCTCACCGTGATCCACGAGTTTGGCCTGCCGGGGCCGTTTCCGGAGACGGTGCTCGAGGACGCCCGCCGGCAGGCGGCGCGGTTCACCGAGGAGGTGCCGGCCGACCGCCGTGATCTGACCGGCGCAGTGGTCGTGACGATCGATCCCGTCGATGCCCGCGACTTCGACGACGCGATCTCGCTGACTCGGATCGAACGGGGCCATTGGCTGCTCGGCGTGCACATCGCCGACGTCTGCCACTTCGTTCGCGAAGGTTCGCCGCTCGACCAGGAGGCCTGTGCCCGCGGCACGAGCGTCTACCTGCCGGACCGCGTCATCCCCATGCTTCCGGAAGTGGTGTCCAACAACCTGGCCAGCCTCCAGCCGGGGCGTGTCCGCTACGCGCGGACCTGCTGGATCGAGTTCTCGCCCGACGGCGTGCCGATCGATGCGTCGGTGGAACGGTCGGCGATCCGGAGCGCCAGGCGGTTCACCTACGAGGAGGTCGATCAGTATCTCGCCGACCCCGACACCCGCACGGTGGAGATGTCGGGCGAGGTTCGGTCGCTGCTCGGCCGGATGCGCGACCTCGCCAGGATCCTTCGGAGCCGGAGGATCGCCCGCGGTTCGCTCGAACTGGTGAGGCCCGAGGTGAAGATCGACCTCGACCGAGAGGGTCGCGTGACGGGCGCGCATGTGGTCGAGCACACCGAAAGCCATCGGATCATCGAGGAATTCATGCTCGCGGCGAACGAGGCGG
>JBJTOU010000218.1:0-3020 GCA_046074725.1 Planctomycetia bacterium
AGACGGTTATGTCATTCCGCACGAAACGTCAAAAGTCGTTCCAATCACCGGCCAAGGAGAGGCCGCGATCATGCCCGTCACCACAGTGACCCGCGAACAGCTCTACGAGCGCGTGTGGCAGACGCCCACCGTGCACCTCTGCAAGGAGTTCGGCCTGTCAGACGTTGGGTTCGCCAAGCTCAGTAAGCGTTACAAGATTCCGAAGCCGTATCTCGGGTACTGGGCGCGGAAAGCTGCCGGCGGAAATCCGAAGCGACTGCGACTGCCCACGTGTTCCGATCCAAGCCTCACTGAGATTCAGGTGTTGCATTCGGAGGTTCCCATGCGGCCGTCCGGTTTTTTCGACCCCGAGATCGAGGCGCTCTACGAGGCGGAGTTGAAGAGAGACCGCATCGTCGTGCCAGCCGAGTTGGACTCGCCCCTGCCAATCGTGGAGCGAACCCACCGCGTTCTGATCAACGGCAGGCAGCTGAAGGGCCCCACCGTGGCCGCTTCGATAAGCAAGCCGCTCGTCCCGCGGGCGATGCGGATCATCGACGCTCTCCTCAAAGGCCTGCTCGAGCGGGGTTACACGATCGAGAATGAAGGGTATTACGCGGAGAGCGCCACGCCGATCCGGGGTCATGGTCACGAGTTCGGCATTCGGATCCGTGAGCCACTCATGGCCGTCAAGCGCGAAGACAAGTACTTCGGCGGGATGCGGACCGAGTACGACCCCTCTGGACGGATCCAGCTCGAAATCGAGGGTTTTGGTTCCTGGTCACCGAAGCACATCCGAGACGGCAAGCAATCGACCATCGAAGACCGGGTTGGAACTTTGCCGGCACAGATGCTCAAGGCGATTGACGCTGCGCGACGCGAAAAGGCGGAGCGGGAGGAAAAGGAACGCAAGCGGCAGGCGGAGTTGCACGCAAAGTGGGAGGCAGAGGAACGGGCGAAAGAGGCTGCCCGCCAGGTGGCGGAGAAGAAACGGCAGGAAGAGGCCCTGTTTGAGAGGGCCCGCCTGTGGAAGCAATGCTGCGAGGTGCGGGAGTTCGTGGATGCCGTCCGCGAGGTGGTCGAAGGGCGACCAATCCCCGAGGGCGCCCGGCAGGAAGCGGCCGAGTGGGTCGAATGGGCGACGGGCGTCGCCGACGCCTACGACCCGCTCGCAACCTGGGCCGAGCAGCTGCCTGAACGGGTCCAGAAGCCCCGCTGAGGGGCAGCCGCAGCGGCGGCATTTTCTTGCACGTACTTTGATTTGCGCGGGCGAAATATACCGTGGGTATGTCCAGCGACTCCAAAATAAAGTCGCTCGTCCATTCTCTGTCGCGGCGTGGGGTGGTCATCCGGTCTGCGATGGCGGCCTTGGGAGTAACGCCCCAGCATGCGCAGGAGTAAGTCACCAGCGGATCGCTGGAATTACTCCGTGCGTGTATTCAAGCGGCCCGGTGATGCGCCCACGTGGCAGGGGGCCCTGCCGGTCATAAGATGTGAGCCGTTTGGGCGACTCTCGCCCGTGAAACTCCGCCATAAAAAGGCTTCCGAAAATTGGGGGCCGCCTCCCTCAAGGGTGTCTAGGGGTTTGGTCGACTAAGAAATGCCGGTGTTTTGAGTTGATCTGCGGCAGCCTTGCCGGCAGGGCAATCTCAAGCTAGAGTTTCACCAGCACACCCGCCGGGCGCGTCGAAAGGCAGCTCACTTCGGCGGGTTTTTTATGCGCGCATGGCAGCGAGTCACGGATGAGGTACGCGAAGCCGGCACTGACCTTCGAGCAGCAGGCTGATCTGCTTCTCGAACGCGGAATGAGCGGAGATAGGTCAACGATCATCGACCGGCTTCGGTCGGTGAACTATTACCGTTTAAGCGGCTACTGGTACACGATGCGGATCCCCGCCTCGGACCGAGCGGGCGTTCGCAGCCATCAATTTGCACCTGGCACCACATTTGACGACGTATGGAGACGGTACGTTTTTGACCGGCAACTGCGATTGCTGGTTATGGATGCGATCGAGCGGATCGAAGTTGGTGTTCGCTCGCAACTGGCGTACCACCACGCGCATCAGTTCGGGCCATTTGGATACGCAGCAGACTCATCGTCATTGGGTGCGGAGAAGCAGGCGGGTTTTGTTGAAAAAGTGCGGGAGGAATTAGGGCGAAACAGTCACCTGTTTGCCGAGCATTTTTCAATGAAATACGGGGATCAGCATCCTATGCCGCCGATTTGGATGGCAGTTGAGATTGTTTCGTTCGGAGGGGTGCTGACTTTGTATCGGGGATGCCAGCCCGACATTCGCTCGAAAGTCGCGGGCTCATTCGGCGTCCATCATCGCGTTTTCGATTCCTGGCTGATGGCGCTCAATACGGTACGAAATATTTGTGCGCATCATGGGCGGCTTTGGAACCGAACGCTGGGCGTGAAACCCAGATTGCCCAATAAAAACGCGGAGTGGATTGCCAAGCCTGCCATCAGCAACGACAAGGTGTACTGCGTACTGTGCATCTGCGCGTGGTCGTTGCGACAAATTGCTCCGCAAAGTGGATGGAAGCAACGCCTCGCGAAACTTCTGGACGACGCCTCCACGATTCCGCTGCGGTCTATGGGGATTCCAGAAGGTTGGGAAGGGCATCCGTTTTGGTCGTGACGTAGGGCTCTGCAGTGCCAACGTCTCCGAAACCTGCTGAATCGCGGTCTATGCGAGGTCTGCTGGACTGACTTCGAGAGTATGCGTGCGGGATTCACCCGCCGCCGGCGGCGTGCCGCATGAGGCTCACCAGGGCTTGGCGTTGCCCCTCCGGGAGTTCGGCGAGGAGTCGAACCAGGTCTCCGATATCGGGGGCCACCCAAAGTGGTCCGGAATGTGGTCCGGAATTTCCCTCGACTGCGGTATCTCCCGAGGATTCTGCAATAATTCGACTCCCCGTGGGGGTAGTAATTCCGTCGTTTCGCCCGTGGAAACGACATTTTTGTGCCTGACCTGCCCCCCTTCTACCCACACATTCCGCTGAAGACCCAATTTTTTTGGGGGGCCGCCGGGCAG
>JBJTOU010000219.1:0-11283 GCA_046074725.1 Planctomycetia bacterium
GATCAAGCTCCAGCCGTTGCGCCAGGAGTGCACCGCGCCGACGCCCGGTGATCGATCCGCTCCAGTCTCCGGGCGATTCTCTGCTCGCGTGTTCGCAGCTGCTTTCGTACCGTGGCGTTCACTCGAAACTCCTTCGTCAGACTCACCGCACGACCACGCGGTCGTCGGCCACCGTGGCGGACCGCACGGTGCCGATCCGCCAATTCGTATGGCCAAGGTCGGCCAGCTGGCTCTGCACGCTGTCGGCGAAGTGCGGCGCCACGACGAGCACCATCCCGATGCCCATGTTGAAGACGCGGTCCATCTCAGCCGGATCGATCGACCCGAGCCGCTGCACCCAGCCGAACACGCCCGGTGTCTCCCAGCTGCCACGCTCGATCTGCACCTGCGCCGTCGCGGGCACGATCCGTGCGAGGTTCTCCACCAGGCCGCCGCCGGTGATGTGGGCGATGCCGTGCACGACCTGCTTGACGCGGTAATGACGCAGCACCGACTTCACGGGCCGTGCATAGAGGCGGGTCGGTGTCAGCAGGATTTCGCCCACCGTCCGACCGTCCAGTTCGGCCACGCGGTCGGTGCACGCGAGGCCTCCCATCTCGAAGACGGCCTTGCGGACGAGGCTGAAGCCGTTTGAGTGGAGGCCGCTCGAGGCAAGGCCGATCGCCACGTCGCCCGGGGAGATCTGCGAGCCATCGACGAGCCGCTTCCGCTCCACGACGCCGACGCAGAATCCTGCCAGGTCGTATTCACCGCGCTGGTACATGTCGGGCAGGATCGCGGTCTCCCCACCGACGAGGGCACACTCGCTTTCGACACAAGCGTCGGCGATGCCTCGGACGATCTGCTCGAGCAGGCCCGGGTCGTCGTGCGACATCGCCACGTAGTCGAGGAAGAAGAGGGGCTCGGCGCCGGTGCAGAGGGCGTCGTTCACGCTCATCGCCACGAGGTCGATGCCGACCGTGTGATGCACGTCCGCCACGACGGCGATCTTGAGCTTCGTGCCGACCCCGTCGGTGCAGGAAACGAGGAGCGGATCCTCGTAGGTGCGGCGAAAGAGTCCGTTGAAGTCGAGTCGGAAGAGCGCCGCGAATCCCCCCTCCTGGCTCACCACCCTCGGACACTGCGTCCGGCGCATGTGTGCCGGAAGGCGCGACATCGCCTCCTCGTAGAGTTCGAGATCGACTCCGGCACTGGAATAAGTGGCGCCTGGCACGGCGGGGGCTCCGCTTTCCGCGTTGAATGGCCTTCCTTGGTATCATCCAATTGTGATGCCACCTCGCAAGCCCGGTGCGCCCAAAGCGACGGCCAGGCGGGCGCACGCCCGCGAGCCGCTTCCGGCGTTCCAATTCAGCCACCCCCTGCCCTACGGCGCCGTCCTCCACGACAAGGGCGTGCAGTTCGTGGTCTACAGCCGCTCAGCCACGGCCATGCGTGTGCTTTTCTACGATTCCGTTGGCGACCCGGAGCCATCGGAGGTGATTTCGCTCGACCCTTCGAAGGACCGGTGGGGCGACATCTGGAGCATCTACGTTCCCGGGATCAGGCCGGGGCAGCTCTACCATTTCCAGGCCGATGGACCGTTCGAGCCCGATCGCGGCCAGCGTTTCGATGGTCGGGCAAGGCTCATCGATCCCTACGCCCAGGCCCTCGCCGGAACCTACCTCCCGGGCGACGACGGGATCGTCAGGCCCCCCAAGTGCGTGGTCATCGACAATGCGTTCGACTGGCAGGGTGACCGGCATCTGCGGCGGGGCCTCGCCGACACGGTGATCTACGAGCTGCATGTCAGGGGCTTCACGAACGATCCATCGAGCGGTGCTCACCACCCGGGCACCTATCTCGGCGTGATCGAGAAGATCCCCTATCTGAAGTCGCTCGGTGTGACGGCCGTCGAACTGATGCCGGTGCACGAGTTTCCGACGGAGGAGCCGTCGGGCGAGGCCGGCCGGCGGCGGAACTATTGGGGATACGACCCCATGGCCTTCTTCGCGCCCCACCGGGGCTATGCCGCCGGCACCGAGCCGGGTTGCCAGGTCCGGGAATTCAAGGAGATGGTGCGGGCCCTCCATGCGGCCGGCATCGAGGTGATTCTCGATGTCGTCTTCAATCATACGGCCGAAGGCAACGAGCTCGGCCCCACCTTTTCGTTCAAGGGTCTCGAAAACCGCGTCTACTACATGCTTGCCGAAGGGGGGCGGTACTACCGCAATTTTTCGGGGTGCGGCAACACGATCAACGGCAACCATCCGATCGTCCGTGAACTGATCTTCCTCTGCCTGCGGCACTGGGTGCATACCTACCATGTCGATGGGTTCCGGTTCGATCTCGCGAGCATCCTCTCCCGCGACCGCAATGGCGACATGCTCCCGAATCCACCGATCGTGGAGGTGATCACGGAGGACCCGATGCTCGCCGACACCAAGATCATCGCCGAGGCCTGGGATGCCGCCGGGGCGTATCAGGTCGGTTCGTTCGCCAGCATGCGGTGGGCCGAGTGGAACGGCCGCTACCGCGACGATGTCCGGCGGTATTGGCGGGGCGACTACGCCCAGACGGGCCACTTCGCCACGCGGCTGGCAGGCTCGAGCGATCTCTACGGCGACGACGGCCGTCAGCCCTTCCACAGCATCAATTTTCTCACGTCGCACGACGGCTTCACGCTGAACGATCTGGTGAGCTATCGCGAGAAGCACAACGACCTCAACGGCGAGGGCAACCGCGACGGCGATAACAACAATTTTTCCGACAACTACGGTGTCGAAGGGCCGACCCCCCGCCCCGAGATCGACGATGTTCGCATGCGTCAGATCCGCAACATGCTGGCCACGCTCCTCATCAGCCAGGGCGTGCCGATGATCCTCTCCGGTGACGAGTGCCGGCGGACGCAGGGCGGCAACAACAACGCCTACTGCCAGGACAACGACATCTCGTGGTTCGACTGGAGCCTCGTCGAGGCCCATGCCGATCTTGTCCGCTTCGTGCGGGAGTTGATCCGCTTCCGGCTCGACAATCCCACGCTCCGCCGCCGGGTGTTCCTGGAGGGCGGTCGGTCCGCCGACGGCGCACTGCCCGACGTCGAATGGTTCTCGCCCGAGGGCACGCATGTGGACTGGTATGCCGCCGACGCGAGCCTCGCCTGCTTTTTCGGCGCCCCGTCGGAGGTGAAACTGCACGACGTCGCCGACCTGGCCGCCGGGGGCGTGGAGGGTACGCCGCGCCACGTGCTGGTCTTCGCACACGCCGGGTCGTTGCCGCGGACCTTTTGCTTTCCGCAGTCCCCGCTCATTTCGGCACTGCCGTGGCGGCTCTTCGTGCACACCGGCCGCCAGCCGCCGCAGGACATCCATCCCGACGGCAGCGGACCGGCCATCGACACGTCTGAACAACTGGAACTGCCGGAGCGGTCGCTCGTCTGCCTCGTGGCCGACGTCGCGCCGGCCTGACGCGTGCCACCGAAGGCTTGCGGTTTTCGGCCGGCAGCCGGTATCTTCCGAGACGTTGGTGGATCGATTTCGTTGAGTTCCTACGGAGGCGCGTACCGCGACACAAAATGGTTTGGCAGCAGCGGGATCGACGGATGGGACATCAGGCGCTCGTCGCGGCATGCGGCCTCGTCATCGGCGTCGGATCGCTGGTCGCCCTCGCCCAGCCAGGAGTCGGCGGCGGCGGTGGCGGTAAGGGGGCCGGGTCTCCTGCGCCTGCGGGCGTGACCAAGACGAACGAAGCCGGTGCCGGCAATTCGTCCGATTCGGCCTCGGGTGTGTCTGGCACACTCGGCAATCAGGGCAACGACAAGCCCGTTGGCAATGCTGGTGGCAATCGGCCCCAGGGTGCGGGGCCGCAGGACAAGCAAGACAAAAAAGAAGCCGCCGACACGAAGGGCCCGCAGGATGCGACGCCCAACAACGCTCCATCGGCCCCTCAGGCGCCGTCGAATCCTGAGGCACCGAAGACGCTATCCGGGCCCGGTACGCCGGATGCCCCGAAGGTGCCCGGCGGTCCTTCCGGTCCGACGCCACCCGGAACACCGAAGGTTCCAGGCACCCCCGGCGGACCCGCGGCGCCCGCCGTCTCGCCAAGCGTTCCCGGCGTGCCAAAGGCCCCGTCGGTGCCGGGGGCACCAAATGCTCCGACCGTGCCAGCGGTGCCCGGTGCGCCAAAGGCTCCGACCGTGCCAGCGGTGCCCGGTGCACCAAAGGCTCAGGCCGCACCCGCGGTGCCGGCCGCTCCCAAGAGCGTTGTCGGCGGCCAATCGTCTCCGGCCGTACCGAGCGGACCGGCTGCCGAGCATGCAGTCGTCGTGGGAGAAGGTGATGCTGCCGCCGCACCGAACGTGATCGATGCGGAGTGCCCGCAGTGCGACGGGTGTCGGCAGCCGTTGCACACTCGGAGTCGGATTCGTCGCTTGATTCGGAGGTGACCCATGATCGTTCGTTGTGGAATCGTTCTTCTGTCAATCGCCACGCTCATCGGGTGTAGCCCCGCACCGGCACCGGCCCCAAAGGCCGTTCCGGTCGCACGGGTTCACACGCACGCCGACGCGGATCACCATGATCACGACCACTCCCACGATCATGGGCATGACGACGGCGATGACCATGACCATGGCGACATGGCCCATCTGCCGCACGACACGCTGGGCGAAGCCTTGGCCGAACTGAAGAAGGTCTGCTCGGCCGCTCGTGCGGAACTGACGGCCAAAAACCTCGAGAAGGCCGATGGGCATGTTCACATGGTGGGGCATCTGCTCGACGACATGCACAGACTGCTCGAGGATGCCAAACTGCCCGAGGAGCCCCAAGCGGCCGCCAAGAAGGCGTTGGACGACGTGTTCGAGTCTTTCGATGCCCTCGACTCCGCCCTGCACTCGTCCGATGAAAAGGTGCGGTCGGCGATCGAGTATCTGGAGCACGAGCCGAAGATCAACGCGGCGATCGAATCCCTGGAACGGATTGTCACGGTGCACGGAAGCGAGGCGGGCCATGCTCATGAAGCCGACGAGTGACCGCCGTGGTGGAATCATGCGACTGGTGTGGTTGGGGTCGCTGATGATGGTCATGCTGGCCGTCATGGCTCAGGCAGTGCCGCTGGAGGCTGCCGATGCCGACAGCGTGCGGAAGCAGGTCGTGCTCGCTGCCGAACCGCCCGATGCCCTGTCTCCGTCGGCGGCGAAGCAGAAACTTTCCGCCGCTCCGGCCAACGTGCCCCAGCCGATCGTGGTGGTCGGGCGGCTCGGGGCTCGTGGCATGGAGCCGTTCCTCGAAGGCAAGGCATCGTTCGTGCTCGTCGAGATTCCTGCCGACGACCATGCCGCCAAACCCGGGCACGATTCCGACAATTGCCCGTTCTGCAAGAAGAAGCAGGCGGGCTCGCCCATGGTGGCGGTGCAGTTTCTGGAAACCGATAGCAAGGTGATCCCGATCGACTCCCGGAAACTTTTTGGGATTGGCAAGGGGAGCGACGTCGTCGTGAGAGGCACCGCGGTGTTCGATCCGAAGCTGGCGCTCCCGATCATCCAATTGACTGCCGACGCGATCTTCATCCGTGGCAAGTGACGGCAGGCTGGCATGACGCCGTTTCTTGCCGACGCCGCGATCCCGAAACTCGACCTTGCTCCGGGGGCCGTCTCGCTTTTGGGGTGGACGCTCGTCGGGTACGTCGTCTTCCTGCTCGTCGTGAGCATCTACGCGACAGGGAAGGTCGAGGACGAGGCCGATTACCTCGTGGCGGGACGGCGGCTGCCGCTCTTTCTCGCATGGGGCACGCTCATCGCGACCTGGTTCGGGGCGGCCGCTATGTTCGCGACGGCCGGTGCCGCCCGTGAGCAGGGCCTGCTTGGAGTCGTGCTCGATCCGTTCGCATGCTCGGCCACGCTCATCCTTGCCGGCATCTTCTACGCCCGGCCTCTCTGGAAGATGGGTCTCTATACGATGGCCGACTTTTACCGGGTCATCTACGGCCCGATCGCGGAGGTCGTCAGCGCCTTCATCCAGGTGCCCGCCTACTTCTCGTGGATCGGGCTGCAATACACGGCGCTGGCGAAAATCCTCGAGTTGTATTTCGGGATTCCCCTACTCATGGGCATCCTGCTGGTGGCGGCGGTCACGCTCCTCTACACGATGATCGGCGGCATGTGGTCGGTGACGCTCACCGATACGATCCAGATCATGATCGGCTTCATCGGGCTGGTCGTCCTGCTCGTGGCGACGCTGTCGCAGCCCCAACTGGGCGACGGCGATCCCGTTCGAGGCCTCGTGACGGTCTTCGCGAGCGTCGCCCAGACGCATCCCGGCCACCTGCGGTTCGTGCCCGCCGAGATGTCGCTCGCGGTGCTGCTCGGATGGCTCGGCACCTGGGCGACCGGGCTTTGTGGCAACATTCCTGGCCAGGATCTCCAGCAGCGGGTCTTTGCATCCAAGAGTCCGACGACGGCGATGAACGCCTGCATCCTGGCGGGCGTCCTCTATTTCTTCTTTGGCATGATCCCGGTCACGATCGGTCTTGCGTCGCTCGTCACCCATCCGGGGAAGCAACTCGACCCCGTCGGATTTTTGGCGGGCGAATATCTCTCCACCGGAATGCTCGTGGTCTTCGTCATCGCGGTGATGTCGATGGTGGTATCCACGGCGACGAGCGCCGTGCTGGCCCCGGCCACGATCCTCGGGCACAACCTCCTGGCAAGGATGCCGATCTTCGCCAACCGGCCGCTCGTTCGTGACCGACTCTGCGTGGTGTTTGTCTCGCTCGGCGGCGTGGCGATGGCGATGTGGGGAAAGACACTCATGCAACTGCTCGACGTCGCCCTCTCGATCCAACTGGTATCCCTCTTCGTACCGGTGACGATGGGAATCTACGGGAGGCCGCGTGGCCCGCTGCCGGGCGTCCTGTCGATGGTGCTGGGCATCGGTGCGTGGCTCGTCACGTTCACGCTGGAGCACTTCGACGGCAGGATTCCTGAGGTGCTTTCGACCGCCGTGACGACCGTCCCATCGGACTTCTGGGGTCTTGGCTTCTCGATCCTGGGCTACTGCCTCGGTCAATCTCTCTCGACGAAACGGCGAACGGCGTCGTGACGATGCCGTTCATCCACGGGCTCCGGTCTGCGGTCGGATCGCCAGCACCAGCGCCACCGACAGGATCGCGAGCACCGCAAACCCGCTGAAGATCGCGCCGAGCGAGACATCCGCATCCCGCAGCACGCCGAAGCCCCAGTCGGCGAAGCCGCCGAAACTGATGCTCACGAGATTCATGATCCCGTAGCCCGTGGCCCGAAGGCGCGGCCGCGTGATCTGGCAGAGGATCGGCATGTTGTTGCAGTCGAAGAAGCCCCAGCCGAGTCCGAAGAGCACGAGGCAGGCGATCGCGAAGCTGAGCGCGCCCGCCATGCCGACGCCCACGAGCGCCGGCAGGAACAACGACATGCCCAGGGCGCTGGTGTAAATCCGTCCCCGGTCGGTCGATTGCATGAGCCGGTCGGCAAGCCAACCCCCCACGACCACGCCCACAAGCGACGCCAGCTGCACGAAGAGTACGGCCGACACGCCCGCCTGCCCCTGCCCCAGCCCAAATTTTTCGCGGAGGATATCGGGCATCCAGTCCTTGACGACCCAGCCGGCGATCGCTGGCAGCGTGAACACGGCCACGAGGAGGAGGAACTGCCGGTTCCGCAGGAGTTCGCCCACGGCCGCGGCGAACGCCGGCCCGTCGCCGGTCGCGCGGCCATGGGGCGGGTCGCGCAGCAGGAAGAAGAGCGGCACGGCGTAGACGATGCCTGCTAGCCCGCAGGCGACGAAGGCCAGCCGCCAGCCGAGGGCCGGATCATCGGCGATGTAGCCCGAGAAGCCGCCGAGAATCACGCCCGCATAGATGCCCGTCTGATGGATTCCGACCGCTCGCGACCGCGTCGAGCCGGTGTGAAAATCGGTGATGAGTGCGAGGGCCGCCGGAATGTAGAAGGCCTCGCTGATCCCCATGATCGCGCGGGCGGCGACGAACGCCTCGAACGATTCGACGTAGCCGGTCACCCAGGTGACGGCGGACCAAACGGACAGGCTCGCCACGATGACGAGCCGGCGACTCGTGCGGTCGGCCACGTAGCCGCCGAGCGGGCTCAGGATCGCGTAGACCCACTTGAACGACCCGAGCACGATGCCCCAGTTGGCCCGGGTGGCGATGTCGGGAATGTCGGCCATGATCGACGGCTTCATGGCCGCAAGCATCTGCCGATCGAGGTAATTCAAGAGTGCCACCGGCACGAGCAGCGCGACGACGATCCAGGCCAAGCGGCTCACGCCGGGCGAACCGCGTTCGTGCGAGGATTCAGAAGGCGGCGTGTGATGCATGCGGGATACCGGCTGGTCGTCAAGGTTGTTGTGCGCCTCACGCCTCTCTCACGGGCATCGTGGGCTTCGCGGAAGCGCGCATTGCCATCATTGTGCAACGTGTTCATTCCAGCAGTCGATGCCAACCAGCAGGAATCCGGAAACGCGTCTTCCCGCCGTGCGATACTCCGTCGCCGCGGTGCCAGCCACGATTCGTACGCCCCGTTCAGCTATCGCACCACTCGCGCACCGCCGCCGGCGATCTGCTTCTCGACCTCCCTGCGGGTGGCCATCGAGGTGTCGCCGGGGGTCGTGCTCGCGAGCGCACCGTGGGCGGCGCCATAGTCGACCGCCTTCTGCGGATCGTTGAATTCGAGAAACCCGAAAGCGAGGCCGCTGGCGAAGCTGTCGCCGCCCCCGACGCGGTCGAGAATTTCGAGCTCCGGATATTTGCGGCTGTCATAGAACGCACCGTCATGCCAGCAGATGGCGATCCAGTCGTTCTTCGTCGCCGTGAACACGCGGCGCAGCGTCGTCGCCGCGACCCTGAAATTCGGATACTCCTTTACCGCCGTCTGGATCATTCGCTTGAAGGCGCCGGTCTCGATCTCGCTGGGCGAATGATCGACCCCCTCCACCTCGAATCCGAGGCTGGCCGTGAAATCCTCCTCGTTTCCGATCATGACATCGACATGCTTCGCGATCTCGCGGTTCACCTCGCGGGCCTTCGCCGGGCCACCGATGCTCTTCCAGAGGCTCGGGCGGTAGTTCAGGTCGTACGAGACGATCGTGCCATGCTTCTTCGCCGCCTTCACCGCCTCGATCGTCAGGGCGGCCGTCGTCTCCGACAGCCCCGCAAAGATGCCGCCGGTGTGGAACCAGCGGGCCCCCACCCTGCCGAAGATGTGATCCCAATCGACATCGCCCGGCCTGAGTTGGCTGGCGGCCGTGTTGCCGCGGTCGGGCACGCCCACGGCCCCGCGGATGCCGAAGCCCCGCTCCGTAAAGTTGAGGCCGTTGCGGACGGTCCGCCCGATTCCGTCGTCAGCGCGCCATTGGATGAAGTCGGTGGCCACGCCCCCCTGCATGATGAAGTCTTCGATGAGGTGGCCGACTTCGTTGTCCACGAAGGCGGTCACAACGGCCGTCGTGAGACCGAAGCACTTTCGAAGTCCGCGGGCGACGTTGTATTCGCCTCCCCCCTCCCATGCCGTGAAGTGGCGGGCCGTGCGGATCCGGCCTTCGCCGGGATCGAGCCGTAGCATGATCTCACCGAGTGAAATCGCGTCGAATCCACAGGAGTCCTTGGGTTTGATGGCAAGGGACATCGGGTTCCTCTCGGTCACGCTGTCGGAAGGGATGTGATATCGAATGCGGGGATGCCGGCCTCGTGGGCGATCTTGTTCAAGGCCTCGACTTCGGCCCTGGAGAAGAACAGGCCGCCGGCCTTCTCGCTGCGGGCGGCAGCCTCGGCCTCGGCCTGGCCCGGCAGCATGCACGGTTCGTTGCCATGCCCCAGAATGTCGGCGAGTACCGCCTTGACGTTCGCCGCCTGGGAGCGTCCCTTCGCGAACGCTCCGCCGGAAATGGCATCGGGGTGGATCACCTGGAAGAAGAAGACACAGGTCCGCTTCTCGTCGGCTTCCGCCGGCCGATTGCGGAGCGTCGGCAACGATCCGCCCACGAAGGCCGCCACAAGTTCGTTGATGAGCGAAAGCCCATACCCCTTGTGGTCACCGAACGGGAGCAGCGATACGGCTTTCTCGGGATCGATCGTCGGATAGCCATCCGCATCGACTGCGGCGTTGGCCGGTAGTGGCTTGCCCTCCCGCTTGAGCTGCTGGACCCGTCCCATCGCGATCACGCTCGTCGCCCAGTCAATCACGATCGGAAAACCGACCGAGTCGGTCGTCGGGAAACCCCACGAATGCGGGTTCGTGCCGAGCGTCGGAAAACGGCCCTTGAACGGCACAACCTCGGCCAGTGCCGAGGTGCAGTTGGTGTAGGCGATGTAGCCCTTCCTCGCAGCTTCCATCACATAGCCGCCGCCCCAGAGATAGTGGAAGGCGTTATCGACCGAGACCGTGCCGGTGCCGTAGGTGTCGGCGAGTTTCATGCAGGTCTCGATCGCATCCCAGGCGACCGCCTGACCGAGCTTCTTCTCGGCGTCCCATATCTCCACCGCCTTAAAACGGGTCGGCAGTTTCCTGACCGATACCCCCGGCCTGCAGCCGCCCGCCATCGAGCCGAAAAGCTCGTCAAGGTGCAATGCTTTGATCGCGTTGTGGGTGCGGATGCCATGCTTCGTGGCGGCCGTCGCAAGCTTCGCAGCATGCTCCGATTCGGAGGCGTCGAAGCCACGCTTGAGATAGGCCGCCTTGACGAGCGCCTCGTGAGCGGTGATCGGGATCACATGAAAGGTTTCGGACATCCGTTCGGGTACCTACATCACTTTTGGAATCGGGACTTCCGGGTTGACCTGGGCCAGCGGCTTTTCGCCGCGCATGACGTTGATGAGATTGGTCACGGCGGCCATCGCCTGCCGCTGCACGCTCTCATGTGTGCGCGAGCCGATGTGGGGCGTGACGATGCAGTTCGGGAGCGTCGTCAGCGGATGGTCGGCGGGAGGCGGCTCTCGGTCGAGCACGTCGGTGCCGTAACCGCGAACACGGCCCGAGCGAAGCGCCGCCGCGATGTCGGCCGTGTTGACGATCTCGCCACGGGCGCAGTTGATGATGATCACGCCAGGTTTCATGGCCGCGATCGTTTCGGCCCGCACAAGGTCGCGGGTGTGGGGCGTGAGGTTCGTATGCAGGGAGACATAGTCGGCCTGACCGAAGAGATCCTCGAGCGCGGGGGCACGGGCGACCCCATGCTCCTTCGCGAAGGAATCGTCCCAGGAAACGCCGTAGCCGATCGGCCTCATGCCGAAGGCATTCGCTCGGATCGCCACCTCCTTGCC
>JBJTOU010000220.1:0-12155 GCA_046074725.1 Planctomycetia bacterium
ACCGACGCCACTCCGGTGGCTCGAGTTCGTATCTGCAAGGAAGGGACTTCTCTATGTCTCATGGGTATGACAAGTACGTTGGGATCGATGTTGCCAAGGAGAGCCTCGATGTCTCTGGCCTGACCGCAGGCTCTCCGAGTCAGTTCGAGAACACGGCCGCAGGCCGTGCAAAGCTTCTCTCGCTCCTGCCGCAGGTAGGGGCGTGCCTTCTCGTCGCCGAGGCGACGGGTGGGTACGAGCGGGAACTCGTCGCCGAGGTGGTGGCCGCTGGTCATCACATCGCCGTCGTGAACCCTCGACAAGTGCGAGACTTCGCCAAGGCCATCGGCCTCCTGGCGAAGACGGATCGGATCGACGCCGGGGTCATCGCCCGGTTCGGGGAGGCCACCCGGCCCACGCCGCAGGGATTCAGCGAGCAGCAGGAGCAGCTGCGGGAACTCATCGTGCGGCGGCGGCAACTCGTGGATCACCGGACCGCCGAGAAAAACCGCTGCGAACAGGCCCACTCCACGCTCGTCCGTAACAGCGTGCGGAAGTCGATCGAGGGGATCGACAAGGACCTCAAGCGGATCGGCCGGGCCATCATCCAGTTCGTCGAGTCGAACGACGACTGGCGGGGCCGGTACGAGCGGCTCAAGAGCGTCCCCGGCGTTGGTACTCAGAGGGCAGCCAGCCTCATGGCCGAACTGCAGGAACTCGGGCGGCTCAACACAGCCGCTTGGTCCCTCGGTTCTAAACGGCCTTCTTACTGGGCTGAAAATCAGCCTCGTCGGTGCGGGGCTGTTGGGCGAGTAGATCCCGTAGCCGCAAGATTGAGGAACCACGGATCACGGCGACGGCCTGCTCCGGTAGGCCGATGGTTTCCGCGATCTCACCGAGGCTCCTTCCCTCCAGCCACAACTTCATGATCTGCCGTGACCGGGCATCGAGCAGGGCCATCGCACCATCGAGCCGGCTGGCGATCGGCGGCGGCATGTCTTTCTTGGGCATGAGTGTTCTCCCGTAGGGTTTCAAGGCAAAGCAGGGGTGCAGCCGTGCGTGAAGAGCCGAGCTGTCACCGTGGCGGGAGTATCGGAACGCGAGGGACAACCATGGTCCCTGGGCGTGATTTTTTCCGGGGCTGCTCCGGTTGCAGACGTGCGCACACCCCGCGTAACCTACGATCGGCATAGCAGCCCCCCCATCCGAGGCCCCCGCATCAAGCTTCCATGGTCCGCTTCGGCTTTCGAGTCCCGTCGCCGAGAAAACGCCTCTCGGCCAGAACGAGCCTGAAGCGGTACTTCCGGCATAGTCTCGGCCTGAAGGCACCCCGGGGCTTGGGCTGGATCACGAACCCCAAGAGAGCCGCCTACAACCGCATCTACAGCCGGACCACGCGGGGATGCTTGGTCATGATGGGCTTCGGGATTGCGTTGGCTGCGGCTGGTGTCACTCTTGCCGCCGTGTTCATCCGATAGCCAGAGACGGAAACGCAGGCCGAAGAGCGTGCCATACGTGCCGCCGATTGCTTGAATCACGATCCCGGGATACTGGGCCTCGAAACCCGCGGAGACTCCACCGAGAAACAGCCCCTCCGCCAGAGCGTACACAGGGGGCAAGAGTCGGTGCCCATGTGTGCCCCAAGCAGATGACGAGAGCCGTGATCAACCCAACAATGGCCCCGCCGAACTGCGGCCGCTGGGTTGGCCTCGAGTCCCGCAAAGGTTTTCGACCATGTGAAGCAGGCCGTGCCCATCGCTAGGAGCAGCAGGAACCTCGTCTTCTGGGCCGTGCCATTGATCGTCAAGGCATCGGGCGAAGAAAGTGTCAACAGGATGAACGCTCACTCACGCTTCCCGTCGATGTGTGCACGACCGTCCCTCTGAATGTCCACCTGCAGCACCATGGGGCTTCCGCAGATCGGGCATTCCTCGATGAGGCCCTGATGATGCCCAGCCGTGACATCGAGGGGAACGAAGACCTCCTGGTTGCATGAGTCGCAGAAGTACCGCCCTTCAACCTCGGAGGTCTCTGCATCGGGCCCGTGACGATGACGGTAGCGTGGGTTATCAGGCATGGGTGTATGGCTCCGGCAACGTAGACCACCCTTCCCATGGGGATGTGTGCGACAGGCCTTCATGCCTTGCCCGTATTATCACCGTATCGGTCGCGATCAGATCTCCTGTGCCCACGTGCCTGGTCCGGCGCGGGACGAAACAGGGCACGCTTTGCGGGACATTTTGTGGGCGTCGGATTTCATCCAAAACCAGCATGAACCCCGTCACTCTCTTTCTGGCAGGCGACGTCATGACCGGTCGGGGCCTCGATCAAGCCATGAGGCACCCGTGTTCGCCCATGCTGCACGAGCCTCTTGTTCGTGATGCCCGTCGGTATGTGGATCTCGCCGAGGCAGCCCACGGGCCGATCCCGCGGCCGTGTTCGCCGGACTATCCCTGGGGAGACGCACTCGCCGTGCTCGATGAAATCCGGCCGGTGGCACGGATCATCAACCTGGAGACGAGCATCACGACAAGCAATGATTGGTGCCGCGACAAGGACATCCACTACAGGATGCATCCGGCGAACATCGACTGCCTGAAGGCCGCCGGAATCGACATCGCGACGCTCGCCAACAACCATACGCTCGACTGGGGACGCGAAGGACTTGTCGAGACGCTGGACTCGCTCCATCGAGCCGGGTTCCAGACTGCGGGGGCGGGTCGAACTCTCGAAGAGGCTCGGCAGCGAGCGGTTGTGACCGTGAACGCAGGGTGCCGGGTACTTCTTTGGTCAGTTGGCTCTGGCACCAGCGGCATTCCCGAGCACTGGCGTGCTACTGACGAGCGTTCCGGCCTGAATATGGTCAGGGATCTGGATCAGGGAACAGCCGAAGCATTGGCACAAGAAGCGGCCGCCGTGAAGCACCCCGGCGACATCGCCCTGGTCTCGATCCACTGGGGGACGAACTGGGGATTCGACGTGCCAGAGGGGTTCGTCGCGTTCGCTCACCGTCTCATCGACGGTGGAATCGATCTTGTGTACGGTCATTCTTCACACCACGTCCGTCCCATCGAGGTCTACCGGGAGCGGTTGATTCTCTACGGCTGCGGTGACCTTCTGGATGACTACGAGGGCATCGCCGGTCACGAAAAATACCGCAGCGACCTTGGGCTGCTGTACTTCCCACAATGTCATGCAGCCACCGGACGGCTCATGGGCCTGACCATGGTGCCGATGCACACCAGAAGATTCAGCCTCTGCCATGCCGGCCACGATGAAGCATCCTGGCTTCGCGACACGCTCTCACGGATAAGCCGGCCCTTCGGTTGCTCCGTGAAACTCGAGTCGTCGGGCGCCTTGGCTGTAGTGTCGGGATGAAAAAGCGACGGGCGTGGGTGCAGTGTGAACGCCGGTTGAAAAGCGCAGCGCGCGGCGGTCGAACTGTACGTCGCTGGGGTTGGGATGAATCTACTCCGGGGCGGCCGGTTGCTCCAAGGATTCGTGAAGGCGCACGAAATCCGGGATCCACCTCAGCCGTCGGGATCTCGACGAACGGACCAGGGGCCACTCCGGCACGAAGAGGGAACTTCTTCGCGATGATTCGGCGGCGTTTTTACCGATGCCGCTGCGGCCTTTCGAGCCGCGGCGTGTGGCTGAAGGCACCCTCGATTCGGAGTCGCTCGTGCGATTCGAGACCAACGACTACTCCGTCGCCGTCCGCTACGCCCATCGGAAGGTGATCGTCATCGCCACGGTTGACGAGGTTCGCTTCGTCTACGGGGACCGTCTTCCTGCTCGGCACGCTTACGTGCTGGGATCGAGAGAGGGTGTTTTTCGAGCCCGTGCATTACCTGGCGCTCCTGGAACGCAAGCCCGGGGGCTTCGACCATGCGAAGCCTTTGGAGCAATGGCAGCTCCCCGAGTGCTTCGCACTGCTCCGGCGAAGGATGGAAGCCGATGATCCGAAGTCGGGAACACGAGGGCGGGCGTGCATGAACGGATCTCCGGAGAAAGGGGGCGATAACTCAGCAGGAGCAATTATCAGCCACCTGACAGCAGGCCGAAAAGTCCCCTCGTGGATCAGAACGCCGCGAATATCCACCACAACGCGATCCCGAGGCATGCCAGGGCCGTGGCGATAACCCAGATGGGCTTCTTGGGACCCACATGGTCTTCCTCGGAGATGTATCGCTCGCAGTAGGGACACCGCGGCGAGTCTTCGAGTATTTCCTGTTTGCAGAAGGGGCAGGGGACAATCGGCTCGTCGTCTGAGTCATCGCGCAAATCAGCCTTGTCATCGTCCCAGTCGTCATCGGCTTCATCGGCGTCCGGGTAAGCATTCATGGGCAGATTTTTGTATTGCCCGGAATATGCCGGGGTTCGTAGGGGCAGTGTCGACAGCCTGAGCCACAGCAGAAGCCGCGTTTCAGGTGATACGCCGCCGTGTAGACCAAGAAGCCGTTCTCGACGTAGTAGTCCGGCGCCTTGGGTTCCGTTTTATTTTCTTCATCTAGTGGTGGCATCGTGGCCTGACCTGTCACTTGACGAGCACAAGAATGCCGAACCGATGACAATGAACACTCCGCCGAACACCACAGGGGGCACACTGCCTGACATACGTCTACGGCTACTCGACGTCGATCTTCTGCCGCAGTGCTGCTCGCCCCAGAATGTGCACGAGAAAACCGACGGGCCCGGCCAGGAACGTGAGCATGAGGGCCGCGGTTCTGAGCAGCCACGGCATGCCCAGTTTCACGCTGTCTCGGGCGATCCATGCCCCAACGACCATGTCGAACACGAGGTAGTGTGTCCAGGCAGCGGCGAACACCCACTCATCGGAAAAGACCTGCCTGAGGCCGGCGAGCGTCATCACATTGCCAGACGGCGGCCCGAGTGTGGCGAACTTCCAGCCGATCACGGAGGCGTAGGCAAGCGCCAGCACGCCGGGCACAACCAGTGCACAGAGCACGCCCGAAACCAGTCTCCTGCCGGGAAAGAGCACCAATGTGATCCAGGCCAGGAGCGCCAGCGTGTTGGTCGCTTTGAAGAACTGATCGGCCATGGGTGTCATCGTACCCTACCGCGAACATGCGTCACGAACTATCTTTTTCATTTCTCCGATCCCGCTCGGCCCGCCTTCTCTGCCGCCTCTCGTTCATCTCGTCGATTGCGGCCTGAGCGACCCGACACTGCGCCTCGCGGAGTGCATTCTCCTCCGCGACGCCCATCTGCAAAAGCAGGGTCAGCCAACCAGCCTCGTAGTCATGCAGTCTGTTCTTTGCCGGACCGGTCATCGAAAATCCTCCAAGGGGCTCGTGGTCACGATTGGCACAGATAGTGAACCAGACACAAGGGACAACCATGGTCCCGCGGGGGATCACCACAGGCATTTTTATTGGTTGCCATGATGCCCCGGCTCGGTATACCCTACCTCGAATGAGGTATACCTCGTTTCAGACCCATTCGAGAACCACGCCGATGAAGAACCACACAGACCCAGCCCGCCGAGGATTTCTTGCCGCCATCGCTTCCCTCGTGGCAGCCCCCTTGTGTGCGTTTTCCGCTCGCACTGCGTCAGCCAACCAGAAGAAGACGTACAAGTACCGCTGCCCCAAATGCAAACTCATTCAGGAGTACGGCTCGCCGGGTACGAAAAAGTGCCCCAATGACGGCACGACGATGATCCGGGCAAACTGATTCATGGGGCGGCTGCTTTTCCGCAGCCCGCGATTCCCGCCGCTCTGGCGAGGTCAGTTCAAACCGCCACCACCGTCCCCATGACCCGTGGGGCATGGGACCGTCGGCGAAAGGCAGGGAGGGCAACGCCCCGGCGGCCAGCACACTGGGCATCACGGCACTCAGCTGGCCAAACTCTTCAAGAAAGATCCAGCCGCGTCACTTTTTGGCGACAGGCTTGGTCTTGTCCTGCTTGGGCTTCATCTTTTTCTTGTCGTTCTTCTGCGAGTGATTGCCTTTCCCCATTTTCTGGTCTCCTGTGGTTGGCCGTTTCTGCGTGACACGCGCATGTCATTCATCGGCAGAATTCCCGGCCGCATTCAATTCAGCGGTCAGGATTTTCCAGGCAACAGTTGGCATTTCTGGCCGTGCCGATGCCGAGGATACGCATGCTCACGGGGATGATCCCCCAGCACCGACGATCACAGGAACGACGCGGCGGGCGACCGACGGCATCCACCGGGCCACCGCGACCGCCGCGGCCACCCCCAGAGGCCGCCTCACGAAGCCGGCCACCCGCTGGCAGCGGCGATGCCGCGGCGCACAGTGCCGATGATACGTCGCGTCGTACTTCCGCGCGACCCGCAGGGGATCGGACCACTCACACTTCGATGGCGAACGTTCGTGCATGATCGCCTCGGCGAGAAGCCGACCTCCCGCGAGGGCCCAGCCGATGCCCTCGCCGGTGAAGGGCTCGACGTAAGCGGCTGCATCACCCGCTCGCAGAATCCGTCCCGATGCGCCCGCGATGAGCGACGCCGTACGGGTGAGCGGAGGCGTGGCCCGAACGGCATCACCACGGACAGCGGCCGCGAATGCCTCGGGCTCAATCCTCCGTCCGGCATGTTCCCCGACGAGATCGATGATCGCCTCGGCCGGATCGCCGTGCCGCACGACTGCAGCACGGTCGATGGCGGCCGCGACGTCGATGCGGCCATCCTCGAGGCGGACGATCCCACAATATCCTTCGCGTCCGATCGCCATCACGAGTTGGCCCGGGGTCAGATCGATCGCGTCCTTGGCAAGAACCGCACCGACTCCGATTCGGCTTCCGGCGGCAACCGTCCGACCGCCCGGTGCCCGATGACCGAGCGAATCGATCCGTACCTGGTCCGACAACCCGGTGGCGATCACGACGTGTTCCGCTCGGAGCGTCATCTGCCGCGGTTCGACGTTCTCGCCCCTCGTGACGAGCGACAGGCGGACCGTCGATGTCGCGTCGGGTGAATCGTCGATCGCCGTCACCTGGGATCGCGGCAGCCATGCGGCACCGGCAGCCACGGCACCGCGGACGATCGCCGCATCGAGCGACTCACGCGACACCACGCCCCCGCCCTGCAGCCCGAGCGTGGCTTCATGGCCCCGGTTCACAAGCCGCACGGTATCCAGCGGCGCGACTGAAAGGCCGTCGATCGCCGCGGCGGCCGGAGTGCGGGCGAGATCTCTCAATTCGGCAACCGCCTCGATCGACAGGCAGCATCCGCATACCTTGCCGCGGGGCATTGCATCACGATCGACCAGCAGCGTGCGGAGGCCGCTCGCAGCGAGCCTGGCGGCTGCCGAGCCTCCGGCCGGCCCCGCCCCGACGACGACGGCCTGCCACACGATTCCCCCGGCCTCCATTGGGTCGATCGTTGCCGACACAGACTCAGCAACGCAGACGTCAGCCATCAGGCCGCTCCTTCGCCGCAACGCAGGGCGTCTTTCCGCCAGCGAATCATCAGCCGCTCGGGCCAGACACGCGTAACGACCGCCCCGTGCAGTCCAGCCGAGCGACACAACTCGCGGCACTCGTCGGGCGTCCGGGCCGCGCGCACCGAAAGCGGCCCATCGATACGGGCGACCCGAGAACGCGACAGGAGTGTCGTCCCGACGACCGCGAGCGCGAGGCCGATCCGGCTTCGGACCAGGTCCGATACCACGATGCCACGGCGGGCGGCCGCGGCCATGGCCCTCATCAGCCTGCGGGCACCATCATCATCGAGGTGATGGAGAAAGAGTGAACTGACGGCGACGTCGCATTCCGGCAAGCCGTCGGCGAGCACGTCACGCACCTCGAACGAGGCGTCGATGCCGCGAGCCGCGGCAACCCGCCGGGCACGGTCGATCGCGCGACCGCTGCGGTCGAGACCGATCACACGAGCAGGGGAGCCCATCGTCGGTGTGATCTGACACAGCCGGCGGGCAAGGTCGCACGTGACATCGCCGCCACCACAGGCGACGTCGATGACGACCAGGGGGGGTGCCGGTGACGGCGACATCCAATGCACGGCGGCGGCGATCTGTGCGGCCGTTCGCGAGACAGCGTTGATGGTGGCGAGGGCATCGAGCGCCTCCACATGATCCTGCTCGGCGATATCGGGATTGTCCATCAATTCCGGCGTGCGGCACTGCGGAAGCGACCAGATCATGAACTGCTCGGGCGGGGATCCAGACGACCGCTGCGCCGTCGGGAGGTTCCAAGCCTACCGCACGTGGGCGAGAGGACCGAACGGCATTCCCGGGTACCGGGCACGCGGCCCTGATACTCACGGTAGGCGGCGCCTCCAGGGCAGCAACCACCGCGTGGTGATGGCCAAGGCCCGACTTCCCAACGAAGACTATCGATGCGGCTGCCGGTCAGATCGACGTCGCACGTGCGTCTTCCAGGAACTGGCTCGCCACCGTGGAGGCCCGAACAGTATGGTATCCGGCTCGATCCGCGTCGGAAACATCACTTTCGGATGCCGTCGCGGAGCCTGTGCCCGGAGCAGCTGTGCTTGGACGATCGATGACCGATTCAACGCATGATCGCGCGTATACGGACGGACGCGGCGAATCGCCGACCGACATCTCGACGCGCCGCCTGGTCGTGACAAGCGCCGTCTCGCTCATCCTCCTGCTGGGGGCGAGCCCCTGGGTGATCCGATGGGCGATCGCCATTCTCGGGGTCGACTCCACGACTCCGATCGAGTGGGTGCCCGCGTCGTTCCCCGCGCGGCAGGCTTATGTCCGGTTCACCGAGGAATTCGAAAGCGGCGATGTCGTGGTGGCCTCGTGGCCCGGATGCACGCTCGACACGCCGGCAATCGACGAGTTCATCGATTCGGCCATCGGCGAGGCCGCGCCGCGGGATGCCACAGGGCGATTGTGGTTCGACACGGTCGTCTCCGGCAAGCAGGCGGTCGAGCGGCTGACGACGCCGCCGCTGTCACTCGACCGCGAGACAGCCATCGAGCGGCTCCGGGGCGTGATCGTCGGACCCGACGGGCGGCGCACCTGCGTCGTCGTGGGCTTCACACGGGCGGGGCTGGCCGACCGCCGGCGGGCTGTCGCGTGGATTCGTGACACGCTCCTGCGGATGGCCGCGATCCCCGAGGAAGACATCCATCTCGCCGGGCCGGTGATCGACAACCTGTCGGTGGACGCCGCGAGCCAGGAGAGCCTGCAGGTCTACGGAGCTCCCGCGGCGGCGATCGTCTTCGGACTGACATGGTTCGCCCTCCGATCCTTCCGATACGCCCTGCTCGTCTTCCTCCTGTCGCTGGGGTGCGTCGGCCTGTCGTTTGCATCGCTCCAGGCCTGCGGCGACCGGATGAATCCGGTGCTCATCGTGATGCCGCTGCTCGTCCTCACGCTCGGCGTTTCAGGGGGCATTCATCTGGTAAACTATCTCGTGGCGGAATACCGGAGTGGCGATCCCCGTGGCGCGGCCTGGCGCGCGGTGAGGGTGGGATGGATTCCCTGCTGCCTGTCGGCCGGCACTACCGCGATCGGACTGGCGTCGCTCGTGGTGAGCGAACTGGAGCCGATCCGCGTGTTCGGCTTCCATGCCGCGATCGGTGTGCTCGGCACGCTCGTGGTGCTCTTCCTCGTGGTGCCCGGCATCTTCGCGACATGGCCAATTTCCCGGAGGCTCGGCGCGACCGACGGGTTTGGCATCGCGGTTCCGTGGGCGGAGTGGACGAACCGCCGCTGCGGATCGATCGCAGCCATCGCGGCGCTGGGGATGCTCGGGATGGGCCTTGGCGTGCCCGGCATTCGCACATCGGTCGGGATCGACACGCTCTTCACGGCGGAGAGCCGCGTGATCCGCGACTACGCATGGCTCGAACACGAGATCGGACCGCTGGTGCCGGTGGAAGTGGTGCTCCGATTCGCCGAAGGTTCGGAGACTCGCGCGGCGGAGCGTCTCGACATCGTGCGGGAGGTGGGCGAGGCGCTTGAGAACATCGAGCCGGTGGCGGGCGTGAGCTCCGCGGCGATCTTCTTTCCCGACCTGCCGGATGCGTCGCCACTGGTGACGGCCTCTCGAAAGGCGGTGATCGCCCGGAAGCTCGAATCGTCGCTGGCGAACCTCACCGACATGCGGCTCGTTCGCCAGGTCGATGGCGGACAACTCTGGCGGGTGACGGCCCGCACCTCGGCGCTCACGGGTCTCGACTACGGCGATCTTCTCCGCGAGGTCCGAGGCGTTGTCGAGCCGGTCGTGAGGCGACACGGCGGCCCCGGTCGCGGGATCGCGGCTGACTTCACCGGGGCCATGCCGCTTGTCAACGCGATCCAGACGACGCTGCTCCGCGACCTGTTCAGCAGCTTTCTCTCGGCCTGCTGCATGATCACTCTGGTGATGATGGTGGTGGAGGGGGGAGTCGCCGCGGGCCTGGTCGCTATGGTTCCCAACATCTTTCCGATGGTGCTGCTCTTTGGCGCGCTCGGCTGGGCACGGGCCGCGCTCGACATCGGGAGCGTGATGACGGCATCCGTCGCCCTCGGCATGGCCGTGGATGGAACGTTCCACTTCCTCACTTTCTACCGACTTGCACTTGGGAGGGCCGTCAAGGGCGATGCCACCGCCACCGATCGGGCGGCGGCGATTCGCAACGCCTTCGAGCATGCGGCAGGGGCGCTCGTGCAAAGCTCGCTCGTCTGCGGCCTTGGCATCCTCGCCTTCGCGGCCAGTTCGTTCGCGCCCACCCGCCGGTTCGCCTGGATGCTGTCGCTGCTCGTGACGGCCGCATTGGCGGGTGATCTGATCGTGCTCCCGGCCCTGCTGGCCACCCGTCTTGGACGATGGTTTCGGCCGGCCCGCCCCGGGAACGTCGATTCCCCGACGTGTGACCGTCCTTGACCGGCGCGATGCTATCATCCGCGGACGACGCATCCGGACGTCGTCGATGCACGCTTTCGTGCGGAGGCTCCCATGCCAGTCAGCCGCCGTTCATTCGTCGAACATGCCCTGGCCCTGGCAACGACGGCCGTCGCCCAAGCCGGAACACGCGCGACCGAGCCGACGGGCTCAACTGCCGCCAGACGGGTCGGGCCCAATGACACGATTCGAGTGGCCGTCATCGGGGTGGGCCCGAAGGGGCGCGGGTTCAGCCATATTCAGGGCTACCTCGGCAATCCCGGCGCCCACCTCGTGGCGATCTGCGACTGTGATCCGGAGGCGGAAGGCCGGACCGCGGCGGCGGTCAAGGACATGCAACGCACCCCGCGGTTCGAGAAAGACTTCCGTCGGGTGCTCGATGACGATTCGATCGACGTCGTCTCGATCGCGACGCCCAACCACTGGCATGCGCTCATGACCGTCTGGGCGATGCAGGCCGGCAAGGATGTCTACGTCGAGAAGCCCTGCAGCCACACGGTGGAGGAGGGGAGGATCGCAACCCAGTGGGCACGAAAACTCGGCCGAATCTGTCAGATGGGCGCGCAAAGTCGCAGCATGGACGGGATGCGGCAGGCGATCGAGTTCATCCACGCGGGCAATATCGGCAAGGTGACCATCGCCCATGCGCTCTGCTACAAGCGTCGCAAAAGCATCGGCCTGGTGAAGACACCGGCTCCGATTCCCGCCGGCCTCGACTTCGACCTGTGGGCCGGTCCGGCGCCCGCGATCGTTCCGACCCGCGAGCGACTCCACTACGACTGGCACTGGAACCGTCTCACCGGCAACGGTGACCTCGGCAACCAAAACCCGCACGAACTCGACAAGGCCCGATGGGGTCTCGGCAAAAAGACGCTCCCCTCGAGGGTGGTGAGCCTCGGTGGTCGTCTCGGCTACCTCGACAACGGGGATACGGCCAACAGTCAGGTCACCCTCTTCCAGTGGGCCGACGCATTGGTGATCTCCGAAGTGCGTGGCCTCGAGATCACGTCGCCTCCGACGATCGCCCGGAAAGCCGGCCCGGTGGGCGTCGCAAACATCTGGTGGGGAAGCGAGGGCTACGTCGTGGCGCCGAATTACACGTCTGGCATGGCCTTCGACTATGACGACCGGCTGCTCGGCACCTGGTCAGGTGGTTCGGACCAACGGATAACTCATCAACCCTACTTAAATTCCTATAATGCGACACATAGTTTGCAATCGTTGTATAATAAAAGACCAATATATTTGATCCATTAAATGTTACATTCGTAATGATACAGTTTTCTCCTATATCCCGCTGCAACGAACTGAC
>JBJTOU010000221.1:0-12293 GCA_046074725.1 Planctomycetia bacterium
GGGCTGGGGGGGGGGGGGGGCCCCTCCCCGACCAACCCGCGGCACGGATCGATCCGTCCGGCACCTCCCGTGCAGAGTTGCATCGCTGGCCTTTGTCCGCGCGATGCGTCGATTGGTTGACCGCACGGCAACCGCATCCTACCCTTCGGGCTCGAGGGACACCTTCCTACCTATGCCCCCCGACGCGTGACGAAAGGGGATTTCTGGATGAACATCGACATTCCGTTCAAGGAGTTGATGCTCGCATCGGCCATCGTCCCTGTCGTCGTCACGGGGATCGTGCTGCTCTTCGTCGTCAGGATGCTGCTCCGCGTGCGTACCAGCGGCGGATTCGGCATGACCCGGGCCAAGCAGGAACAAGCTCAGCAGTTGCTGGCCTTCGGATCGAAGGGACGCGGATGGATCACGTCAATCCGTCCCACCGGCATGATCCTCAATCACATCAATCTCGAATGCGACGTGGGCTTTCGCATCGAGCCGCTTGATGGCGGCCCGTGTCATGACGTCAGCAAGCGGATGTTTCTCGCGCAGACCGCGATGCCACGCATCGGCGACTGCTGGCCGACGTGGTTCGATCCGGCAGACCCGGCCACGTTCGCAGTCGGACAGCCGACGGAGATATCCGCCGACCAGGCGGCGGTGTTCAAGGAATTCGGAATCCCGAACCCGTTCCCCGTCCCACCGGCAACGCCTGCGTGACCCGGCCCAGGCTCGTCGCGATGAGAACTGGGTCATGACGCTGCGAACGCAAGCCCCCGGGGCCGACTCGAGGTTCAAAACGAATTGGCGAGGCCGGCCTGGAACGTCGAGGCGGGGCCACTCCTGTCGGTTCCAAAACCCCAGTTACCGAACACCGAGAGCCGATCGCTCGGGAACCAGACGAAGCCGGTTCCCACGACCGTCTGAGCCACGAGCCGCGGCAGGGCCGACTGGTTCTGGAAGCCGTGTACGAATACCTGAAAGTCGTCGGTGATTTCCCTCGAGATCGCCCACTGGATGATGTCCACCGGCTGGTAGCCCTCCTGCGTCGAGTCGTCGGAGATGCCGACGTTGTATTCCGCCACGAGTCCCCACGGAAGCGTGTTTCGAAAGAGCATCATCAGTCCTGGAACCGTCCCGGAGTCGAAGGCGGGCGAGCCCCAGGGGGTCTGCACGAAGGCTTCGAAGCCGGCGGCAGGAATGAACCAGTCTTCGTTCTCCTCCCAGAGGTGCGTCTTGGCGTCGAAGACCAGCGGTGAAAACCCGGTCGTCTCTCCCATGCCAAGTCCCGCCGCTTGCCAGGTGAAGCCGCTGGAATAGATGCGGAACTCGAACCGATCCGTGAGTCCCATCCGCAACAGGAATTCGGCGCTGTAGGTCTGCGGCTGGATGGTCGACATGGCGCCCGTATAAAACACGGGCGAAAACTCGAGATAGACGCCGCCTCGCGGCAGCGTGTTGGGGCCGTTTGGATAGTTGGCTGTGTCGGGCCCCGGGTCGCGGATCGTGAGCGGCTCCCGCGACCGCTCGGGGTCGATACCCTCCGGAAAGGCCTCGGCGAGGAACCGCGTCCATGGCCGAGAGGCCGTCAGGGCGGGATCGACTGGCTCGTCGGCGATGGCAGCCACTGACGCCACGGCCCACGCGGCACTCACGATGACACGTTGCAGGCCATGACGCATCAGCATAGGGATCACCCGTGCGTCGAATCCCGACGCCAGACGGGAAGGTCCCGCGCGCGACGGCATGGGGCAAGGCCGATTCCGGCGGCGTTCCAAGCCCTCGGTGGAACGCAGAGTCCGGAAAACAGTCGCCTGCCGGCTCTCGTGTCGCACCCGTGCCACATGGAGGCGGGCATGACTCGGCCGCCAACGGTAGCATGGTCACATGGATCACCACCCTGACACCACTCCCTCGCGTGCGCCTCGCGATGGCACGTTCCCCGTCAATGAGATGATCGCCGTCGCGGCGGTCGTCTCGCTGGCGGCATGGGGCCTCCTCATGCTGGCCGGCCGTGGCGGGCAAACGATCGAACTGGGTCCGTTCGATCCGGGACGCTGGCTCTCGGGATCGCCGCTCACGCTCGCCGACCTGCCGCTGGTGGCGATGCTCGTTGTGGGCGGCCTGCCGCTGGTCGTTGGACTTCTGCGAAACATCGTGCGCGGCGAATTCGGCTCCGACCTGCTGGCCGGGATTTCGATCGTCACGAGCGTCATCCTCGGCGAGTATCTCGCCGGCGTGCTCGTCGTGCTGATGCTGTCAGGTGGCGAGGCGCTCGAGGCACGGGCCGTGAGCCGGGCCGGCGACGTGCTCCACGCGCTGGCGCGCCGCATGCCGACACTCGCCCATCGCAAGGTGGCCGGCGGCATCACCGACATCGCGATCGGCGACATCTCCACGGGTGACGTGATCATCGTGCTGCCCCACGAAATCTGCCCGGTCGATGGCACCGTTGTCACGGGCCGCGGCTCCATGGACGAAAGCTATCTCACCGGCGAACCCTACCGCATGGCGAAGGCGCCGGGGTCGGCCGTCCTCTCCGGGGCGATCAACGGGCCGGCCGCCCTCGAGATTCGTGCCGATCGCGTGGGCGGCGACAGCCGGTATGCCAAGATCATGGACGTGCTCGCCTCGAGCCAGCAACGCAGGCCGCGGATGCGCCGGCTGGCCGACACGCTGGGCGGGCTCTACACGCCGCTTGCCGTCGCCATCGCCCTGGCCGCGTGGGTGTTCAGCGGAAGCGCCACACGGTTTCTCGCGGTGCTCGTCGTGGCCACCCCATGCCCGCTCCTGATCGCGATCCCGGTGGCGATCATCGGCGCGGTGTCGCTGGCTGCGAAGCGTGGCATCGTGATCCGTGACCCGGCGATCCTGGAACGCCTCGACACCTGCCGCACCGCGATCTTTGACAAGACGGGCACGCTGACCTACGGCACGCCACACGTCACCGACGTGATGCCGCTTGGCCGGCTTTCCGCGGACGAGGTGCTCACGCTCGCCGCGAGCCTCGAAACCTATTCGAAGCATCCGCTGGCGGCGGCGATCGTGCAGGCTGCCGCGGAGCGTTCGCTTCGGCTGCTCGATGTGGAGGAACTTGCGGAGAAACCTGGGCAGGGGCTGACCGGCCGCGTGCAACGGCTCAATGGCGGAGCGGAGGTCCATGACGTCGCGATCACAAGCCGCCAAAAAATCGCCATGAGCGATCCCTCGGCGGCCGCGTCGCTCCCGCCGACGGCTGGAGGCCTCGAATGTGTCGTCATGGTCGATGCCGCAGCCGCGGCGATCGTCCGGTTTCGCGACTCGCCACGGCCCGATGGCAAGCCGTTCGTCAAACACCTCGCGCCCGCCCACGGGCTCGATCGGGTGATGCTTCTCTCAGGCGACCGCGAAGGCGAGGTCCGCTGGCTTGCCGATGTCGTCGGCATCACGGAAATCCACGCGGGGATCCAGCCCGAGGGCAAACTCAAGATCGTCGAAGAGCTGACGGCGGCATCGCCGACGCTCTTTGTGGGCGATGGGATCAACGACGCCCCGGCCCTCGCGGCGGCCACGGTCGGGATCGCCATGGGCGCCTCCAGCGACGTCACGAGCGAGGCCTCGGGCGCGGTCGTGATGGATTCGGCGCTCGAGCGGATCGACGAACTGCTCCACATCGGCCGACGATTCCGCGGCATCGCGATGCAAAGCGCCGTGGGGGGCATGGCCGCAAGCCTCGTCGGGATGGGGTTCGCGGCAGCAGGCCTGCTGCCTCCGGCGGCCGGGGCGCTCGTCCAGGAGGCGATCGACGTCGTGGCGATCGCCAACGCCCTCCGTGTCGCCTGGAACCCTGGAACGCTCAGCGACTACGGCGATTGACCGCGGCGAGGGACCCGCCGCCCCGGATCGGACTCAAGGCGGATCGGGCCATGACGGCGACCGCCACCATGGCCGCCACCCGACCGATCCCGGTGACCAGGGCGTCGATCTGGCGACTCCGCCGCTCGCCCGTGGCACACCATGTCGCGAAATGTTCGCAGTTGTCGATCAACGGGCAGTAGCCATCGCGTCCCACATGCTGCATGGCTCTGGCCACGATCTCATCGGGGGGAAAGCTGGCCGGCGGATCCGGAACGATCTCCACCTCCTCGCCGGCGGCGAACTCCTCGAGCGTGGTCTGCACCACCCGCCCCCCGGCGAAGAGCCGACGGGGGTCGTCGGGCCGGGCATGAACGACCGTGCCGTCGCCGACGTCGATGCCGTGATGCCCGTAGGAGATCGGCAGGCCAGCCAGCCGTCGTTTCACCCGCAAGCGATCGCCACGTGCCATGCTGCCTCGAATGCTCCTCGCCCGGATTCTACGGTCAGGATCCGCCGCTGGTTCGCTGCCGGTAGTACTTGTACCCAGGCAGGAAGAAACAGGCGGCGCTCACCAGTCCGAAGATCACGTGCTGATAGGTCGGTACCAAGCACATCACAAGCGACGTCACGAAGAGGACGGCCGCCTGGATGTAGAACGCGCCCGCGAGAATACCAGCCTTCGCGAAGAAGACGAGGCCCGCCAGGAGGGCCAGCACCGGCGAGAGCGTGAGCACGGGCTGACCGAGCAGTGCCTCGACCCAGAAGAGCAGCACGCTCGCGATGACGGTGCCCCCCCAGATGTGTGCGATCTGCCGTTCGACGGCCGTCACGGGACCGGCGCGATGACGCAGCGCCCAGAAGATCGGCGCCCAGAGCGCCAGCCCGCCGCCCCAGAGCACAAGATAGGGCCACCGCGATTGCACACCCTGCCAGGCCAGCACGTCGGTGACCACCGAGAGCGTCAGCACGACGACCGAGTGCCACATCCAAAGCAGGCCCCAGTTCTCGAGCACCACGGCATGGTGCGTCTCGCGGAAGAGCCTTGCGGCGACGTCGGCCAGGCCCCCGGTGCGGGCCGCCACCGGCTCACCCGAAAGAAAGGCACGGAGGTCGGCGGCGAGTTCGGCCGCCGATGCATACCGCAGTTCCTGAGGCTTCTGCAGGCTCTTCAGCGCGATCATTTCCAGATCGCGATCCACCTCACGGTCGATCGACCGTGGCACGGGAGGATCGGATTCGAGGACGGCCAGGAGCGTGTCCATCGGGCTCGAGGCCTGAAACGGCGGCCGCCCGGTGAGCATCTGGTAGAGGATCGCGCCGAGGCTCCAGACGTCACTCGATGGGCCGATCTCGCCGCGGCTGCCGGCCGCCTGTTCCGGCGACATGTAGCAGGGCGTTCCCAGGATCGCTCCGGTATGGGTGACGGAGTGGTCGGCTTCCAGCCGCTTGGCCAGGCCGAAGTCGGAGACGTGCGGTTCGCCAACGGAATCGATGAGGATGTTGGACGGCTTGAGATCCCGGTGCAGCACGCCCCTCGCGTGCGCCGCATGGATCGCATCGGCCACCTTCGCAAGGAGCAGGGCACTCTCACGGGCCGTCGTGCTTCCCTCGGCCAGCCGCTTGGCGAGCGTCGTGCCGGCGATGAACTGCATCGAGTAGAAGGGGGTGCCGTCATGCTCGCCCACTTCCAGGATCGACACGATGCCAGGATGGTCGAGACGAGCCGCGGCCTCGGCCTCGCTGCGAAACCGGGCCAGGTCAGCCTGGCTGGCCAGATCCCGCCGCAGCAGCATCTTGACGGCCACCGTGCGATCGAGGCTTTCTTGAACGGCCCGGTAGACGACGCCCATGCCTCCGCGACCGATCTCCTCGAGAAGCGTGTAGTCGCCAAGCCGCGCCGGCAGGGGCGACGCACCCGGCACGAACCCTCCGCCACCGTGCGCGGGACGCGGCGGCGCCATTCCGCCGTTCGCCGAAGCAACGCCATGCTCGAAAATGGTCGAGTGCTCGACCACCGCGTCGGTCACCATCATCGCCGCGAAGAGTTCGCGGAGCTGCCCGGCGAGATCGGGGTGCTCGGCCACCATCCGCTCCAACGACGCCTGCGCGGCAGGGCCGCGCTGCTCCGATAGCTCCGCGAGAAGTGACGCGAGAAGCTCTTCGCGGGCTGGATCGAGCGTCGATTCAACGGCTCGCGTGCGACCGGTTGTCGTGGATGCCATGCAAACCCTCCCGGGGATCATAGGCACCGCCGGCCGCGCCGACAGTGCCTGCCGTTTTAGTCCCCGGCCGTCGAGCCGTCGTCCAAAAGCACCCGTAGCCGCCGCATGGCACGCAGGTATCGCATGCCGGCGGCCGGCTTCGAGAGGCCGAGGATCTCGGCAGCTTCCGCGGTGGAGAGATGCTCGAAGTGCCGCAGAAGCACGATCTGCCTGTCGACCTCGTCGAGCAGTTCCACGGCGGCGGCGAAGCGTCGCTCCAGTTCGTGCCAGGTGGCGGTGGCGGCAGGCGTGAGTTCACGATCGGCGATCTGACCGCCCAGGTCGGCTCGAGACTGTCCGCCCACGTCGGGCACCACGAGCGGCACCTCGCGATCGACGCTCCGCGTTGACGCCACACGGTGGCGACGGTGGGAGTCGATCAGCCGGTCGCGTGCCATGTGTCGCAGCCAAAGCTGGAATGGCATCGTCGGATTGGAGAGGTAATCGCCGAGCCGGCGATTGGCCTCGATCATCACGTCCTGCACGATGTCGCTGGCATCGACGCGGCGCAGCACGCCGCGATCCATCCGCCGCCCGATCATCTGCTTGATCGTCTCACGATGCCGCTCGAGCAGGCCGTTGACGGCATCGCTGTCGCCACGGCGCACCCGCTCAAGCAGCACCTGCGTGGGCTGCCCATCGGGCGTCGGGCCTGCGGAGCTATCGATGGGGCCGGAAATGCGGGTCATGACGGTTCCGGGGGGGCGTCACACGAAAACTTCATCCTACCAACGTGTCGAACGGACCGCTGCATCGGTGGTTCATTCGCGAAAACCCGATACGCCCGTTTTTTCAGGCCGGGCCGGCGAGCGAATTGGGTGGCAACGCCGGCACGAAACGTCGTGGGTTTTTGACCGTCCCGAAAACGTGATCCATAATCGCAGGCGGTCAACGGAGAGACCGCTGCATGCCGCGACACAACGCGGCGCCCCGCGAATGGATCGCTTCCGTGACCGTCGACCGACCACCGTCGATGTCTGACCGCCCCACCGCCCGATGGGCAGGGGTCGCCTGGTTCGCCGTGCTCGCGGCCTGGTTTCTCTCCGCAGCGGTTCTCGCCGCCGATCCCATCCCGCAGCCGCTCCACGCGGCCTCCGCGACGGGTCATCACGACGATCTTGCCTCCCGGACGATTCGCCTCGTGCAGGAACGACGATGGACGGATGTCGTCAGCATGTGTGAGACGGCCGCCCGCAAGGGCACGCTGTCCCCAGATCTCCATCAAAAGTACGACCTGGCCAAGATCCATTGCGATATCGCCCGTCGCCACACGGAGGTCGCCTACCGCACCAGGCTCGCAGGCCTCTCGGAGACCGAGGCCCGTCGTATCTATGGAGAGATCCTGTCTCGCATCGCCTCGCATCATGTGGATGCGCCAAACTTCCCGAGGCTCGTATCCCGCGGGTGCCAGGCGATGGACGTTGCCATCGACGAGCCTCTCTTTGCCTCGCTCTATGCCGCCCAGGCCACGCCCGAGCGGCGCAGCCTGTATCGCGAGCAGGTCGCCCGCGTCGTCTCGGGCCGCCAGATCGGATCGCCGATCGAGGCTGAAACGGTCGCCGCGTGGGTGGCGCGGATCGCCAACTCGTCCCTCGGCGTCCCTCCGGCCGTCACCATCATGGAAATGGCGGCCTCGGCGGTCGGCGGACTCGATGAATATTCGTCCTTCCTCACCACAGGCCAGCTCGACGATCTCTACGCTCAGATCGAGGGCAACTTCGTGGGTCTCGGCGTCGAGTTGAAGGGGGTCGATAACGGCCTCCTGGTGGTGCACGTGATCCCCTCGAGTCCGGCCGAACGGTCCGGGCTGATGGCTGGCGACCATGTCGTGGCCATCGGAAGCCGCCCGCTGGCCGGCATGGGCGTCGATGAGGCGGCCCAACTCCTGCAGGGCCCCGAGGGATCGATCGTCACCCTCGCGATCGTTCGCGGTGGCGACGTCGCCCGAGCGATCACGGTTCGTCGAGAGCACGTCGAGGTGCCGAGCATCGAGGATGTCCGGATGCTCGAACCGGCGGCTGGCGTGGCCTACCTGAAGCTCACCTCCTTCCAGAAGACCACAGCCGCCGATCTCGAAGCGGCCCTGCGCCGGCTCGACGTCGCCGGCATGCGGTCGCTGGTCATCGATCTGCGGGGCAATCCGGGCGGTCTCCTCTCCGCCGCCGTCGATGTTTCCGACCTGTTCCTCGACCGCGGCCTCGTCGTCGCAACCCGCGGTCGCTGCCCCGACGAGGACTTCAACTACTCCGCCACCCGCTCCGGCACATGGCGGATGCCGCTGGTGCTGGTCATCGACGGCGACTCCGCCAGTTCCAGCGAAATCTTTGCCGGCGCCATGAGGGACCACGCCCGGGCCACGATCGTGGGCACCCGCAGCTATGGCAAGGGGTCGATCCAGGGCATCTTCCCGCTGGAGACGGCCGGGGTCGGGCTGCGACTGACCACCGCCAAGTTCTTCTCCCCGAATGGCCGTCCCTACAGCAATGTGGGGGTCGAGCCGGATCTGGTCGTGCACTCGGTTGCCCGGCCGATCGATGGTCGGGCGGCCGTTTCCACCGCCGACCCGTTCCTTTCGACCGCCGTCGCCGCGGCCCGCCGGAACGTCCAACGCACGGTCGCCCAGCCGGCCTCGCGGCCGTTGTCCACGCGATGAGGCCGCCTCGGTCGGCCACTTGATCGGCCACTGCCCCGCCGGTACCTTGCAAGGAAGACCCGGACGGTCTGCGTGCACCGCTGAAAACTTCTTCTGGCGGCGGTGAACGAGCCCGCCTCGTTCCCACCATCCGCGTTCCCCGTGCGCCCATCAAGAAGCGCCCAAAGAAGAAGGACATGCCATGACCAGCGTTCGTGCCAGTGCAGTCGCAGCGATCAACACCTATAAGTCGACCGGACAGGCCTGGAATTTCCGCGAGACTCCGACGAGCGAGATCTTCGGATCGAACGTCTTTTCCGACTCGGTCATGAAGGACCGTCTTCCGAAGAGCGTCTATAAGGCGCTGCAGGCGACGATCAAGCAGGGCAAGCCGATCGACCCGGGCATCGCCGACGCCGTCGCACTGGCGATGAAGGACTGGGCGATCGAGAAGGGTGCCACGCACTACGCCCACGTCTTCTATCCGCTCACCGGCCTTACTGCCGAGAAGCACGACAGCTTTCTCTCGCCTACCGGTGACGGTGACGCGATCGCCGAGTTCTCGGGCAAGGAACTGATTCAAGGCGAGCCCGACGCCTCGAGCTTTCCATCGGGCGGCCTCCGGGCCACGTTCGAGGCCCGCGGCTACACCGCCTGGGATCCGACGAGCCCGGCCTACATCCTCGACAATCCCAACGGCACCACGCTCTGCATCCCGACCGCATTCTGCTCGTGGACGGGCGAGGCGCTCGACAAGAAGACCCCTCTCCTGAGGTCCATGCAGGCAGTCGACAAACAGGCCCGCCGGGTGCTCGCCCTTTTTGGGCACAAGGACGTGGGTCAGGTGAGCGCGTCAGCCGGCCCGGAGCAGGAATACTTCCTCATCGACCGCAACTTTTTCTTCGCCCGCCCCGACCTGGGCATGACCGGTCGCACGCTCTTCGGTGCCAAGCCGCCCAAGGGTCAGGAATTCGAGGACCAGTATTTCGGCGCCATCCCGGAGCGGGTCCTGGCCTGCATGATGGAAGTCGAACGGGAGCTGTACAAGCTCGGCGTGCCCGTGAAGACGCGGCACAACGAGGTGGCTCCAAGCCAGTATGAGATCGCCCCGGTCTACGAGAACGCCAACATCGCGACCGACCACCAGCAGATGATCATGCAGACCCTCACCCGCGTCGCGCAGAAGTACGGCATGACATGCCTGCTGCACGAGAAGCCGTTCGCGGGCATCAATGGCTCTGGCAAGCACGTCAACTGGTCGCTCGGCTGCAAGCTTGGCAACCTGCTCGAACCGGGCGAGACGCCGCATGCCAACATGCAGTTCCTCGTCTTCTGCGCCGCGGTGATCCGCGCCGTGCACCTGCACGCCGACATGCTCCGGGCGGTCGTCGCCGCCAGCGGCAACGACCACCGGCTCGGTGCCAACGAGGCCCCACCGGCGATCATCTCGATCTTCCTCGGCGACCAGCTCGCCGATGTGTTCGAGCAGATCGAGAAGGGCAAGGCGACGAGCTCCAAGTCGAGTGGCACACTCACGGTGGGCGTCGACACGCTCCCCTCGCTGCCGAAGCACGCGGGAGACCGGAATCGCACGAGCCCGTTCGCCTTCACGGGCAACAAGTTCGAGTTCCGCGCCGTGGGCTCCAACCAGTCGATCGCCGGCCCGCTCGTGGCCCTCAACACGATCATGGCCGAGAGCCTGGACTCCATCGCCACGGAGCTCGAGAAGGCGACCGGTGGCGACGTTGCCAGGCTCCCCGGTGCCGTGGAAAAGCTCCTCCAGGAGATCATCTCCAAGCACAAGGCGGTAATCTTCAACGGCAACGGCTACTCGCAGGAGTGGCACGATGAGGCCAAGAAGCGAGGGCTTCCGAACCTGAAGGCGACGCCCGAGGCGCTCGATGTGCTCGTGTCGCCGAAGAACATCGCGTTGTTCGAGAAGTACGGCGTCCTCTCCGAGCGGGAGATGCGAAGCCGTTACGACATCTACATGGAGCGATACTGCAAGGACATCAACACCGAGGCATGCTCGGCGCTGCAGATCGCCAGGACGATGATCCTCCCCGCCGGGTATCGCTACCAGGGCGAACTCGTCGACACCGCCAGCAAGCTCAAGGGCCTGGGTCACACGGTTCACATGGGGACGCTCGAGAAGCTCACGAGGCTCGTGGGTGAATTCGAGGGACGGATCGACTCGCTTGAAAAGGCCGTTTCCCACCACGGTTCCGGCGACCTCCGGGCCGAGGTGAAGCACTTCCACGACACCGTCATCCCGTCGATGAACGCGGTGCGTGAGACGGCCGATCAGATCGAGACGATCCTGCCCGACGACCTGTGGCCGCTGCCCACCTACCGCGAGATGCTGTTCATCAAGTGATGCAGGACCTTCCCCGAGCGATCGCCGCCGAGTGCGAACGGCTTGGGCTCGACATCCCGACCGAAGCCACCCAGAGGCTCGCCGCATACGCGGCGAGCCTCTGGTCTTGGAATGAGAAGCTCAATCTCACGCGGCACACGGATGTCGAGAAATTCGTCTCTCGTGACGTCGCCGACGCAGCCGCGATCGCGCCGCATCTGGCGGCCGGCGAGCGGGTGCTCGACGTCGGAACCGGAGGGGGTGTGCCAGGGATCATCCTGGCCGTCCTTCGGCCTGACCTGCGTGTGGAACTCTGCGACAGCGTGGCCAAGAAGTCGCGGGCGGTCGCGGACATCGTCCGGGAGACAGGCCTCGCGATTCCGGTGCATGCCGGCGCGGCCCAGTCGATCGTGGCGGCCCGCCGTGGCGGCGGCAGTCGCTTCGACACGCTCGTCGTTCGGGCGGTGGCGCCGCTGCTGAAGCTCCTCGGCTGGTTCGAGCCGATCGCCGATGCCTACGGCAGGATGCTCGTCATCAAGGGACCGCGGTGGGAGGATGAGAAGGGAGAGGCCCGGCATCGGGGATTCGTGAAGAAGGTCTCCGTTCGCCGCGTTGCCGCCTGGCCGATTCCCGGAAGCGACAACGAGAGCGTGCTGCTCGAAGTCCGCACTCGCAAGTAGGGCAGACCTGCTGATCGCCCGGCTTCGGGCTCTCCGTACCCCGTCGCCGGACGTTCGCTGCGGGCATCCTGCGCTTCGCTCACTCGGACCTGGCTGCGCTCCGCCATCCATGGCTCCGCTCGCCAGCTACGCCGGCTCTCGGGGTACGGGGAGCCCGAAGCCTCGCCCACGCTGATACTCCACAAGGGACCTGGTTCCCTTCGGGAAATTCCGAAGCCCCGCTGGCAAGGTTTTCGTGAACACGGAAGGCTTGGGGCTGCCCATGCCCTCGAGCGAGCTATGGGAGCAAGCGAAGGCAGGATGCCGAAGCGCAGCGGACATGCAGTGAGCCGCGGCCTGGAGGGCCGAGGCGAACGTCCGGCGACGGGGCCCGGGCAACCCCGGCTCGTGGGCGGCAACGCCTCGTCGCTGATGGCCGAGGCGGCCATCGGCTCCTCGTGCGTGCGCCGACCCCTTCGCCTGCGTCGTTTCGCTTTTGAGATCCGACTGGACAGGATCTCTCGCAGGAGGGGTTGCCCGTGTTCGCGAGCGGGCTGGGGAGGCAAGCG
>JBJTOU010000222.1:0-6537 GCA_046074725.1 Planctomycetia bacterium
CTTGGTGAGGTTGGTTGCCGTGTTGCCCCGCATCGCCGGCTCGGCGTATTCGACCTTGAGCACCATGTGGTTCGGCGGCTCCATCGAGATCGGGTTGCCATTGTAGAGCAGCATCGAGCAGACGGTGCCCTCCTTGATCCATTTCCAGGCGTCATCGACCTGCTCCTTGGAAAGCTCGTACTGCTCGAAGCTCGCGTTGTCCATGAAGACGAACAGGTCGCCCTGCTTGTAGAGGAACTGGGCCTCGATCGTCGTGATGTCGGCCGCGTCGAGCGAATCGCCGCTCTTGTAGGTGCGGTCGAGGACGGTGCCGCGGAGCAGGTTCCGAAGCTTGCACTTGTAGAGAGCCTGTCCCTTGCCCGGCTTCACGAAGTTGCACTCGATCATGATGTAGGGATCGCCGTCGATCTGGACTTTGAGCCCCTTTTTGAATTCGCTCGTGTTGTAGGCTGGCACGGCTGCTCGTCACTCCTCTCGTGAATCGCGTTTCCTTCGGCGGGCTCCGCCCGTATCCTTCAGGCAGACAAGGGTGGCCGCGATGCCGCGGCCTGTCAACGTCCGCCACGGCACGCCGATGCCCGTCACCATCACCCCGCCCGACATCGCCTCCCCGGCGGCCTCTTGGCAGCGTGAACTGGCTGCCGCGATCCGCACGCCGGAGGCGCTCTGCCGGGCCCTGGACCTCGATTCGGCGGTTGCCGATGCCGCCCGATGCGGCGAGGTCGGTTTCCCGATGCTCGTGCCTCGTGGCTTCGTCGCACGCATGCGCAGGGGCGACCCGAGAGATCCGCTCCTCCTGCAGGTGCTTCCCCGGCAGGCGGAGGGGCACGACGCGCCGGGCTTCACGGGCGATCCACTCGGCGAGGCGGCGGCACTGGTCGCCCCGGGCCTTGTCCAAAAGTATGCGGGGAGAGGGCTTCTGCTCGTCACGGGCGGCTGCGCCGTCAACTGCCGCTACTGCTTCCGTCGGGAATTTCCCTACTCGGAGAGCGGCGCCCATGCGGCGGGCCTCGATGAGGCGTTGGCGGCAGTCGCCGCCGATGAAACGATTCACGAGGTGATCCTCTCGGGGGGCGACCCGCTCCTCGTCGATGACCAGCGGCTCCGGTCGATCGTGAACCGCGTCGGTGGCATCCCGCATCTTCGCCGCCTGCGAATCCATTCACGGCTACCGGTCGTGTTGCCGGAACGGGTGACCGACGAACTCGTGTCGCTTCTGGCCGGGACGCGGCTCGCCTGCACCGTCGTGATCCACGCGAACCATGTCCGAGAACTCGACGAGAGCGTGGCTACCGGACTCGGCGCTCTGCGGCGATCCGGGGCGATCCTGCTCAACCAGTCCGTGCTTCTGAGAGGCGTCAATGACTCGGTCGCCGCATTGGCGGAGCTTTCCGAGCGGCTGGTCGATCTCGGGGTCGTGCCGTACTACCTGCACCTGCTCGACCGGGTGCGGGGCGCGGCACATTTCGAGGTGGGTGAGGACGAGGCGATGAGGCTGCACGAGGGGCTGCGGGGGATGTTGCCCGGCTACGCCGTGCCCCGCCTGGCCCGGGAGGTGCCCGGCGCTCCCGCGAAGACATGGCTCGGGTAGACTTCAACGCACCAGTTTCGGAGAAAGCCACCATGAAGATTCTGATTGGCGTCGATGGTTCGCACGCATCGCTCGACGCGGTTCGCATGGCGGCCCGACTCGTCGATCCGGCACGCGATGAGGTGGCCGTCTACTTTTCGCCGACGGAACTCGAGAAGCGTCTCCTCGGCCAGAGCAGAAAGGTCGTGGACGGCGCGGCCGCCGCGCTCTTCGAGGAGGCTTGCACCCTTTTGCCGCAGGGCTTCGCGAAGCCGCCGGAGATGATCTGTTCGTCGAAGCCGGCGGCGGTCGGGATTCTGGAGTCGACATCCGGGTGGAATGCCGATCTGGTCGTCGTGGGTGCCCGAGGGCACGGATCGATCGAACGGCTGTTTCTGGGCAGCGTGTCGCGGGCCGTCGTCCACGGATCGCACCTGCCGGTGCTCGTGGTTCGCACGCCCCCGGCGGGCGGACGCGGCCTCAGGGTGATCGCATGCCATCATCCGGCAAGCGCCGCGGCCGTAGCGCGGACGGTCAACGCCTTGCACTGGCCCGCCGACACCGAGGCCCGCGTGATCGGCGTGACCGAGTCGATGCTCGCCGCACCGCTGCCGCCGTGGCTGGAGACCCGCGTTCGCGATCCCAATACAGCCGCTGTCGCGGACGCCTGGAAGAAGGAACACGATGACGAGGTGGCCGCGCTCGGCGGCAGGCTGACCCAATTCCAGCGCACGCTTCCGGCAGTTTTTGGACGAACTGATCCGATCGTGGCGGAGGGCAATCCCGGTGACCGAATCCTCGAACGAGCCCGGCAGGACGCCGTCGATCTGATCATCGTCGGCCGTACGCCCACCGATCCGCTCACACGATGGCTGCTGGGCAGCACGTCGGAGGCCGTGCTCACGCACGCCCATGCGAGCGTGCTGGTCGTGCCCGTCGAGAAGACATAGATCGATCCTTGGGCAGCGTCTCGCTCACCACCACCAGCGGTCGGCGGGGATCGCCTTGGCCGCTGCGTGGGCCTTCTGCACGGCCCCGTGCTCGTCCATGAGCAGGTTCGGTGAGTCGAGCGCCATCCTCGGCTGGATCGTGACGCCGCCGCCGATCGGCGTGATCAGTCGCGATCCTCGCCAGAGGGCGTTGATCGCCGTTTCGACCTGGGTCACCGCCTGCAGCGTCTCGACCGGGTAGACCGATTCGTCGCGGAGCCCTTCCGCGCCCCAGCCCGCCTTGCCATAGCCGTCGTGCTCCTGGAGCCATGCCGCCACGACCGCCAGATCGACGAGCGTGCGAAGCTGGGCATAGACCGGATTGCGGGCGGCGATCTCCGGATACTTCTTCGTGAAGGCCGTCGTGAACATCGTGCTCGCCTGGTTGGCCCGGTCGGCCGTCATGCGGCGTCCGTCCGGCAGGACGACCTCGTCGGCCCCCACGAGTTTCACGCCCTGCCCCACCAGTTCGATGGCGAGGTCGTCTTCGCTCACCCGCAGGCACTGGTAGTCGGGGACGAAATACCATCGCTGCAACGCATTGCTCGCGACCGACTGCGAGGTCGCCGACTGGACCCACGTGCTCATCTTGACCGGCGGCTGCTCGAGGCCGATCCCGATCAGTTTCATGCGGTAGTCGGCCTCGATCATGACATGGGCGAAGTGCGTGGATGCCGGCACGCCATCGACGCGGACCGTCTGCGGCCCGAGCGCCTCCCGCATCCCGCCGATGAGGCCGGCGACATCGGCCTTGGGGTTCACGCGGCCGGTACGTCGCAGGAAATCCTGAAGCGCCGCGAGGCCTTCTTGCGTCGGGTCGATCGAGCAGCCGAGTGCCCGGCTTGTCGGCTGGCCTGGCGGAAAGGCCCGCAGCGCCACGGCGAGATCCTCGAGCAGCAGCGTCGGAGCGCCGGTTTCGACGCCGACCGTGCGGCCGGCGGCATCGGTCATCCATGCTTCCGCCGGCCCGGCGATGACCACCTCGCCGCGATCCGAGCCCTCGCCGGGATAGATGAAGACGTAATGCACGCGGGTGAGGCCGGCCAGTTTCGACATCTCGTCTGGAACGCCATGTCCGGCGGCTGCCGCCTTGACGACCGAGGCTTCCAGTCGCGAGAGCGCGACATGGCGAAGGGGAACGCGGCCGCGCAGGTCGTCGTCGAGGGCCGCCACGGCATCGCGACGCCGTGCGGCGAGTGCGGGGTCGGGCACCATCCTGGTGCGGAGGACTCCCTGGGCGTCGATGGCGATGCCGCCAGCACCGCCGGCACCGCCGCCTCGGCCACCGGCGCCACCCGCGCCGCCGCCCATACCGCCACCACCCATGCCACCCATGCCACCGCCACCCATGCCACCGCCGCCCATACCACCGCCACCCATGCCTCCCATTTGGGCGGCAGCCGGCAGGCAGAAAATGGCCGAAAGGAGGATGGCCAGAATCGCCAAAGAACCGATTCGCATGTGATCAGCCCGGCAATGAAACGCAGTCATGGGTTGGTTCATCCAATCAGCCTAATTCCCCGCATCCAAGTATCGACCGGATGCCCACCCCGGCTCCACCTGGCTAGCGAGAACGCCGTTTTCGCCGGGAAAAGCCGGTCCGAGCCGATAAAGTCATCCCGCAAATGCGGGCCGCCTGGCGGGTTCCGGGTCTCGCCGCTTGCCGGCAACAACCATTGCGGCGCGGAGACAGCCGGTGCCCAAGAGGGCGACAAGTTCGGTGTGGAGAGCCGGCGACCATGCGACTTTCTCGCGGTCGGCCTCCATCAGCACGCGGCGTCCGTCGGCCAACTCCAGCACCAGCCGCACCGGGGTCGATCCCGGGTGACGTCGGACGATCTCGGCGAGCCGGTCGAGTGTCGCGGTGTCATGCTTCGGGGCGACGAGTTTCACCGTCAGGCTCTTGACCGGGCGGCTCGATACCTCGGCGATCGGCACGAGATCGTTGACGACGAGGTTCGTCTCCTCGCTGCCGGCTCGGCGGTCGATCGACCCGCTCACCACGACGACGGCGTCGGGCTGGATCCATTCGCCGAGCCTGGCATATTCCTCGGGCCAGCAGATCGTGCGGACGAGGCCCTCCATGTCCTCCAGATCGAACATCGCGTAGCGCGTGTTCGTGGAGCCGGGCCGAGCTTGCTTCGTATTCGAGAGCTTGAGGGCCGCCACGAGCCCGCCGATCACCACCGAACCCTTCGCGGGCACCGCCGTGAGATCTGCGGATCGGTGCGTGCAGATCGTCTCCAACAGATCGGCATGCTCGGCAAGCGGATGGCTGTGGACGTAATATCCAAGCACTTCCTTTTCCCTCGATCGCATATCGACGTCGGATAGCGGCGGCACGTCGGGGAGCACGGCCGGCTGCTCCGACGCGCCGGCCTGCGGTTCCTCCTCGAAGGCCTCGAAGAGGTTCTTCTGACCGCTCTTGCGGTCGGCGACCCGGGCAGCACCGGCGGTCATCGCCCGCTCGACGCCCGCGAGAATCGCACCGCGGTGCCCCTTCGGGCCCGCCAGGGAATCGAGCGCGCCCGCCTTGGCGAGGCTTTCGATCGCCGTCTTGTTGACGATCGACGGATCGACCCGGCCGCAGAAATCGTAGAGATCGCGAAACGGACCGTTTGCCAGCCTCTCCGCGCAGATCGCCGCCGACGCCTGCCCGCCGCAGCCCTTGATGGCCGACAGGCCGAAGAGGATGCGATCGTCGGCCACGGTGAAATCCACGCCTGACGCATTCACGTCGGGCGGTGTGACGTCGATCCCCATCCGTCGGCAGTCCTCGATATGCTCCACCAGCGCATCCTTCTTCTTGAAGTTGCGGCCGGTAATGTCACCGGAGAGCAGGGCGGCCATGAACTCGGTCGGATGGTGCGTCTTGAGGTAGGCCGTCTGGAAGGCAAGCAGCGCGTAGGCCGTGGAGTGGCTCTTGTTGAAGCCGTAGCCGGCGAACTTTTCGATGAGTCCGAACATGTCGGCCGCCTCGGACTTCGAAAGCCCCTTGGCCTGCGCCCCCGCGACGAACTGCTCGCGGAAGGCGGCGATGATCTCGAGCTTCTTCTTGCTGATCGCCTTGATGCAGGTGTAGGCGTTGGACAGCTCGATGTCGCCGAGCCGTTCCAGGATTCGCATCACCTGTTCCTGGTAGACCATCACGCCGTGCGTTTCGGCCAGAACCTCCTCCATCACCGGGTGGAGGAACTCGGCCCGCTTCCGGCCGTGCTTCACGTTGACGTATTCATCGACCATGCCTCCCTCGAGCGGACCCGGTCGGTAGAGGGCGTTGACGGCGACGATGTCGAGGAAGTGGTCGGGCTTCATCCGCTGGAGCAGATCGCGGATGCCGCCGCTTTCGAGCTGGAAAATGCCCTTCGTTTCACCGCGGCAGAGCGTGGCAAAGGTCTGTTTGTCGTCGAGCGGAAAGGCGAACGGGTCGGGACGCGCACCCGTGGAGGCGTGGATGATGTCGAGCGTCTTCGCGACCACGGTGAGGTAGCGGAGGCCGAGGAAATCCATCTTCATGAGCCCCGCCCGTTCGACGTCGCCCATCGCCCACTGCGTGATCACTTCCTCCTTGCCGGTCACCCGTTGGAGCGGGACGTATTCGACCAGCGGACGGTCGGCGATCACGACCGCCGCCGCGTGGGTGCCCACGTTGCGTGCCAGCCCCTCGATCCGGCCCGCGAGATCGACCAGTTCGCGGATCTCGGGATCGGATTCGCACGCGGCTGCCAGCTGCGAGCCGGGGGCAGTCGCCTCCTCCAGCGAAATGCCAAGCTGGTCGGGCACGAGGGCCACGATCTGATCGACGCGCGGCACCGACATGCCCAGCGCCCTGCCAACGTCGCGGATCGCCGCGCGCGCGGCGAGCGTGCCGAAGGTGCCGATCTGGGCGACGTTCGCCTCGCCATACCTAGTTTTGACGTAGTCGATGACCTCGCCGCGCCGCTCCTTGCAGAAGTCGATGTCGATATCGGGCGCCTC
>JBJTOU010000223.1:0-11223 GCA_046074725.1 Planctomycetia bacterium
CTCCACCTCGCCGACGATCCTTGGGGTGATCTGGTGGACGTCAAACCATTGGTCCAGCGATTGGCGTCTGGCGGGGTGCCACCTCCCGGAGTCGCTCGATGTCGCGGTTGGGAGCCGCGCGTGCCTCACGAGGCCCGTGTGACACGACGCGGCCAGGCCTCCCACCACGAGGCCCCAAGCCACCTCCGCCGGCTTGGGACCAACAAGGGTCCATGGTCGCACATATGACTGGCACTCCTCGTGAGCCGGTTTTCGTGAGAGGGGCCGACCGAAGCTCGGCATCGATCCGCCACCGTCATAGGTGTCGCCGACAGCGCCCCGAAATACCCATAGAGAAGTCCAAGGAATCGATAGAAAAAATGGATACGTCGGCGGACGCTTTTTCTATGGGACACGTCGTCTTTTCTATTCGATTCGATGACGCGGCATATCGATAGTTTCTGGGTTCCGACGAACGGAGGCATGCATGGACACCCAGACGATCCTGACGAATGTTCTCAGCCCGGCATCCTCAATGTCTACGACGCAGCAGCCATGGCCGCCACGTACGGCTCCATCAGCATCGTCACGTTCGTCGTCGGCACCGAATTCCTCTCCCGCGAGCACGTTGAGTTCGGAGGGCACATGGTGGCGGTCATGTCATTGATGGAGTCGCCGGCCTCTTCGAACTGCTTTCCTTGAGCGTCACCTTTCCGTTCAACATCAGCCTTGGAATCCCGCTGTACTACGGCGTGATCAGTCGCCTGTGGGCATGAGTGAAAAACTCGGGCGAAACAGGCCGGATACGCCGTTGCGACGCGGTTCGATACGGCCCTATACTCTGCCTGCACGTGTGTCGCTGCTCGTGCCCCTTTCCAAGACATTCAAGGAGTTGATAGATGACCATGCGTTCGATCTCCGTTGCGGCGATGCTCGTCGCCATCTGCTGCTCGTCCGTGATCGTGTCGGCCGCCGTCAAGGATCCGAAGGATGCCGCCTGCCCGGTCTCGGGCAAGCACTGCGATCCGACCAAGAGCGCCGACTTCGACGGTGGCAAGGTCTACTTCTGCTGCGGCAATTGTGCCGGAGCGTTCGCCAAGGATTCCGCGAAGTTCGCCGCGAAGGCCCACCAGCAGATGGTGAGCACCGGCCAGCTCGTCCAGAAGGGCTGCCCGTTCAGCGGCGGGGCCGTGAAGGCGGGCACACAGGTCGAGATCGGCGGCGTCGAGGTCGGCTTCTGCTGCCCGAACTGCAAGGGCAAGGTCGAGAAGGCCTCTCCCGAGGAGCAGGTGAATCTCGTCTTTGGAAACATCGAGAAGGGCTTCGCGCCGGCCGGGAAATAGCCCTCCAACTGGCCTAGGGCCGGTGTCGGAAAGATGAAATACTCCGCGGGGCGTCCAAAGGCTCAGCGGAGTTTTTTCATGCGCGTGTTCGTGTCAGCCGGCGAGCCTTCGGGCGACCACCATGCGGCGCTCCTCGTGCGGGCGATCATGGAAGCCCGGCCCGATGCGGAGTGCGTCGGGCTCGGCGGCCCGTGCATGGCGGCCGAGGGCTGCGGGCTCGTCGCCGATATGACGCGGCTGGCGGTGATGTGGTTCCTGCGGGCCATCCTCAACATCCACCGGTTCGTCGATCTCGCTCGCCGTGCCGAGCGGAGCTTTCTCGATGCGCGGCCCGATGTCTGCGTGCTCGTCGATTTCCCGGGTTTTCACTGGTGGCTGGCATGGAGGGCGAAGCGGCACGGCATCCCGGTCGTGTTCTATTGCCCGCCGCAGATCTGGGCCTGGGGCAGTTGGCGCGCGGGCAAGATGCGGCGTCTGGTCGATCATGTGCTCTCGGCGCTCCCCTTCGAACACGACTGGTTCATGGCGCAGGGCATCCGAAGCACGCTCGTCGGTCATCCTTTTTTCGACGGACTGTCGCATGCGCACGAGCCGCCGCGAGGGGGCGTTGCCGGTCCGCTCGTCCTCCTGCTCCCCGGCTCCCGGGGCCAGGAGATCGAGGGCAACCTGGAATCGATCCTACGGGCCGCGGCGATCGTTCGCGAGCGGGTGCCGGCGGCACGATTCGTCGTCGGGGCGCTTCATGATCGCCACGCGGCGAAAGTCGGTGAAACGATCGCGGCGATGCGTGGCGAACTCCGCGGGCTCGAGGTCACCGTCGAGGCGGGCCGCACGAGGCGCCTGATCGCAGAGGCGTCCACGGCGATCGCCGTGAGCGGCTCGGTGTCGCTCGAGCTGCTCGCCGCCCGTGTGCCCACGGTGATCGTCTACCGAGTCAGCCGCCTGGCGTATGTCGTGCAAAGCTGGTTCCGCCACGCCCGGTTCATCACGCTGGTCAACCTCCTGGCCTGCCGCGAGCCCATCGGCCCGACGCATCCGGTGCTGCTGCCGCCGTCGGGCGTTCCCGAGGCCGATCCCGAAATGATTTTTCCCGAATACCTCGCCACCGAGGATCCGGCGGCGGCGTTGGCCGGCACGGTGATCGGATGGCTCACCGATCCGGCCGCACGAGCCGGCGTCGTCGCGAGGCTCGACGGGATCGCCCGAGGCGTGGCCCACGGCGGCTCGGCCCGCCGGGCGGCCGCGGCCGTGCTGGCGATCGCCGAGGGACACAAGCCCCAGGCCGTGCCGGTGGCGGAGCGCGTGATCGGTTCCGATGCGGCATAATGCCGCCATGTTCCTCGCCGAGCCCCAGCCGACGCCTGCCGATCTGCACCTCTCGCTCGCGGGGATTCCCGTGCGGGTATCGGCCTGGTTCTGGCTGGCGGCGGGGCTGCTCGGGTGGGGCATCTGCCAGTCGTTTGCGGCGGGCGATCAGCGGGCGCTGCTCCGCTATCTCGTCATGTGGATCGGCGCGGCCTTCATCTCGATCCTCATCCACGAAATGGGGCATGCGATGGCCTACCGCTTCTTCGGTCAGCAGACGCACGTGGTGCTCTACCATCTCGGCGGGATCACCGTGCCCTCGCTCTGGGGACGCCGTGGGGCCAGGCTCCCACGACAGCAGTTTCTCGTGTCGGCGGCCGGGCCGTGCGCGCAATTCGTCTTCGTGGTGGCGATCGTCGCCCTGCTCACGACGATGGGGTATCGCGTGCCGTTCCCGATCGAGTCGATCAGGGTCGGGCTAGGGCTCTCCGACGGCCGGCCGATCGAATCGCCGTTCGTCTACGCCCTTGTGAGGTTTCTGCTGCACGTCAACATCTTCTGGCCGCTTTTGAATCTGATGCCCGTGCCGCCGCTCGATGGCGGCCAGATGGTTCGCGAGGGGCTGCTCGCGATCGGCATTCGCGACGGGGCCCGAATCGCCGACATGATGGGCATGGCCGCGGGGGGCATGCTTGCCTGGTGGGGCTCCACGCGAGGCGAGCCCTATCTGGGCATCATGTTCGCGATGCTCGCCGTGTCGTGCTACCAAAACCTGGTCGGCGGGAGCTGGCGGTGAGCGGTCAGCGGGATCCACGCGGGCCGATGACGCCGGCGATCGTGGTACTCGGCGCGAGCAACGTGTCTCGCGGCATGGCGAGGCTGGCGGCAGTCGTGACGTCGCGGCACGGGGGGCCGGTGGATCTATTCCTCGCAGCCGGTCACGGTCGATCCTACGGGGCCAACAGCCGCGTCTTCATGCGGCGGCTGCCCTCGATCGTGGGGTGCGGGCTCTGGCGGGCACTCGACCGCGAAGGGATCGGCACAGAGCGGCCGGTGCATGCCCTCGTCACCGACATCGGCAACGACCTGCTCTATGGCTTTCCGGATCATCAACTGGCGGCGTGGGTTCGCGAGAGCCTCTCACGGCTGACGCGGCTGGGGGCAAAGGTGGCGATCACCCGACTCCCCATGGCGAGCATCGACCGTGTCGGGCCGCTCCGGTATCGGGCGCTTCGCACGTTCTACGTGCCGGGATGCAGGCTCTCGCTCGCCGAGATGAAGGAGGCTGCGATGCGGACGGATCGCGCGGTCGTCGGCATGGCCCGTGAGTTCAACGCCGTCGTCATCGACCAGCCCGGCGAATGGTATGGGCTCGATGCGATTCACGTGCGGCGGCGATATCTCGACACGCTCTGGCATCGGGCATGTGACGCCTGGGGCGTCGCCGCGGAAGCCGAAAGGCGGCGGGCATCGTTCACACAATGGGCGGCGCTCGGGTCTCGGGCCGCGGAGGTGCGGTCGCTGGCCACGGTCATGCGGTTCACGCCGCAGCCGTCCTATCGGGATCGCGAGTCCCTCAGGCTGTGGCTCTATTGACGCTCATGATATCATGCATGCATGAAAAACAGTATCAGTCGTACGCGACCCAGTGGCCGTGCCGCGGGACGGACGGGCGCCTCCGGCACGTTCGTGCTGCGGCTCGATCCGCAGTTGCACGGGTGCCTGCGCCGCGAGGCCCGGGCTGCAGGCACGTCGCTCAACGACTGGTGCAGTCGCATGCTCGCCGCTCCCGGTGGCCACGGGATCGACGAGGCCGCCCGGGTCGTCCTGCCCATCCGGTCCGGGCTGGGATCTGATCTGATTGGGGTGATCGTCCACGGGTCTTTCGCGCGGGGCGAACTCTCCACCCGATCGGATGTCGATCTGCTCGTGGTGCTCGATACAAGTCTGCCGATCACACGCTCTCTCTATCGGGAGTGGGAAGGGGCGGTGCCGTCCTGGGGAGATCGTCAGGTCGATGTGCACTTCGTCCATCTGCCGGAGTCCGGGGCGCCCGTGTCGGGCATTTGGGCCGAGGCAGCCGTCTGCGGAATCGTGCTCCACGACCGCGACCTGATCGTCTCGCGGCGGCTCGCCGAGATTCGTGGGCGGATCGCCGGCGGAGAAGTGGTGCGACGGATGGCCCAGGGCCAGCCCTACTGGGTTCACGAGAAGCACGATGCGAAGTCCTGAACTCGCCGCCGATTACGTCCGCAGAGCGGCGGCCCGGGTGGCGGCCCTCGACTCGCTTTTTACGGCGGAAAGCTGGGCCGACGTGGTTCGGGAGTCACAGGAGGTCGTGGAACTGGCGCTCAAGGGCCTTCTCCGTGCGGTGGGCGTCGAGCCGCCGAGAATCCACGACGTGTCCGACGTGCTCATCGCCGAACGGGCTCGGCTGCCCAAGGCGATCCAGCGGCAGGTCGAGTCGCTGGCCGCAGGATCGCGGATGCTTCGCCGAGACCGCGAACTGGCGTTTTACGGTGCAGAGGATCTGACGCCCTCCGGTTTTTACACGCGGGATGACGCCGTCGCCGCGCGCGACATCGCCCGCAAGACGGTGGCCGCAGTGGAGCCCCACGTGCCCGCCGCCGGGTGATCGGGATGCCGGCTTCCGGCGGAAGGCTTCAGGTCGGGGTCAGAGCACCGGCAGCGAGGGCATCGGGGGCCGGGCGGCGGTCGAGGCGGCGAGGTTGCCCACGAGCCTGGTGCAGATCGCCTCGAGATAGGGACGGCTGGCGGGGTCGTCGTAGTTGGCCGAGGTCCTGCCGGCGTCGCCATGCTCGCGGATGGGAATCTGGATCGGCACTTCGCCCAGGAACGGAATGTCGAGATCCTTCGCCGTCCGCTTCGCTCCGCCGGTGCCGAAGATGTCGTATCGCTTGTTCGTGTCGGGGCAGACGAAGAAGCTCATGTTTTCCACCATCCCGAGAATCGGGATGTTCACCTTGCGAAACATCGCGATCGCCTTGGTGGCGTCGAGGAGCGCAACGTCCTGCGGCGTGCAGGCGACGACGGCGCCGGTGAGGGGGAGCGCCTGCGAGAGGGTCAGCGCGATGTCGCCGGTGCCCGGGGGCATGTCGATCACGAGATAGTCGAGCGGCCCCCAGAGCGTGTCGCGGAGCATCTGCGTGATCGCGCCGTGCAGCATCGGGCCCCGCCATACGACGGCCTCACCGGCCGGCACCATGAACCCCATCGACATGACGGGCATCGGGTGCGTGGCGGCGCCGCCGGCAGGGTGCATCATCGGCACGATCTTTCCCTGGTCGATCTGCGGCCGGCCGGACAGGCCCAGCAGGTGGGGCACGCTCGGGCCGTAGACGTCGGCATCGAGCAGGCCGACGCGGCTGCCCGCCCGGGCCAGTCCGATCGCGATGCTCGCGGCGATCGTGCTCTTGCCGACTCCCCCCTTGCCGCTTCCGACGGCGATCACACTCTTGGCCTCGATACCGATCTGGCCGAGTTTCGTCGGCGGACGATCATGCGGAACGATCGTCACGCGGACGTGCGGCACCTGCGGAAACCGGGTGCGGAGCAGCTCCTCCACCCGGCCGCGGGTCTGGCTCCAGAGGATCGCCGAGTGGCTGGTGAGGGCGATCGAGACGTTGATCGAATCGGGCCCGCACGCGACGTCTCGGACCTGATCCATCTCCGTGACGGGGCGGCCCGACTCGGGGTCGGCGATGCCGGCCAAGACGGCCCGAACGGCCTGCTGATCAGGGTTGGTGCTCATGAAAACGATGGTCCGTGGAGGCGAGCCCGCGCTCCGCGACGGGCGCCGATGGTCCGCCGGCGGAAAGGAGGTTGGTGGCCGCCGAGCCGGCACGAATGGCCGGCGCGAAGAGCCGCCCCGGCCGTGCGGTGAGGACGAGCACCAGCAACAGGCAGACGAGCATCCCGATGCCCGCCGCGAGGCCGCCATCGGTTTGCACTCCCTTCTTCGTCGTCTTGAAATACATCGCGGCGACCAGCCGCAGGTAGTAAGCCGCGGCGATGGCGGCATTGAGCACGAGGATCACCGCCAACGCCACGAACCAGGCGCGTCGGCTGCCAAGTGTGACTGGGCTCGTCCAATCGACCTCGAGTGCCGCCGTGGCCAGCGTGAGTTTGCCCCAGAATCCGGGCAGCGGCGGGATACCCGCAAGCGACAGCAGGAAGACGGCCAGCGAGAACGCCGCGACGGGGTTGGTCGAGGAAAGCCCATCGAGATCATCGACCTCGGCGATCTCCTCGCGCGGCGGTCGCGGGCCGCTGCCGCTCGACCACTCTGGCCAGACATGGCCGAGATAGGCGATCGCGGCGAAGACGCCGGCCGTCGCCAGCACATAGGTCGCGACATAGAGGAGCGTGGCTGACATGCCGCCGAGCCCCATCGTCCACATCGTGTCGGCGGCTGCGGCGCCATCGAAAGGCCGCTCCGCCCGCGTTCCGGCAGCGGCCGCCGCGGCCGCGATGCCCACCAGCAGGTAGCCGGCATGGGCGATCGACGAGCAGGCCAGGAGCCGTCGCAGGTTGTTCTGCACCAGCGCCATCACGTTGCCGACGGTCATCGTGATCGCGGCGAGGATGGCGGCGAGGTGCCAGAGGAAGGAGAGATGGATCTGGGCCGCGGGCCCGGTCTCGCCGGGAGCGCCAATCGGCTGGATCGCCAGGCCGAGCACCCGCGCCAGCACCACGATCCCGGCGATCTTGGGGAGCGTGGAGAGCAGGGCGGCGTTGCCTGGGCTCGTGCCTTGATAGACATCCGGGGCGTAGAAGTGCATCGGCACGGCCGCCAGGCGGAAGGCGGCCCCGGCCATCGCCATCCCCAGCGCGACGGGCAGTAGCACCGTGGCCATGCCCGCGATCCGCGGATCGGCCGATCGCAGGGCGCCGCCGATCGCCTGCAGGTTGGTCGAGCCGCCGAGGCCATAGAAGCAGACGGCCGAGTAAAGGAAGAGGGCCGAGGCGACGAGCGACAGGAAGAAATACTTCAGGCTCGCCTCCTGCCCAGCCGCATCGGTGCGCTTGAGTGCCAGGAGGATGTAGGTCGGGATCGAGACGAGTTCGAGGCCGACGAAGAGCAAGACAAGATCGTTCGCGACGCCGACGAGCGAGAGGCCAGCCAGAAGGATGAGGAACGTGCCAGCCTCTTCGCAGGTGCCGCCACGGGAAAGGCCGCTGCCGTGCGTCACTGCCGACCGGAAGAGGTCGCCTGACTGCACGAGGGCGAGGATGCCGCCGACGACGAGCACCAGCCATCGGAGCGAGCCTGAAAACCCGTCGAGCGTGATCGGCCCAGACGTGATCGCCGTGTCGGAGGCCGGAACGCCACCGGCCAGCGCCATCGCGGCGGCGATGCCGAGGATCGCCACCAGCCAGCCGCTCCGCAGGCCGGCGAATGCCGCCCCGAGGAGGGCGACGAGCGCGGCGGCCAACAGGGCCAATTCGGGGGCGAGCAGCGTGAACGTGTCGAGGGATGTCGTCATGAGGCTTCAGTCCCGGGGAGCGGCGGGGTCGGCGGTCGCGACCTGGTGACGGGGGGCGGTCGGGTGCGGGACCGCGTCGATCCGCTGATCGAATGCCTCGCGGGCGGCCCGGCTGCTCTGTTCGATCGCCGCCGCCGACGGCCGCAGGAAGGCCTGCGGGGCGACACCGATCCAGATCACAAAGAGCACGAGCGGCAGCAGCGCGGCCGCCTCGTGCCAGCGGAGATCGCATCGATCGGCATCCTCGTGACCTCCGTGACCGCCATGATGGTGATGGCCGCCGGTTCGGGGCGGCTCGCGAGACGGTCCGAAGAAGACCCGCTCCACTGCCCAGAGCATGTACCAGGCGCCGAGGACGACGCCCACCACCGCCGACACCGACAGGATCAGGTAGGGCTTCGCAAGCGGCCCGGCGACTCCCGTCCAGGCCCGCTGGAACGCCCCGGCGAGGATCATGAACTCGCCCACGAAACCATTGAGGCCTGGGAGACCGATGCTTGAAAACGTGAAGAGCATGAAGAGCACCGTCAGCCAGGGAGCCTTGGCGGCGATGCCACCGAGGCTGGCGATGTTCCGCGTGTGAAACCGCTCGTAGATCATGCCGACCAGCGCGAAGAGGCCGGCCGACGAGAGCCCGTGGTTGATCAGTTGCAGATTCGCCCCCTCGACGGCGACCGGCTCGAGGGCGAAGAGACCCAGCACGATGTAGCCCATGTGGCTCACCGAGGAGTAGGCGACCAGTCGCTTGAGGTCGGTCTGCACGAGGGCGACGAGCGCCCCGTAGAGGATCCCGAACACGCCGAGGCCCACCAGCCACGGGGCGGCCGCGGCGCTCGCTTCGGGCAGCATCGGCAGTGAGAAGCGGAGGAAGCCGTAGATGCCGATCTTGAGCAGCACGCCGGCCAGATCGACGCTGCCGCCGGTCGGCGCCTCGACGTGGGCCAGCGGTAGCCATGTGTGGAAGGGAACGATCGGCACCTTCACGGCGAACCCGGCGAAGAGGGCGAGGAACACGATCCACTGGAGCCAGCCCCCCTCGGCCGTCATCGGGAGCGGGTGGGCCTGCAGGCCGGCGGTGAGCGAGGCGATGTCGAAGGTGATCGTGCCGGTCTGCGAGGCGTGCCACAGCACGATCGCCAGCAGCCCCAGAAACGAGAGCACGCTTCCGGCGAGGGTGTAGATGAAGAACTTCACAGCCGCCTTCCGCCGCTCGTCGTGCCCCCAGATGCCGATCAGGAAGAAGAGCGGCACGAGCGTGAATTCGAAGAAGACGTAAAAGAGGATGACGTCGCGGGCGGCGAACACGCCGAGCATCGCGGCCTCGAGCAACAGCAGCAGCACGTAGAAGCCGACTGGGCGATCGGCGATCGCATCCCAACTGACGAGCACCGCCGTGAGCGAGAGGAGGGCCGAGAGGCCGAAGAGCCAGATCGACAGGCCGTCGAGGCCGAGGGAGAGCCTGATGTCGAACATCCCTTCGACCACCCATGGCCATTCCACGGGCCCGAAGGGCTCGCCGGACGTCCCGAGCGGTCGCCCGAGGAAGCGGATGACCAGCAATCCGGCCGCCACGAGCGTGATCACCGTCGTCATGGCGGCGCTCTGCCGAACGGCGTGCCGCCCCCTGCTTCCCATGAGCCAGGCGACGACCGCACCGACGAGCGGCGTGGCGATGACGAGCAGAAGATGGGCGGAGTGGGAGATGCCGTTCATGATGATCGGGATGGCTGGGATGACGGTCAGCCGCGAAGCTGCCACGCGAGGGCGACGACGATGGCCAGCACGCCGACCACGCCGGCGAGGGCATACCGTTGGAGGAGTCCCGACTGGAATTGCCGCACTACTGCGGCCCCGACGAGGGGAATCCTGGCGACCGTGTCGACGAGCCCGTCGATCACGCGACGGTCGAACACCGCAGCGAGCAGGGCAAACGCCTCCAGCGGGCGGACCACGAGCGCCGTGTAGATCTCGTCGAGGAAGAACTTTCTCGCGAAGAGCGTCGCCAGCGGCCCGAGGAACCGCTCCATCTGCGGGCCGTCGCTGCGGCGGCCGAGATGGCCCACGGCCGCGATGGCGATGCCGATGGCGGCCGCGAGCGTGCCCTGGATCGCGAGGTTCCAGTGAAAGGCCGGCTTCACGGCCGTCGCGGCGACGGCCGGCGCCGTGAAGGAGGGCGTCGCGGCGAGGAAGTCGGAAAGCGCATGGGTGCCGAAGAGCAGCCAGCCGCTCACCGCCGATGCGACGGCGAGGATCACGAGCGGCCCCGTCATCACCGGCGGCGATTCGTGGGCATGGTGGCCCGCCTCGTCCGGCACCCGGGTGGGGCCGGTGAACGTCATGAAGACGGCGCGGAACGTGTAGAACGCGGTGAGCCCGGCCGTCAGCAGGGCCATCCAGAAGAGCGTGCGGAAGGTGGCGGGCTGGTCGATGGAGTCGATCGCGACGGGCGAATCAGCCGGCGGCACGACATAGGAAACCAGCGACCCATGCGGCCTGTCCGACGCGGCATGATCTCCGGCATGGTGGGCGTCGGGCCAGCCACGGGAGTGAAGGCTCGCGAGGATCTCGTCTTTGCTGAAGAATCCTGCGAACGGGGCGATGCCCGCCAGGGCCAGCGAGCCGACGAGGAACGTGGCGGCCGTGATCGGCATGATCCGGCGAAGGCCGCCGAACCGCCGCATGTCGATCACGCCCCCCATCGAGTGCATGACCGATCCGGCGCCCATGAAAAGCAGCGCCTTGAAGAAGGCGTGCGTCACGAGATGGAAGATCGCGGCCGTGAAGCCGAGGAGCGTGCCCGTGCCGAGGCTCACGAACATGTAGCCGAGCTGGCTGATCGTGGAATAGGCGAGCACCCGCTTGAGGTCGTTCTGCACGGTGCCGATGAGCGCGGCGACCAGGGCTGTCGTCGCCCCGACGATCGACAATACTGCAGCAAAAACGTTGTCAATGGAAAAAGCCATATCCATGAGTTCTACAAGGCAAACTGTTGCCCAGAAGTTGCCTAACGAACCTACAGTGACCCTATAAAACCAATTGTTGTTCTTATCCAGGATGTCATCCTCCTTTGTTTTGCTTCGTTTGCTTTT
>JBJTOU010000224.1:0-28170 GCA_046074725.1 Planctomycetia bacterium
CGTATATTCAGTCCAGCCAGTCGGCTTCCTCGATTCGTTCCGGCGCGTAGACCTCCGTCACGTAGCTGATGTCCTTCGATATCAGCGACTCGACCTCGAGCTTGAAGCCGTTTTTCAGCATCGTCTCGATCTCCTTCTGCCAGCCCTTCTTGCCGGCGAACCAGGGATACGCGGCGATCTGCTTGGCCCGCTTGATGTCGGAATCATTGAGGGCGATTTGCACGCTCGGGGAGAGTTTGCAGCGGTCGAAATCACGGGATCGCAGGCCGAGGAAGCGGGCCTCCGGGATCGCCATCCGCTTCGATTCGTAGGCGAGGTTGATCGAGCCCTGCTTGAGCACCGAGTAGATGTAGTACCCCCAGGGGTCATTATCGAGCAGGCAGTAGATCGGCAGCTTGAGTTCGTGGTGGAGCCGGTAGAGCATTCGCCGGACGCCGCGTGGGGGCTGGCCGCCACCGTGCGTGAGGAGGCAGCCGTGCTTCTTCCAGAACTTGTCCTCGTTGAACCGGCGCCAGACCGTGTCCTTCTCGACATGGAGGATGAACTTCGCATCGCACGACTTGAACTTGATCACGTCGGCCTCGACGATCGACGGGATCGAGTACCCGCCAGAGCCCATGCGAGCGCAGTCGATCTCGTCACCGGAGTCGATGAGCGTGATCGGTCCCACCATGCCGCCGCGGTTGCTGGCGTAGACGTGCAGTTCCTCTCGGAGGCTCTCGAGGGTCACCTCCAGATCTTCGATGATCGGGTCGCATTCCTCCTGGGTGGCGAACGTCTCCTCCCGGGTGCCCTCGATCGTGTGCTTGAGAAGGTAGTAGAGGCCTCGGATGCTGGTTGTCTTCTGCTGCTCGATGAGCGATTTGCAGCCCGTGGCCACGAGCAACGTTTGCATGTAGCTCTTGGCCTGGGAAAGGTTGAACAACTGCCGTCGGTTGGTCTGCCCTCCCATCTCAATGATCTTCCGCGACTTGTTGAAGCGGACGTTGGAGAGGCTGCGGGTGGGGATGTCGAGGAACGGGTCGCGCTTCCGTTCGGCGGCGGCGGCGACCTCGTCGGCCAGTTCGATGATCAATGTGCGTGTCTTGATGTCGATGGCGGGCAGTTTGTGGGGGGCCGTCTTCGGCGGGCGCTTCGATGCGGAAGCCATGGGGTGGACCTGTGCGTGCGGGAAAACAAACGATCGGACCGACGCAGCATCGTACCCTCGCCGCCAGCCCCTTGCCCTCCCTGCGAGGTCCATCGCGGTTTTCCGTGGCTCGGGGTTGCCCGTTCCCCGTCGCCGGACGTTCGCTGCGGGCATCCTGCCCTTCGCTCACTCGGACCTGGCTTCGCTCCGCCATCCATGGCTCCGCTTGCCAGCTACGCCAGCTCACGGGGCACGGGCAACCCCTCACGCATTCTCGAATGCAGAAAGAGGACAGCTCGCTTTCGCGCCTCAGCATCCCTGTCGGGCCTGCTTCGGCTTTGGCGACGGCCGCCCGGAAGGCGGCCGCCGCAGGTCGAGGCAAACCTTGGCTTTGCCTCCGACCTGCCCAAGCCTGTGGGGGCCATGGATGGCGCTCGCTTTCGCGCCTCAGCATCCCTGTCGGGCCTGCTTCGGCTTTGGCGAGGCTCGCCTGGATGGCGAGCCATCGCGGCTCTAGGCAACCTTGGCTTGCCTCGCAGCCGCGTAAGCCTGCGGGGGCCATGGATGGCCCCGCAGGCGTATATTTAGCACCGCACCTCGTCGGCACGGCCGACCGCGCCGGCGCGGCGGACGACGTGCGGCGTCTGCGCGAGGGGCGATTCGGCGGCCGGTTTCGATGCGGTCGGCTGACTTACCGGCGGAGCCTTCAGGAACTCCGCGATCCGGCCCACGACCGTCCGCTGTTCGTCGGCGGTGAGTTCGGGGAAGATCGGCAGGGCGAGGGTCTCCTCGGCGGCCCGCTCGGTCTCGGGTAGGTCGCCCTTCTGCCAGCCAAGGAAGGCGAAGCACTTCTGCATGTGGAGCGGCACGGGATAGTAGATCTCGGTGCCGATTCCGACCTTCGAGAGATGTGCCCGGAGGGCATCGCGGTGGCCGTCGGCCACGCGGATGACGAACTGGTTCCAGACATGGCGGCCCCGCGGCTCGTCGCCGGGCACGGTGATCCGTCCTGCGAGGTCATAGCGGGCGAAGAGATCCATGTAGCGGGCGGCATTGGACTGCCGTGCCGAAGTCCAATCGTCGAGATGCGGCAGTTTCACCCGCAGCACCGCAGCCTGGATCGTGTCGAGCCGGCTGTTGATGCCGACCAGATCGTGGTAGTAGCGAGGCTCCATGCCGTGGACCCGGAGCAGTTTAAGTTTCGCGGCCAGGTCGTCGCGGGTGGTGGTGACGAACCCGCCGTCGCCGGCGCCACCGAGGTTTTTGGTCGGATAGAAGCTGAAGCAGCCGATGTCGCCAAGCGCGCCGGTGCAGCGTCCGTGCCAGGTTGAGAGGATCGACTGGGCGGCGTCCTCGACGATCGGCACGCCGGCCGCCTTCGCGATCGGCAACAGGGCATCCATGTCGGCCGTCCGGCCGAAGAGATGGACCGGGATGATCGCCTTCGTCCGCTTGCTGATCTTCCGCTCCACGTCCGATGGATCGACGAGATAGGTCGCCGGGTCGATGTCGGCGAAGATCGGCACGGCGCCCAGGCGGGTCACGGCGCTGGCGGTGGCGAAGAAGGTGTAGCTCGGGACGATCACCTCGTCGCCTGGCTCGATATCGAGGGCCATGAGCGCCAGCAGCAGGGCGTCGCTCCCAGAGGCACACGAGATCGCGTGCGGCACCCGGAGGGCTCGGGCGAGATCGGCCTCGAGATCGGCCACGTCTGGGCCGAGTACGAACCGCCCCGAGTCACATACCCGCTCGATTGCCGCGCGGAGTTCCTTCTTGAGGGAGGCATATTGGCGGTCGAGTGCGAGCAGCGGCACGGCGGGCAGCCAGTCGGAGGGGGCCGGCGAGCCGGTCTGGGAAGCGGTCTGGGACGCGGTGGTGCTGGTCATCGGGGCGTGAACTCCGGAATGGATCTGAGGGACGCGTCGACCGCCGGCCGAAGTCGCATGCCGCGTCCCGCTTGCGTGTCGTGATCGTCACGCCCGACGCATTTGCTCCAGTCAATCGGTCGACGTTCTCCGAACATCAGTGCCCTGCCCGGGTGCCACGCCGCGCCGGCCGCGAAGCGTGGGAAATAGGGCCCTTTCGGCAGGTGCGTCAAGGCCACGGCATCGTTTGAAAGCCGGTATCGCACGGTGGCCACCCCACCGGCTCTCCATGGAAAGCCGGGCGGAATGGGGTAACGCGGGAACCGGTCTGATGCATGCGGTTTGACACCCGGGCCATGGCGACCCTAGATTCCTCGAATTACCGAGTTTCCGCCGTATGGGATCCACAGTGCTCATCGACCTCGGGCAGGTTGCCCAGCGGCTCGGGCTATCCGCTGCAGGCGTCGAGGCTGCCGTCCGCCTCCTCGACGAGGGCAACACCGTTCCGTTCATCACCCGCTACCGCAAGGACCAGACGGGTGGGCTCGATGAAATCGACATCCGTCGGATCGCCGAGCGTGTGGGCAAGGTTCGTCAGCTCGCCGAACGCAAGCAGACGATCCTCCGGACGATCCAGGGCCAGGGCAAGCTGACGCCCGAACTCGAATCGCGGATTGCGGCGGCCGAGAGCTCGAAGCAGCTCGAAGACATCTACCTCCCCTACAAGCCTCGGAAGCTTTCGCTGGCGGAGATCGCGAGGCAGCGACGTCTGGAGCCGCTTGCCCGCGAAATTCTTGCCGCCGATCCGGCGGCGAACGATCTCGATACGAGGGCGGCCGACTTCATCGATCCCGACGTGCAGGTGACGTCGGTGGCCGACGCGCTCCTCGGGGTCGGCCACATCATTGCCGACGAGTTCAGCGAACAGGCTGCCCTGCGGCAGCAGCTTCGCGGCATTCTCGCCAGGTCGGGGCGGCTGAAGAGCCAGCGGGTCGAGGCCGCCGGCAAGCCGCTTTCCAAGGACGAGAAGCACTATCGCGACTACTTCGAGTACTCGGAGCATATCGACCGGGTGCCTCCACACCGGGCGTTGGCCATCAATCGCGGCGAGCGGGCCCGCTTGCTCAAGGTGCGGGTGGAGGGGCCCGAATCGGACATGCAGGCGGTGGCCGAAGGGCTGCTCGTTCCCGCCGACCATCCGCATGCCGAATTTCTGAGGGGATGCACCCGCGATGCCCTCCAGCGTCTGGTGCTGCCGAGCCTCGAACGGGAGATTCGCCGCGAGATCACCGAGGCCTGCGAGGAGCATGCCGTGGCGGTGTTCGCCCGCAATCTGCGAAACCTGCTGCTTCAGCCTCCGGTCGCCGGTCGCCGCGTGATGGCGATCGATCCGGGCTTCAAGAGCGGGTGCAAGGCCGTGGTGATCGACGAATATGGCAGCCCGGTGGCACATGCGGTGCTCCACATCGTCGGCCAGAAGGAGAAGCGGGAGGCCGCGGTGCGCACGATCGTTGAAATGGCCACCACGCACCGCTGCTCGGTGATCGCGATCGGCAACGGCACCGCCGGCCGCGAGGTGGAGACGATCGTGTCGGAGTTGGTGACCGGCGAACTCCAGCCGCTCGACATTGCCTACGTGATCGTCAACGAGGCGGGGGCCAGCGTCTATTCGACGAGCGGGTATGCCCGCGAAGAACTGCCCGATCACGAGGCGGCCGTGCGGGGCTCCATCTCCATCGGCCGGCGTCTGCAGGATCCGCTCTCGGAGCTAGTCAAGATCGAGCCGGCCAACATCGGCGTCGGCCTCTATCAGCACGACGTCAAGGCGAGGCACCTCCATGCCTCGCTCGATGCCGTGGTCGAAAGCTGCGTCAACTATGTCGGCGTCGATTTGAATACGGCCAGCCCCGCCCTGCTGCGGTATGTCTCGGGTCTCAATCAGACCACCGCCCGCAACCTCCACGAATGGAGGACGAAGAGCGGGCCCTTCACGTCGCGGCAGCAGCTTCTCGAAGTCCCAGGGTTCGGCGAGGCGGCGTTCGTGCAAGCGGCCGGATTCCTCAAGATCTCAGGCGGCCCCAACCCGCTCGATGCCACCTGGATCCATCCGGAGAGTTACCCGATCGCCGAGAAGGTGCTCGAGCGGCTCGGGGGCACGATCGAGGACCTCGTGACACGGCAGTCCGCCGAGACGCTGGCCACCAAGGCTGCCGGCCTCGACCTCGCCGCTCTCTCGGCGGAACTGGGCGTGGGCCGCATGCTCCTGGCCGACATCATCGAGCAACTATCCCGGCCGGGCCGCGATCCGCGAGAGGATCTGCCGCAGCCCTTCTTCAAGAAGGGCGTGCTCAAACTGGAAGACCTGCAGGTCGGCATGGAGTTGCAGGGGGCGGTGCTCAACGTGGTCGATTTCGGTGCCTTCGTCGATATCGGACTCCATGACAGCGGGATGGTGCACATCAGCCAGCTTTCGACCCGGTATGTGCGGGATCCGCACGACGTCGTCAGTGTCGGGCAGATCGTGAAGGTGTGGGTGCTCGAGATCGACAAGGCCCGCCGCCGCGTCGCCTTGACGATGATCAAGCCCGGCAGCGAGCAGAAGCGGCCCGCACGCGGGGAGAAGCCTGCCGCCAAGCCCCATGCACAGGAGCAGCCCCGGTCGAGCGGCGGGCAGGCCGAGGCACCGCCATCGCGACCGCCGCGCCCGCGACCCACACGTGAGCCTGCAAAGCCGCCGCGAGACCGGGCCCCACGGTCCTACACGGTCGCCTCGAAGAAGCCACAGCCGCCGATCACCAAGGCGATGCGGGAGGGCAAGGAACCCCTCCGGACATTTGGCGACCTGAAGCAGTTCCTGGAGAAACGGGACGCGACAGAGCAGTCGCCCGAGCAAGACGGTCCACGCGTGTCCTAAGGGCGTCTCGCGTAGGTCGGGGTTGCCCGTGCCATATCGCCGGACGTTCGCTACGGCCTTCCTGGCCTTCGCTCACTCCATGCTGGCTGCGCTCTCGCCATCCATGGCTTCGCTTGCCAGCAAGGCCGGCTCCATGGCACGGGCAACCCCTCGTGGGATGCGTGGAGCGAATTCTGTTCCGCGAGGCTTGATCGGAGCACGTTGGGAACTGGCCGACGGCGCTTCTACCGCTCGCGGAACGTGATCCGGCCCTTCGTGAGGTCGTAGGGAGAGAGTTCGACCTTCACCTTGTCGCCCGGAACGATGCGGATGAAGTTTTTCCGCATTTTGCCGGCCACGTGCGCGTTCACAATGTGGCCGCCGGTGATCTGCACCCGGAACCGCGTGTTGGCGAGAGCCTGGGTGACCACGCCTTCAACCTCGAGTGCCTGTTCTTTTTCCGCCATCGGATTCCTTGTCGCTGTCGTACAACCGAAGCACAAACTCTATCCCGGGGCGGTCCTGGCGTCCAGCGGATCACTCGTCGTCGCCGCCGGCCTCGGGCGCCGCCCCGGTTGCCCTCCACCGGAGGTAGGCGTCGAGGAATCCGTCGAGATTGCCGTCGAGCACGCTCTGAAAACTGCCGACGTAGTGGCCGGTCCGCTGGTCCTTCACCCGCTGATCGGGGTGGAGGAAGTAATTGCGGATCTGCGACCCGAATCCCGTCTTGGGCTGCTGCTTGTAGCGGGCGAGCTGCTCGGCCTCCCGCCTCTCCTCCTGGAGACGGGCGAGGCGGGCGCGGAGCATCTTGATCGCCGTGGCACGGTTCTTGTGCTGACTGCGCTCGCTTTGGCACTGGACCACGATTCCGGTGGGAAAGTGGGTGAGCCGGATGGCGCTCGACGTCTTGTTGACATGCTGGCCGCCGGCGCCGCTTGCTCGGAAAACGTCTTCCCGGATGTCCTCGTCCTTGATCTCCACCTCGGCGTCGTCGTCGGAGATATCCGGTGAGACGTCGACCGCCGCGAAACTCGTCTGACGCTTGCCCTCGGAGTTGAACGGGCTGATCCGAACCAGCCGGTGAATTCCCGTCTCCCCCTTCAAGTATCCGTAGGCCCACGGGCCCCGGACGGCGACGGTGGCGCTCTGAATGCCCGCCACGGCGTCGTCCTGTCGGTCAAGCAGTTCGACGTCGCACTCGTGCTTCCCGGCCCAGGCTGAGTACATCCGAAGGAGCATCTCGGCCCAGTCGTTGGCATCCGTGCCGCCGTCCCTCGCGTGGATCGACACCAGCGCATCGCACGAATCGTGCGGTCCGGAGAGGAGCGACGTGAGTTCGAGAGCATCGACGAGCTTCTCGAGCCGGTCCGTCTCGACGGCGAGTTCGGCCTCCAGCGATTCGTCCTCGCGGGCGAGTTCCTCCAGGGCCTCGAGGTCGGTCGCCACGGCGAGCGCTTCGTCGAGCGGCTTGAGGATCGCGTTGACGCTCTTCAGTTCCGCGACGGTGGCCCGGGCCTGCTCGTTGTTATCCCAGAAGCCGGCCTGGCCCATTGCATCCTCGATCTTCGAGGCGGATTTCTTGCGGCCTTCCCAGTCAAAGGGAGTCTCGCAGTTGAAGGAGTCGGGTCCGGATGCCTTCGGCACGATTGAAAAGCGCAGTATCCATACCGGGGGATTCTACTCGTTCGTGCGAAAAAACACCGGTCCATCTTGGATTTTCGTGGGCAGGGGCACCCCCTTCTGAATCCTCCGCAACGAGGAGATTCTCGGAAGGACCAAAACATCACGAACTTTTTCCGCCGTCCGTCCTCATCGCATCGTGTCGCGGGAGGACCGATTGATGGCCTGCCGGGGGAGCAGACGGCCGGTCACTTTCGCCGCGATGCGTTGACGTTGAAGGTCGACATCGCCGCGAACGCGGCCGCGAGCTGCGCCCGGGTCAGCCCGTCGTCGTTGACGATCAGGCCCGTCGCCCGCCACGCCGACGTCGAGAGCGTCGCCCGCGTCGGGGCGGAGAGCGTGACGAAAAAGGTTTCGTTGGCTTCCCGCAGCCGATCCCCCTTCACCCAGATGCCCACTGTCGTCGTCGTCTGACCGGCCGCGAACGAGGCCGTTCCCCCGGCGGCCACGTAATCACTCCCAGCCCGTGCCGTACCGTTGGTCGTGGCCCAGCGCACGCTCACCGGCTCCGTGGCGGCGGCCGAGAGCGAGACCGTGAACTGCAGCAGTCTCCGGCCCGTGACACCCTCCATAATGGCTGCCGACGCGATCGACACCACCGGCGGCGGAGGGGGCGGAAGCGTGTCATCCCACAGCGAGCCGTTCGCGGCGGCGACCACAGCGTTGTAGAGATACGATGTGGAGAGGGGCTGGTCCATGCGGTGCAGCTTCGCGAAATCACCCCACGGGGCGGCGCCGGCCTGGCCCGTGAATTGGAAGTCGACGAAGAGATCGAGGCCGGCCGCGTCGAGGCCCTTGAGATAGTCGCGGGATATCTGCCCCATTCGAGGATCGTTCGTCGCGTTGTAAAAGGCCTGCTGGTACGCTTCGCCACGGCCGTCGAGATGCGGACCACCCTCATAGGCCACGAGCTGGATCGGCCGGCCCAGTTGCGTCGAGAGCCGCGACGCGAGGGCGGCATGGTCCCGCGTCCACTGGAGCGAGGTCTCGACGTTCACACGTGCGTCGGCAAGGATGTGATCGACCGTCGTGGCCGAGGTGTAGCCTGCCCGTTGCTCGTCTGTGTACGTGATGTAGGGGGCCAGTGCGATCGCGTCGAACGAGCCTCCCATCCGTGTCGCGATCTGTTCGACGATCCATACGTTCGCCGCCTGTCCGGCCGCCACGCGGACCAGTTGGTTCGACTGGCCGGCGAAAATATCCGACCAGATGTCGAAATCCCGCTTCGCCTCTCGGGCGGTGACGATCCACTGGCCGTAGTCGGGATCGAGACGCTCCGCGGCAGCCTGTTGGGCGACCCAGTGCGAGGCTTCGAAGCCCCAGCCGAAGTTCCAGACCTCATTGGCCCACTCGACGTAGACCTTCCGCCCCGGCTCGAGGTGGTCGCGGACATACGTGGCGAAGTTCCGCACGAATGTATCATCAGCCAGATAGGGCATGTTGAACCACGGATCGGCATCGAGATCGTTGGCCAGCTGCACCATGTATTCCACCGACATGCCGTTGGCGATCGGCTCGCTCGGCGTGCCCTCGGCGCCGGATCCCTGGCGGATGTCGGCGGCGTCGCGCCGATCTGCCCAGGTGCGGATGTCGGAGGAATTGGTCTCCTGCATCCCCATGAATCGGAGCGTGTTGAACGGGGCGAGCCGCTCCAGGAAGAGCGGGTGGAACGGGGAGAAGGTGGCCCCGGGCTGCCACCGCTGGCCGACGAACGACTGGCCCTGCCAGTCGGGCATCCAGACGTTGAAGTTTCGAACAGGATCGGCAGGGTTCGTCGCCTCGATCCGCATAAAGATACCGCTGTCGGAGGGCGTCACGCGGAGATCGGCGAAGGTGCGGCCCGATGGCGTTCGGCCACTGGCCGTCACGGCAGCATCGAAGGAGAACGTCACGTCTCCCGTGCCGTCCCACTCGGCGTGGTAGGAGCCGCCTGCGTAGTCGCCGCCGAGCCCCGCGAACATGAGCGTGCCGGCGAACTGCTTCATCGAGACGCCGTTCTGCGTCCATGTCTTCAGCGAACGGATGTTGCCATTGGCGTCGAGGTCGAGCGTCGGGGCGGCGGAGGGATCCCACGTCGTTTCCCAGGTCTGTGGGTTGAACGCATGCGAGATCCATGGCCGCGATGCCTTGAAGGCGTCGGTGAATGTCCACGCGGGCGACCAATCGACGACGTTTTCGAGGTTCATGCCGACGGCCATCCGGCCGGAGTCGGCCGCCATCATCGTCCGTGATTCCATCTGCTCAAACGAGCACCGGAGACTCCCCCCATCGATGCATTTTGCCTCATGAGCCGAGGCATTTTGCAACGGACTGACTCGCATCGCTGGCCATTTCATGGGAAGTCTCCGTTCAGGAACGTTTTCGGCTGCCCCCGGCCTCTGTGGAACGGCAAACGGCGTGCCATCCACGTAGCGTCGCGCAGATGGATATTTCCTACCGCCGGGCGACACGATTGCCGGGATGGCGGCGGAGGATGCGGCGCATTTCGAGAACGCCGATCGTCGCCAGCACCTGCGAGGCCGTCAGGCCGGTGTCGGCGACGAGATCGTCGATGTTGACAGGCTCGTCGGCTCCCCGGGCATCGACCGCCCCGAGAACATGCCGCTCGATGTCGCCGAGTTGGAGTTCGGCGGGTGCCGCTACCGGCCTGCCATCGGGGGAGGCGCATGTCTCGAAGAGCGGCCCCAATTCCTCCAGCACGTCGTCGACGCTCTCCACGAGCTTCGCGCCGTCTCGGATGAGGGCATGACAGCCGCGGGAAACCCGGCAGTCGATCGCTCCAGGCACCGCGAAGACCTCTCGCCCCTGCTCGCCGGCCAGCCGGGCCGTGATCAATGCCCCCGATCGCTCCGAGGCCTGCACCACGATCGTGCCGAGCGACAGCCCCGACACGATCCGGTTCCGCTGGGGAAAGGTGCCCGTCGTCGGCTCGCACAGCGGCGGCAACTCGCTCACCAGCGCGCCCTGCGCGATCACCTCCTCGGCGAGTCCATCATGCTCGGGCGGATAGACCGAGAGCACGCCGCTGCCGAGAATGGCAAGCGTGCGGCCTCCCGCCTTGATCGCGCCGCGGTGAGCGGCGGCGTCGATGCCCCGCGCCAATCCGCTCACCACGGTATAGCCCGCGCGGGCCAGGCCGCCCGCCAGCCGCTCGGCCACCCGAAGCCCGTACGCCGTGGCATGCCGGGCGCCCACGATCGCCACGGCCAGCGCATCGCAGCGGCGAAATTCACCGCGGACGAAAAGAATCGAGGGCGGGTCGTCGATCCGCGAGAGCAGGCCGGGGTATCGGGGATCACTGGCGAGCACGATGTCGATGCCCCGCGATCGGCACAGATCGATCGTGTCGTCCGCCATGGTCGCATATTCAGCGGCGGTGATTTCCTGGGCGATCCTGGGCCCGAGCCTCGGCACCTGCTGCAGCGCCGAGGGGCTTGCCTCGAAGACGGCCTCGGGCGATCCGAATCGTTCGAGCAGCAGCCGTTGCAGCCGGGAGCCGATTCCCGGCACGCAGGCGAGTCGGACATGGCCCCGCAGGACGTCGGGCGATATGGTGTACATGCGTCACGTTCTAACGCATGGCCGATGGCCCGTCAAACTAACCGGCGGCGGCCTTGAGCTCGGCGAGCTTTTGGGCCGTACCCACGAGCCGGTCCCAGTTCTGGTCGACGTATTCCGGTGGGCCGCCGATCTGGGCCACGACCTGGGCAACCTCCTCGGTCGGCACCATTTCAATGGCGTCCCACGGGCAGACCTTCAGGTCGTACGGATTCGATTTCTTGCCCGGGATGTGCACGCAGACCTCACAGCCCACGCACCGCTCGATATCGATCTCGCACCAGCTCTGAAGGTTGTGGAACTGGTCGTACTGCTGGATCTTCAGGATGCAGTCGACGGGGCAGACTTCCAGGCAGCTCTCGCAGCCCGTGCAGTTGTCGGCGTTGATGACCGCCAGTTCCTTGGGGAGCTTCTTGCGGGGGCCTGCTTTTGCCATGGTGGGAGAATCGGCGGGGCTGGTGGGAAAAATTCAGGGGATCGGTGACTCCGGTATCCTAGCCGGCAGCGAATTTTCGACAAAACGGTCGCTTTCCGAGCCGTGTCACACGGTTTCGCCGCGGACAAGATCCTCGGGCGTTTGGCGGGCCCGGACGAGCCTGTGGTGCCCGGCATCCACGAGCACCTCGGCCGGCAGGGGCTTGGAGTTGTAGTTGCTGGCCATCACGAAGCCGTAGGCCCCGGCCACTTCGATCACGAGGTAATCCCCGACGGCCGCCCGCGGCAGCGAACGCGTGGCCACGAATCCCCCGTCTGCCTGCGTGAAGATGTCGCCCGACTCGCAGAGCGGTCCGCCGACAGCCACCTCCTCCATCTCACCCTCGCCGGCCGATGCATCCGTTGCCGGGCAGATGCTCATCGGATGATAGGAGCCGTAGAGCACGGGCCGCGCGAGCGTGTTGAAACCGGCATCGACGAGGAGATATTTCCGCGAGCCCTGGTGCTTGATCGCGCGAATCTCCGTCACGACATGGCCCGACTCGGCCGTGAGATACCGCCCCGGCTCGATCTCCAGGCGGATGCGATGGCCGAAAAGATCCTCGAGTTTCTTCCGGGTGGCATCCCAGAGCGTGAAGTAGCCGGAAAGATCGGCATGAACCTCGCCGGGCCGGTAGGGCACAGGCAGGCCGCCTCCGGCCGAGATCGTCGTCAGCGAGCGACCGATTTCGATGGCCACCCGTTCGAGGGCCCCGGCCACTTCGGCCAGGTGAGCGAGGTCGGTGCCGCTGCCGATGTGCATGTGGAGCCCGCTCACGGAGAGCCCGGCCCACTCGGCCCGACGCAGCACATCCACGATGTCTGCGTGCCAGATGCCGTGCTTCGAGCCTTCGCCGCCGGTGTTGGTCTTCTGGCTGTGGCCGTGGCCGAAGCCGGGGTTCACGCGGAGCGTCACACTCGCGCCGGGCACGCGATCGGCAAGTTGTTCGATCATGTCGGCCGAGCCGCAGTTCACATGAATGCCGAGTTTCGCGACCGTGTCGAGGCTCTCACGGTCGAAGATGTCGGCCGTGTAGACGATTGGATGCACGGGCGGCAGGCCGTCGGCTCCGGGATCGCGACCGGCATGCGGAAGGTAGCCGGCGGCCAAGGCCCGATGAATTTCGCCGGTGCTCACGGCATCGACCATCACTCCTTCCTGCCGCACGAGGTTGAGGATGGCGAGATTGGAGCAGGCCTTCTGCGCGAATCGGACGGTGTCCCAGGCCGCCAGATCGCGGCAGCGTCGGCGGACCATCTCCGCGTCATAGATATAGAGCGGCGTGCCGTAGGCTTCCGCGAGGTGGCGCACGCTCGCGCCTGCGATCGTCTGACGAATGGCTGTCATGGAGACAGTTATCGCACGGGCAGCGGAATCGGGAAGCCCTCCGGCAGCGGCACGCCTCCGGCAGCCCCCTGCCCGGCATTGGCCATCGCGGTGCCCGCCTTGAGGGCCGCCGCATCGACCGACAGCCGTGTCGCGATGCCGCGTTCAATCGGCCTCATGGACAATTCCAGGGTGCCACCGCCGGACTCGCGGGCGGCAGCCGCAGCCTTTGCGGCCTGCGCGGCCTCATCGCCCTCGGCCATGGAAGCCCCATACGAAAGCAGCCCATCGATCGCCATCTGCAGGCCGGCGATCGGACGGGCATCGGCATCGGGCTTGCCGCTGGCTGCAAGGACGGCAGCCGCGCGCGCCTTCACGTCGCCGCCAGCGAGCACGAAGGCATACTTCGGCGCCACGGCCAGCGTCAGATCGGCCGACGTTCCGAACTGTTCCTCGGCAGGCGTTTCGGCGAGATCGAGCGAGATCGTATGGAGCGTGGCGGCCCCGGCCTTTCCCGTGTCGAATGCCACCGTCATCCCCGGGGGCAGCGAGGATGCTTTCCCAAGCAGTTTTTTGACGCGTGCCTCGAGTGTCGCGCCATCCTTGATCCGCGCACCGAGGGTCAACTCCGGCAGCGGCGAGTCTTTGGTCACTCGGCTCGTATCGACGGTGATGGCGGCGTCGAGACCGCCGGCTTCCATCATGGCGGCCACCAGGCTTCGGAACGTGCTTCCGAGCGAAGCGGCCAGAGGGTCGTCGTCCTCTGACGCGAGTGCCGCGTCGAGCGAGGCGGTGATCTGGGTCTGCACCGCGGGCGACACCGCGTGGGCGACGTACCCACGGATCGTCGGCCTGCTGCCGTCCGTCGCTTCCGGTGCGCCAACGGTCAGCGCGATCTGTGGTACCGCGGCCGACGACGTCGCTCCGTCCGAACCGGCCACCTGTGTCGAGCTTGCTTCGAGGAAGAGCTGTTTCCCTGGAGGATCGATCGCCAGCCCGAGGGCGAGCGATTCGGTGTCGCGGAGCGTCGCGACGAACGCCCGCACCGCGTCGGGATCGATCCGCTGGCCCTGCGCCTCGGCGGCGCCGGCGGCACGGTCGAGCAGCATCTCCAACTGCTGGCGGAGTGTCTCCGGCATCAGGCTCGGGAAAAGCTCCGCGCCGATCGAGAATGGCGAGACTACCTTCTCCAGCAGGGGCAACGGATCGTCAACACCGCTGCCCGTTCCGGGGATGCCGGCAACGGCCCAGGCGCCGCTGGGCGTCTGGCGCTCCACGAGATCGATCGTGATGCCGCTTGGGAGCACGAGGTGTCGCACGTCGCCGTCGGATTCCGCCGGGCCGATCGCGGCTTCGAGTGACTCGAGCAGCTTGTCGAGGTTCTTCACCGGCACGTAACCGTGAACCAACGGCAGCGGGCCGTTGGCGGTGACGATCACGCCCAGTGGACGGGAGGCGTCGAGTCCCGCGAGGCCGCGGCCCTGGGTGGCGACCATCAGCAGCGATTCGGCGATGGCGGCCAGCCCCGGCTGCCCGACCTGCCCGCCGACCCATGTGAGCTGTTTCTTGAGATCGCCGTAGCTGTCGATGGCGACGATGCCGAGCACGTCGGGATCGTCGGCCCGGCCGGCAGGCGAGCCGCATGCGACCGCCATCGCCATGCACCATCCGCAAACGGCCGCACGGGCCGTGCGGGAGAAGACGACCAGACCGGCCGTGGATCGTGACGCGAGCTGACGCATGGAAAGAATCCCTTCTTGAAAGCGGTCCGGGGACACCGTGCTCGTTCGAACCTGGTCGCCAGTTTACCAGTGCGCACGCAAAACAAGTATCCTCGGGGCCGCATGCAGCCCACCCCGTTTTCGATCAACGAGTCACCGCTCCCAGGGCGTGCAGCAGCACGGCGGCTGTGGCTTCAGGTCCTGCTCTATCTGCTCACCGGCCTGACGACGTTCGCCGCCGGCGTCGTCGGTTGGCAGCCGATGCTGTTGGGATTCGACGACGACACGATCGCCCGGCTGCCCGACCAATGGCCCCGCGGCCTCGCCTACATGGCGTCGGTGATGGCCGTGCTCACGGCCCACGAGGCGGGGCATTTTGTCGCGGCATGGTGGCACCGTATCCCGGCCACGCTTCCCTTCTTCCTGCCAGTGCCGGTGCTCCTCACGGGCACGCTTGGCGCCGTGATCGGGATGGAGGGATCGCGGGCCTCCAGGCGGCAGCTCTTCGACATCGCGCTGGCGGGGCCGATCGCCGGGCTCGCCGTCGCCCTGCCGGTGATGGCGGTCGGCATGGCGGTGGGCAGCCCGAGCGATACCAGCCCCTTCGCCCTCTCGCCTCTGGCCCGCTGGATCCTGTCAGCTGTACGGACCGACGGGGCCGTCGTGATCGAGCCCAACGCGCTATTCATGGCGGGATGGGTGGGGCTGCTCGTCACCGGCCTCAACATGATACCGGTGAGCCAGCTCGACGGCGGGCATGTGAGCTACGCGATCTTCGGCCGTCGGTCGAGGTGGCTGGCCCGCAGCGTGCTCGCCGGGGCTGTGGTGGCGATCGCTGTCTTCGGTCTCTTCAACTGGATCGCGATGGTGGTGATCGTGATGCTGATGGGTACCGACCATCCGCCGATCCGTGAGGACGGGCGGCCGCTGGGGCTGGTGCGGACGATGCTCGGCCTTCTGGCCCTGTTGATCCCGGTCATCACGTTCATGCCCGAGCCTCTCTTGATCGAGTGAAGGCCGGCCACGTTCCCCGGCCGTTTGCCTCGGGCCGTATACTTCTCTCCTCGTCGTCGGCCTCCAGTCGGCCTCTAGGAGTTCCGCCATGCTTCAGCCCATGCGATCCCACGATGATCCGGTTGAGCGGCTGACGGTCGCCGCCCGGTTTCATGACTACCGCCAGGCCTCCAATCCGCTGGTCGATGGCCGCATGCAGCCCGTGCCCGGCACGCGGTTCGGGGCCGACCTCCACGAGCAGGGGCCGACACGGATCCTGCCGCTCGACACGAGCGGCCTCCTTGGCTGTCCTGGGCCCGCCACGACGCCGGGGCTGTGCGCAAACTTCGTCCGCATCCATTCGGGCGATGCGATCGTCACCGATGCCAATGCCTCGAGCCATCTCTTTTTCGTGATGCGGGGCGCCGGCACCACGCGGCTTTCCATCGACGGCGCGATCGACATGCCGACCGGCACGGAGATCCCATGGCAGGCGGGAGACTTGTTCACGCTGCCGGCCAGGAGCGCCGCCACGCATGTCGCCGGCGAGGATGCGGCCCTCTACTGGGTGCACGACGGGCCGCTCCTGCGGCACCTGGGCGCCGAGGCGGTGGATCGGCGATTCGGTCCCACGCTCTACCGACGCGACGCGATCCGCGAGGCGCTCGACGCGGTCGTCCGCGATCCGGAAAGCGCGCGGGCCAATCGCCTGAGCGTGCTGCTTGGCAACCATCTCTTTCCACAGTCGATGACGATCACGCACGTGCTCTGGGCGATGTTCGGCATCCTGCCGGTCAACGCCGTACAGCGGCCCCACCGGCATCAATCGGTGGCGGTCGATCTTGTCGTCGATGCGAAGCCCGGCTGCTACACAATGGTCGGCAGGAGTCTCGCGGACGACGGCTCGATCAAGGATGGCGAGCGGTTCGACTGGAAGCCGCACTCCGTCTTCATCACGCCGCCGGGCCTGTGGCACTCGCACCACAACGAGTCGGGCCAGCCAGCCCACATCTTGCCAATCCAGGATGCCGGCCTCCACACCTACCTGCGGACCTTGGGCATCCTCTTCAGCCGTCGCACCGCGACCGGGCACGACGTCGTCGAAGACGCGGGCTGACTTGTTCCAAGTCCGCTACGGCACCATCCAGGCGAGCGGGCCGGATTGGAGCCAGACGAGCAGGCCCATCAGGACCGCCAGCGCCACGGAGTGAGGGAACACCCTCCGCAGGATCGCCCCCTCCTGGCGATGCACGCCCGTCGCCGTCGCCGACACGACGATGCTCTGGGCGTCGATCATCTTGCCCATGACGCCGCCGGTGCTGTTGGCGGTGCAGGTGAGGAGGGGATCGAGCGCGAGCTGCTCGGCTGTCACCCGTTGGAGGCTCCCGAACATCGCGTTGCTCGAGGTGTCGCTGCCGGTCAGGGCCACGCCCAGCCAGCCAAGGAGCGGCGCGAAGAAGGCGTAGGCCGGGCCGGTCTGCGTGAGCGCCAGGCCGAGCGTCACGTCGGTGCCTGAATAGCGTGTGACAAACGCCAGCGCGAGCATGATCGCGATCGTGGCGAGCGATTCGCGAAGCCGTGCCAGCGTGGCCCACCCGATCCGGCCGGCGCGACGCCAGGAAATGCCGAGCCACGGGATCGACACGATCGCTGCGGCGAGGATGCCGGTGCCGGCCGCAGAAAGCCAGTTGATCCGGTAGAGAGCCCGCTCGATCTCCTGCGGCTCGCGGCTCGCCGGGGGAACCCTCGCCACGCGGCCGTCGAGCCGCGGAACGCGAATCTCCGGCGGCGTGGCGAGCGAGTCGAGCGAGGCCTTCACCGGGGGCAGCCCCCAGAGCAAGACGGCGATCGAAAGAAAGGCCCAGGGCATCCATGCCCATGCGATCCGACCGGGCGAATCGACCGGCTCATGTTCGGCATCCCCCTGATGTCCCGCGCCATCCGGCCTCGCGTGAGGCTCAGTGGCGGTCGCGTACCGCCATAAGTCGCGTGGTTTCCAGCGAAGAAGAAAGAGGGCCATTACGACGAGGCTGGCGACACCACCGACCACGTCGACCAGCGCCGGCCCGACGAAGTTCGCCATCGCGAACTGCACCGTGGCGAACGACACCCCGCAGACGAGAACTGCCGGCCAGACGCCGGCGAGCCCTCGCCATCCTGCCATCGCCACGACCATCCACGCCGGGATGATGAGCGAGAATAACGGGAGCTGCCTGCCGGCCAGCGACGAGATCGCCTGTTCGTCGAGGCCCGTCACCTTGGCGAGCGTGAGGATCGGCGTGCCGAGGGCGCCGAAGGCGACGGGGGCGGTGTTGGCGATCAGGGCGATGCAGGCCGCCTCGAGGGCCGGGAAGCCGGCGCCGGCGAGGAGGGCAGCCGAGATCGCCACCGGTGCACCGAAGCCGGCGGCCCCTTCGAGGAAGGCACCGAACGAGAAGGCAATGAGGAGGGCCTGCACGCGATGATCGGCGGAGAGGCGTGTGACCGACCGCTTCATCACGTCGAGCGCGCCCGCCTCGACCGAGATCGCGTAGAGAAACATCGCCGCGACGATGATCCATCCGATCGGAAAAAGACCGAATGCGGCGCCGTGCAGGGAGGCCGCAAGGGCGGCATCGGCCGGCATGCCGACCACGCCGAAGGCGACCGCCAAGGCCGTGGCCAGCCCGGCCGCCGACGCCTTCATGCCCGACCACCCGGCGAACGCGAGCAGCCCGAGGAGCACCGCCAGCGGCATCAGGGCCACGAGGGTCGAGAGCGGCTGCGACCCCAGCGGGTCGTACACGTGCGACCAGACCGCAGCGTCCATGAGGAAGGCCTTTCACGTGCCACGGATACTCGCTCGCCCCGGGTAGCATGGCTGCCACATCCACGGCGTGCAATTCCGCCCGCGGGACAGGCGACTTCGTTGACGATGCGGCGGATGCGGCCGACAATCGAACCGTCGGTCTCCCTCGACACCGTTCACCAAGGAGGAGCGTCGTGCATTCCAGCCAGCAGGCCGTGCCGAATTTCGTGGAGCAGGACGATCCCGAGGTGTGGTCCGCCATCGCCGCCGAGCAGACCCGCCAGGCCGAGGGCCTGGAGATGATCGCCAGCGAAAACTTCACGAGCCCGGCCGTGATGCAGGCCGTCGGCAGCGTGCTCACCAATAAATATGCCGAGGGCTACCCCGGCCACCGCTATTACGGCGGCTGCGAGTTCGTGGGCAAGGTGGAGGATCTTGCTCGCGAACGGCTCAAGGCGCTCTTCGGCGCGGAGCATGTGAACGTGCAGCCGCACTCCGGCAGCCAGGCCAACGCGGCCGTCTACATGACGGCGATTGCTCCGGGCGACACCGTGCTCGCCTTCGACCTCGCCCACGGCGGTCACCTCACGCATGGCATGAAACTCAACGCTTCGGGCGTGCTCTACCGGTTCGTGCACTACGGCGTGCGGCGCGACGATCACCGGCTCGACTTCGATCAGGTGGCCCGGCTGGCCCGCGAGCACAAGCCGAAGCTGATCGTGGCCGGGGCGAGCGCCTATCCCCGTGAGATTCCGCACGGCAGATTCGCCGAGATCGCCCGCGAGGTCGGCGCGAAGTTGATGGTGGACATGGCCCACTACGCGGGGCTCGTCGCCGCCGGCCTCCACGACAATCCCGTTCCCGTGGCCGACTTCGTCACGAGCACGACCCACAAGACGCTTCGCGGCCCGCGCGGCGGCATCGCCATGTGCCGGGCCGCCGACGCCAAGGGTCTCGATCGATCGGTGTTCCCGGGGCAGCAGGGCGGTCCGCTCATGCACGTCATTGCCGGCAAGGCCGTGGCCTTCGCCGAGGCGCTTCGACCAGAGTTCAAGGCCTACGGGAAGCAGGTGATCGCGAACGCGAAGGCGCTCGCCGAATCGCTCGCAGCCGGTGGCGTGAAGCTCGTCAGCGGCGGCACCGACAACCACCTCATGCTCGTGGACGTCACGCCCCTTGGCATCGGCGGCAAACTCGCCGAGGAGACGCTCGACCGCTGCGGCATCACCTGCAACAAGAACATGATTCCCTTCGACGAACGGAAGCCGATGGATCCGTCAGGCATCCGCTTGGGCACGCCCGCGCTCACCACCCGCGGCATGGGCACGGACGAGATGAAGCGGATCGCGGCGTGGATCCTGCGGGCGCTGAAGGCGCCGCACGACGCCTCCGTCGTCGAGACGACCCGCCGCGAGGTGGCGGAACTCGCCGAACAGTTCCCCGTGCCAGCGGCGAAGCTCGAGGACGCGGTGACGGGCTGAGCCGAAAAGCGGGGGAAACGATGCACTCGCTCCGGGTCGCTTGACACCGCGTACGGTACGTCAGTGCGCCTTGTGGGAGTCGGTTGAGAAAGGCGTTGAAAGGTGAGGGCCGGAGCGTTCTTTTCATGAAACATCCGCGAATAGAGATCGTGCCCAACGTCATGGGTGGCAAGCCCGTGATCGAGGGCACCAGGATTCCGGTCGAGTTGATCGTGCGCAAGTTGAGCGAGGGGGCCTCGGACGCTGAGTTGCACGACGGCTACCCCGCTCTTCAGCCCGGAGACGTGAGGGCGGCGCTCGCGTACGCCGCCGACATGCTCGCGCATGAAACCATCGTCATGCAGTCAGCCTGATCGGCGATGCCCGCGTTTCGGTTTCTCGCCGACGAGAGTTGCGACTACCTGGTCGTCCGGACGCTGCGATCCGCCGGGCATGATGTGATGGCCGTGGTGGATGAACAGCAGCGGTCGGTGGATGAGGCCGTCATCGACCAGGCGTTTGCGGACAGCCGCATCCTGCTGACCGAAGACAGGGATTTCGAGCCGCACGCCGTTGATCGACACATCCTCGAAGAGCACCTTGATCCTCCCCGGATCGGCCGTGCGGAGCCGTGACCTCATCGGCTGGCCCTCGCGGTCCTTGAACGGGCCCCACCAGCGGCCCCGCTCCGTGCCGGTGACCGTCACCCGCTCGAGCACAAGTTCGATCTCCCGCAGTGTCACGTTCCTGACCTTCTGCGACCAAGGCGTGTCTTGGTCGAGGTTGTCGATCGCCAACAGGTTCAGCGTGTCGCCGTGGACCTCGATATCCTTGAATTGCACGTTCGAGAAGCTGCAACCCTTGGAGGCGCACAGCACGATGATGCCGCGGTGGCCGTTCCGCGTCTCCGTCTCGTCGCGGATCCACTCCTCCTGCAGAAGCTCGCTACTGAGCACGCCGCGGCCGCAGACCCTCACGTTCGCGCCGCGGGCGGAGAGCGTGCCGCGGACGCCGCTGGCCGCGAGCGTCAATCGCCAGGGGATGGTGCTCATGGCAGCAAGGGTAAGTCGAGCAACGGCCCCATCGCAATCAGCGGTGTCGCATCGGACGAAATCCGGCGTACCATAAGTCGTCATGAAGACCTTGAAGTCCACTGTCGTGCGGATCGGCCTCGTGCAGTCGGCGTGCACGTCCTCGCGGGAGCACAACATCGCGCAGGCGATCGCCGGCATCGCCGAGGCGGCTGCCGCCGGCGCAGGGGTCGTCTGCCTCCAGGAACTCTTCGCCGGCGAGTACCCCTGCCAGGCCGAGGATCACGGAAAATTCGCCGAGGCCGAGGTCGTGCCCGGCCCCCTGACCGACCGGCTCGCGGCGGCGGCGAAGCGGCACGGGGTGGTGCTCGTGGGGAGCGTGTTCGAACGGCGGTCGCCCGGCCTCTTTCACAACACGGCGGTCGTGTTCGACGCCGACGGCTCGCTGGCGGGCGTCTACCGCAAGATGCACATCCCCGACGACCCGCACTACTACGAGAAGTTTTATTTCGCGCCGGGTGACACGGGCTTCATGAGCGTGGCGACGAGCCGGCTCGCCGTCGGCCCGCTCGTCTGCTGGGACCAGTGGTATCCTTAGGCGGCGCGGCTCACGGCGATGGCCGGCGCCGAGGTGCTCTTCTATCCGACGGCAATCGGCTGGCTCGACGGCGAGGAGAGCCTCCACCGTGAGCAGTATGAATCCTGGGACACGATGCTCAGAAGCCATGCGATTGCCAATGGCGTGTTCGTCGTCGCGGTCAACCGCACCGGTCGCGAGGGGCCTCTGCGATTCTGGGGGGCGAGCGTGGTCTACTCGCCCAACGGCCAGGCGATCGTGAGGGCGGGGCACGACACGCCGGAGACGCTCGTCTTCGAGTGCGATCTGGAACGGATCGAGTGGTCGCGGACTCGCTGGCCCTTCTTCCGCGATCGCCGGATCGATGCCTATGGAGAACTCCTCGAGCGATGGGGAGGCTGACATGGCCATCGCGCCGACGCCCGCCGAACTCGGCTACCGGCTGCCGGCCGAGTGGGAGCCGCACGCCGCCACGTGGCTCGCATGGCCGCATCGGCGGGCGACCTGGATCGGCGACTTCGGGCCGATCCCGGACGTCTTTACACGCGTCGCGAGGATCCTGGCCGCGCACGAGCCGGTGAAGATCATCGCCTCGGGGGCCGCGTTCGAGGAGGCTCGCGGGCATGTTGGTGAGGTCGAGGGCGTCGAATGCATCGACATCCCCACCAACGACTCCTGGCTTCGCGACACCGGGCCGGTATTCCTCGTCGCCCGAGGCGACAGTCCGCTGCCCGCTGCGGCCGTCGCGTGGGGATGGAATGCCTGGGGCGGCAAGTATCCCCCGTGGGACGACGATGCGCGGGTCGCGCATGCGATCGCCGACCGGCTCGGTCTGCCCGTCTTCGAGCCGGGCGTGGTGCTCGAAGGGGGCGCGATCGACACCGATGGCGAGGGCACGCTCCTGGCCAACGAGCGATGCGTGGTCGATGAACGTCGAAACCCGGGCCTCTCGCGGGACGGCATGGAGCGGATCCTCCGCGACCAGCTTGCCGTCGAGCGGGTGATCTGGCTCGGTGGCGACCTGCAGGGAGACGACACCGACGGCCACATCGACCAGCTCGCCCGGTTCGTGGCGCCGGGCCGAGTGGTCGTCGCCCGGCAGTCGGATCCCGCCGATCCAAACCATGCGTCGCTGGAGGCGAACCTCGCCATCCTGCGGCGTTCAATCGATGCCCGTGGTCGGCCGCTCGAGGTGATCCCGATCGACATCCCGCCACGGTTCATGTTCCACGACGTGCAACTGCCGGCGAGCCATCTCAACTTCCTGGTGACGACGGGCCTGGTACTCGTGCCGGTGTTCAGCGCGGCGACGGACGACGCGGCCCTCCGGACGCTGTCGGAATGTTTTCCGGACCGTCGGATCGAGCCCATCGACTGCCGCGACCTCGTGCGGGGGCGGGGCGCCCTGCACTGTATCACCCGCGATCAGCCGGCGTGGCCCGCGTAAGCCCGGAAAAAAGGGCTGCTTTTGGCCTTGCCCGTGGGCCGCGGGTTCGCGACCATCCCGTCGCTTCCCGGTTCGGTCCCCGGACCGGCCGTTTCGAGGAGGGATGGCAGGATGGAACAGATGGCACACGCGGCGCAAGGGCTCATGGCGCTGTTGGCGCGGCTGATGATCGTGGCGATCTTCCTTGTCAGCACGCTTGGCAGCAAGGTGCCGCGATTCAGCGAGACGGTGATGATGATGCAGTCGCAGGGCGTGCCAAACCCCCGGCTGATGCTCTTCGGGGCCATCGGGCTGATCTTGATCGGCAGCCTGTCGCTGGCCACGGGTGCGTGGACGCGGATGGGCGCGGCCTTCCTCGCGATCTTCCTCGTGGCCGCCACCTTCTACTTTCACGACTTCTGGAAGTTTCCCAATCCGGTGGAGCGGGAAGCCCAGGTGATCCACTTCATGAAGAATCTCGCCATCTGCGGCGGGCTCTTCGGGCTCATGGCGTTTGGCGGAGGCCCGTGGAGCATCGACGGATGGATCGACGCCCGTCGCGAGGAGGCGGAGGCTGGTGGAACCCCCGGTCGTGCAAAACCGGCCGATTCGGGCTCGCAGAAGCGGGCCGCGTGAGCCAAGGGATCTCCGCGGCGTGAAAACCTCCGGTCGGGCCCTACAATGGCGGCCAACCGTTGAGGGTCAGCTGATGCGCCGCCTCGTCATGTCCATCTCCCTGGCAGTGTCGATCCTGCAGGGCTCGGGAGTTCGTGGGGAATCGGCCGTGAAGAATGAGCCTGTCGTGAAGCCCCCCGCCATCCGATCCTTCGGCACGCTCCCCGATGGCCGCGAAGCGCATCTCTACACGCTCGAGGTGCCCGGAGGCTGGAAGGCGACTATCACCGATTACGGTGGAATCCTGACCGGCTTCCATGTGCCCGTGCGTGAAAGCACCGGTGAGAAGACGGTCGATATCGTCCTCGGGTTCGAGTCGCTCGACGGGTATCTTGCCGGCCACCCCTACTTCGGCGCGATCTGCGGAAGGGTGGCCAACCGGATCGCGCAGGGGCGATTCACGCTCGACGGGAATGAACACCGGCTTGCGACCAACAATGGCGAGCACCATCTCCACGGCGGCACCATCGGCTTCGACAAGCTGCTCTGGAAGGCGACGCCCCATCTGGACGCGACCGGTCCAGCCCTCGATCTTGTGCTGGTGTCGCCCGACGGCGACGAGGGCTATCCGGGCCAGCTGACGGCGAGGGTCACCTACCGGCTCACGCGCGATGGCGAACTGTGGGTCGAGATGACGGCCGAGACAGACGCCCCCACGCTCGTCAACCTCGCCCACCATTCCTATTGGAACCTTGCCGGCCAGGCGTTGGGCACGATTCACGGTCATGAGTTGGCCGTCGTCGCCGACCGCTATCTTCCCGTCGATGCCGGCAGCATCCCCACGGGCGAGCTGGCGGCCGTGGAGCAAACGCCCTTCGACCTGCGTCCCGAGCGGCCGGCCCGTCGGCTCGGCGATGCGATCGCCGCGCTGCCGCCGTCTTCTGACGGAAAAAACCCAGGCGGCATCGATCACACCTTCGTGATCCGTGACTGGAAGCCGGATGGCGCCCTCCGGCCGGCGGCGGTGCTCCGCGATCCCGTCAGCGGCCGCACGATGGAAGTTCTGACCGACCAGCCGGGCGTGCAGGTCTACACCGGCAACTATCTCGACGGCTCGCTCACGGGCAAGGCCGCTGCGACCTACGCCAAGCAGGCCGGCGTCTGTCTGGAGACACAGACATTCCCCGACACGGCCCATCACCCCGAGTGGCCCACGCAGCGGCTCGAACCGGGGGGCGTTTATCGCCACACTATGGTCCATCGCTTCAGGCCCTGAGCGGCGGGCATTTTTCCCACGAGATTCCCAATGGTCTTTCCCATCGGCGACGACAACTCCGACCGTCGCATCCTCCCGTTCGTGACGATCGGGCTTTTGATCGCCAATATTTTCGTCTTCGTGGTGCTCCAGGGCATGGGGGCCAACGAAGACTTCACGATGGCCTATGTCCAGGTGCCGGCCGAGATCATTTCCGGCCGCGACATCGTCACGGAGCCATCGGTTCGCGAAGTCGATATCCAGGGGCAGAGGATCGAGATGCCGGTGCCCGGCCTCAAGCCGACGCCGATTCCGGTGTGGCTCACGCTCCTGACGGCGATCTTCATGCACGGCAGCGTCATGCATCTCGCCGGCAACATGTGGTTCCTCTGGATCTTCGGCGACAACATCGAGGACGACATGGGGCATGTGAAGTATCTGCTCTTCTATCTCGCAACCGGTGTCGTCGCCTCGCTGGCGTTCGTCGCCCTCAACAGTTCCGGCGAGGCGTCGCTGACGCCGTGCCTCGGTGCGTCGGGCGCGATCTCCGGCATTCTTGGCGCTTATCTCGTGCTCCATCCGCACCGCCGTGTGAGCGTGATCCTGCTGCGGATGATGATCGACGTGCCCGGCTACGTGGCGGTCGGCATCTGGTTTCTCTTTCAGATCGTCAGCGGCTTTTTCGACGCCAAGTCGGGAGGGGGTGGTGGCGTCGCCTACTCGGCCCATGTGGCGGGATTCGTCGCGGGGATGATCCTCGCCAAGCCGATGAGTTCGTCCGACGTGCGGGACGAGGCCGATCCGATGGTGGTGCTGCGGCGGCGCATCCCCTGATGGGCCCTCAGGCGAGTCCGATCGTGGCGATCGATCTTTCGTTCAGCGAGACGGGCACGGGCCCCGCGGTGGTGATCCTCCACGGCCTGTTCGGGTCGAAGCGCAACTGGGCCTCGATCGCCCGGAGGCTCGGCGAGCGGCACCGCGTGATCACGGTCGATCTGCGAAACCACGGCGAGAGCCCCTGGGACGAGCGGCATGATTACCCGTCGATGGCCGCCGACGTGGCGAGGCTGATCGAGACGCAGGTCGGCGGGCCTGCCTCCGTGCTCGGCCACAGCATGGGGGGCAAGGCGGCGATGCTGCTTGCGCTCGACAGGCCGGACCTCGTCGAGAGGCTCGTGGTCGTCGATATTCCCCCGGCCCGGTCGAGCGGCAGCCTGATCGGTGCGATCTCCGCGATGCAGGCCGTGCCGCTCGGGTCGTTCCAGCGCCGGACGGAGGTGGAGGCGGCGCTCGAGCGAACGATCCCCGATCGGGCGATCAGGTCGTTTCTCGTGTTGAATCTCGCCGGCGGGCCGGGCGGCCTCAGGTGGACGGTGCATCTTGATGCACTCGAGCGCAACATGGAGGCGATCCTCGGGTTTCCCACGATTCCAGAGGGGCGGCACATGTCGAGCCCGTCGCTGTTTCTGGTGGGCGAACGATCCGACTACGTGCGGCCGGAGCACCATGCCGAGATCAAGCGGCTTTTTCCCGCGGCGGTGATCGAGGCGATCGCCGGGGCCGGCCATTGGCCGCATGCGGACGCGCCCGGTGCGTTTCTCGATGCGGTGAATCGCTTTCTCATGGCATGAGATCGTCGCCGCGGCATGGGCTGTCTTGCAATCCACGACATCCATATGAATTCGGAGAATGGCATGACTGCGACCGGCGGGCTTCGCCGGGTGATTCTCTGCGCACTTGGCAGCTCCGGCGACGTTCACCCGTTCGTGGGCCTGGGCCGCGAATTGCGCCGGCGCGGTCATGCCGTCACCGTCGTCGCGGCTGGCTACTACCGTGGGCTGGTCGAGGGAGCCGGGCTCGGTTTCGTCGATCCCCTTCCTGATGCCGACTTCCGCGAAACGATCCGCGATCCGCTCATCTGGCACCCCCTTCGCGGACCAGGGCGGATCATCGATCTCGCCGTCCGCCCGCTCCTGGAGGCTGTCCACCGAACGGTCGTCGAGCGGGCCGTGCCCGGGGAGACGCTGGTCGTTGGCTCGAGTCTCGCCTTCGGTGCCCGCGTCGCCCAGGAGACGCATGGGATTCCGTTCGTGAGCGTGCATCTCTCGCCGGCGATCTTCCGAAGCGAGTTCGCCGGGCCGCGTGTGCCCGGTCTCCTCGTACACCGCGGTCCCCGCTGGTCCCGGCGGCTCCAGTGGCGGCTGGTGGACGATCTGGTGATCGATCGCACCATTGGCGCGTGGCTCAACGCGTTTCGTGGGCGGTTTGGGCTGTCGCCTGTGCGGCGCGTGGCAAAATCATGGATGCACTCGCCGCTGGGTGTGCTTGGAATGTTTCCCGAATGGTTCGCGCCGCACCAGCCAGACTGGCCGCCTCGGTCACAGGTGGTCGGGTTTCCGCTCTACAGCGAGGAGGGGGTCACCGAGCCGGGCGAGGATGTGTCGGCCTTCCTCGCGGCGGGCCCGCCGCCGCTTGTGTTCACTCCGGGCTCGGCACATTGCTTTGCCCACGGTTTCTTCCGCGAGGCGGCCGCCACATGCGCGGCACTGGGCATGCGCGGCCTCTTGCTAACGCGGTTTTCGGAGCAGGTTCCGACCGACCTGCCTGCTGGCGTGCAGCACGTGCCGTTCGTGCCGTTTCGCTGGCTTCTGCCACGAGCCGCCCTGCTTGTGCATCATGGCGGCATCGGCTCGACGCCGCAGCCGCTTCGGGCCGGGATTCCGCAGGTGATCATGCCGATGGGTTTCGACCAGTTCGACAACGCCGCGCGGGTGGAACGGCTCGGCGTGGGCCGTGCGATCGATCAGCGGCGATTCACGGCCCGGCGGCTCGCGCCCCTCATCGCAGGCCTGCTCGCCGACTCGCGGGTCGCTGACTCCTGCCGCGAAGCGGCTCGCCGGCTCGAGCCGATCGACGGGCTAGCTCGTGCTGCCGACGCGATCGAGGAAGCATGGTTGCGGTTTCGGCTGATGGAGCAGGGGGGGTGACGACGCGGCCGAGCGGGGCGGATCATGAGGAGCAACTGCAGGGGCCGATCGGGCGGGATGCGGTCCGATCGTGGAGATGCCGAGGAGCTTCCTGTCCATGCTCAAGGCCGGATTTTTCTTGTCGGCGCAGAGGCGGCTCGACGATCCCGCACTCCCCCGAGCCGGCGCTCGCGAGATCGCCGGTCGGATTCGGAACGCGAATCAGGGCTTCGTCGAGTAGAGGGCGTGGTCGCGGTCGCCCTTGGCGAGGAGGTAGGCGACGAGGTCGAGGATCTCCTCCTGCGAGAGCTTGTTGAGCAGGCCCTTCGGCATCAGGGAGACGGGTGACTTCGACCGCTCGTCGATCGCCTGCTTGGCGACCTCCACCGGCTCGCAGCGGGCGAGCGGGTCG
>JBJTOU010000225.1:0-33822 GCA_046074725.1 Planctomycetia bacterium
CGAAGCGACCCGTGGTCGCTGCGGCCCCAAGAAACCCGAGGCCACGACGGCGAGGGTTTCGTGAAACAAGCCCGGAGCAGCCTTTGCTTCGTGCGAGCTCGGCTCGCACGAAGCGAGCGGTCGCACCTCCCGGCGACCGTGGCCGCCTGGACGGCGGCCGCTTCAGGCCGAAGCGACCCGTGGTCGCTGCGGCCCCAAGAAACCCGAGGCCACGACGGCGAGGGTTTCGTGAAACAAGCCCCGAGCAGCCTTTGCTTCGTGCGAGCTCGGCTCGCAGGGGCACGCGAAGCCGGGCCCTACGTGCAAGACGCCCGACGGAACAGCCGCTGCCCCGACGGGGCGGCAGGAAGGGCGGCGTTCCAGTTCGTGCCATACATCGCGAAGGCCGACGCGAGCCCGGCCGGTGATGCCGCCGCCCCCTGCGTGTCGCGGAAGCCCGCCACTCGGGCGACTCCCGCAGTGGCCGCCAGCGACGAGAACGACAAGCGGACCTGGTAGTCGCCCGTCGAGCCCCGGCGGCCTGAGCCTCCGCGGGTCGGGCTGTAGGACGCGTTGCCGTATCCCGAGATGCCCACGTAAAACGTTCCGCCTGTCATTGCCCGCACGGCGAGATAACTGTCGAGCGAGCCGCTCGCATCGTCGTTGGCCGCCACCTGCCTGCCAGCGGTGTTGAAGATGCGGACATAGCTGTCGAGCGTCGAGGAGCCGGCAAGCGACTGGGCGTCGATGTCGATCACGAGGGATTGCCCCGCGGCGAGCGTGACCCGGTAGAGGTCGACATCGCGGGCCCCGAAGGAGCCGTCGCCGATCCGGCCGGAGAGCCGCAGTTCCCCCGTCGTAATCCCCACAGGGGCCGCCGTCGCGATCGTATCGCCGGCATCCACGAGGCTCGCGGCCAGCACGGTCCACGAGTCGGAGGCCGAGACGGCAAGCGGCGTCCCTCCATCGACCGACACGATGCCGCTACCGGCCGCATTGAGCGTGAGCGAATAAGTGCCCGCAGTGACCGTGAGCGGGTCGAGGCCGGCCAGCGTCCATGTGAGGCTGTCGGTGGTGGTGATGGTCGCGCCTGAGAGCGGCACATTCATGCCGTTGCGTGAAAGCGTCAGGTCGGATACGTCAACGTTCGTGACAGTCCGGTCGAAGCGCACGAGCACGGCGCCGACCGACGTCGTGCGAGGGTCGGGGGTCACATCGACGATGTCGGCGACCGGGGAGGGCTCGGTCGGCGTCGTGCCCCGGATCGCCTGCACGGCGGCCGCGGCATTGATGATGCCACCTGAGGAGCATGTGCCGGCAAGCCCGGAGACGGTCGTCACCGTCGAAAGGATCGTCGAGCGGATCTGGGCGGCGGTGGCCTGCGGGTTCGCGGCCGCCATGAGAGCCACGAGGCCGGTGACGTGCGGCGTGGCCATCGACGTGCCGCTGAAGCTCGCGTAGGTGTTGTTGGGGGTCGTCGAGTAGATCCCGACGCCTGGAGCGGCGACGTGGACGGTCGTCGCCCCGTAGTTCGAAAACGACGCGAGCCGGTTCGACGAGTCGGTCGCGGCCACGGCAATGCCCGAGGTGCCGACCGAATTGGCGGGATACGACCCCACGGAGTCGTTGTTGGAGCTCTCGTTGCCGGCGGCGGCGATGCAGAGAATACCCGCGTTGCCCCCGGCCGTGATCGCGTCGCGGAGCGCCGTGGAGGCGCCACCGCCACCCCAGCTGTTGTTTGTGGCGACGATGTTTACGCCGTAGGTCCGTCGCATCATCGTGGCGTAATTGAGCGCCGCGATGGCGGCGCTCGTCGTGCCGCTGCCGCTCGCGTCGAGGAACTTGAGCGCCATGATCGACACCTGCCAGTTGACGCCCGCCACACCCACACCGTTGGAGCCGACCGCCCCGATCGTGCCCGCGACGTGCGTGCCATGGGAATTGTCGTCGAAGACGTTGGCCGTGTTCGTGACGAAATTCCAACCAAAGACATCATCGACGAATCCGTTGCGGTCGTTGTCGATGCCGTCGCCCGCCGTCTCGCCGGGGTTGCGCCACATGTTCGCGGCGAGATCGGGATGGTTGGAGTCGACGCCTGTATCGACGACGGCCACGACGACCGATCGCGAGCCGGTCGTGACGTCCCACGCTTCAGGGGCGTCGATGTCGGCATCGGCGAGCCCACCGGTTTGGCCGTTGTTCTGCAGCCCCCAGAGCCGATTGAAGGATGGGTCGTTGGGCAGGGTCGCCGAGGCGGTGACGACACGATCGGGCTCGACGGAGCGGACGCCGGCGGTGGATCGTGCCCAGCCGAGGACATCGTTTGCCGATGCCCCGGGAGCGACGAGCGAGAGAAACCCCTCGCCGAGACTCGCCGTCTGCCAGCCGCTGCGGACGCCAATCGCGGCCGGCTGGGCGTCTGATCGCACGATCCACGCATCGGCTCGGGCATTCACGACCTCGCCATTCCAGACGATCCGGTTCATCGACAATGCGGAGGTCGCATCAGCGGCCATGAGCATGCGAGGCTCGAGCCGCTCCTCGGCGAGCATGAGCGGGCGGCCGCGGCGGGAACCGCGGACCTTCGTGCGGGCGTTCGAGCGACCGAAAGCGCGGGTATCCACGTCGCGGGTATCCATGGCTGCCTCCAGACAGGCTGATCGATCCTTTGGCCCCTGACCGGCGTAGGGTAGCAAACCGCGTGCCGACTGTGTTTCTGAACACCTCTGCCGGGAGGATATTTTGACTGACGCCGGCGATGGATGATCCGTGAGGGGCTGCCGATTGCCCTCGAGCGGGCTATGGGAGCAAGCGTAGCCAGGATGGCGAAGCGCAGCGGACATGCAGTGAGTCGAGGCCTGGAGGGCCGAGACGAACGTCCGGCGAGGGGGCATCGGCAGCCCCGAACCCCGGCATCACGTCGCCTCCCCGCCGCAATCTCGAACACCGCGACGCATTGTGAGACAGGGCCGCGGCAGCAAGGCCGACAGAAGAAAAGCCGGCTCACGCCGCCCGGCGGTGGGCGATCTCGGGGAAGGCCTCGCTGTATGCGTGGCCGCTCCTCGACCGAATGCCGAGCCAGACGAGCAGTTGCCGGCGGCAGGTGCGAAAGGGTACCGCGATGCTCCGGTGGGCACGGATCCACCAGGGCCGAAGCTGTTCCAGATCTCGCATGCCCAGGGATGATTGGTCCGGGCGATGCTTGATCTGGTGCTTGAGCAGATGATAGTCGTCCGACCGCTGCAGCACCGTGAGTAGCGGTCGCAGCAGTGGGCCGATCAGGGGAAACCGGGGCAGCGCGAACGAGATCTGGAAGTCGATCAGAAACGGCCTGCCATCGTCAGCCACGAGGATGTTTTCCCGTTTGTGCAGATCGACATGGGCGACGTCGCGACGATGCACCTCCGCCAGGAGCCTTCGAAGCCGTGGAAAGAAGGCGTCATCGACCCACTCCCGCTCCTCGAGCGCGTGGCCGTCGATGAACGCTCGGGCGATGGCGTTGGGCAGCACGCGGCCGTCGAGCCTGACGGGACCGAGAGAGACCGGGATGCCGGCGATGCCGTGGAGCCGGTCGTGAAAGGACTGCTCCCGGGCCGCCAGCAGCCTTCCGAGCCAGCCCATCGGCACGACGGCAACCCGCTGGCGTCGATTGAATTTGCAGAGGGTTCGACGGGTCGGAGAGGCGTAGATGCCGCTGGCCGCCCACGAATCGTGCTTGAGCACCTCGATGCAGCGAAAGGTTTCGCCGTCGATCTCGACCTCGGCCGGAGGCTCGTCGGGGCCCAGCGCCCGAAACAGCGGCGGACGCGGACGCGACGACGGCTGCGGCACGGGCACGGAATCGGCGCCCACCACCCTCATGGTCACGCTCATGCAAACTGCCCCCGCTGTCGGTGTCCCCCGGCCGTTGCCACCGGTCATCGTGAGATCGACCGTCGGCGGCCGGGGTCTTGAAGAGGCCCTCCAGGCATTCCCAACTCTTCCGGAATGGGGCTGTCGTGGACGAAGCGAGGCAGGATGCGGCTTTCTGGCAAGCCTCGGCAGCGGGTACGATCTGGGAAGGAAATTACTGACCATGTCGTATCGGTCGTTCAAAGACATCCTCGGCGAGACGAGCCTGGAGCGGAAATGCCGGCTCCTGTTCGGCCTCTGCCTGTTCGTGCTCATCACCGGGAGCTTCTGGTGGTACGGCAGCCGCACGGAGGAACTGGTCTACACGACGACCCGCAGCACGGGCCGCCATCTCGTCGATGCGATCATGCTCCACTACCACTGGAAGACCCTCGAGGCCGACCAGCGATACACGAATCTCATCGAAACACTCGGCCGCACACTGCAAAGTCAGCCCTACGGATGGCGGATGCTGGAGCCGTCGGCAACGCCCGAGGAGCGGACCGCCTACACGCAGCTCGATGCGGCCGTGCTCGACTACTTCACCCAACGGCCCGCACCGGGCGTGGCCGACCCGACGCCCACGGCCGGCGGCCCACCGCGACCAACCAACGAATACCGCGAATTCCGCACCGCCGACAATTCGGAATACCACTACTATCAGCCGGTGCGCGCCCGGCAGAGCTGCCTCATCTGCCACGAATACAGGGGGCTCACCACGGAGCAGGCGGCGGCCGAACCCGACGAGCCCCGTGAGAAGCTCGCCGAGGGCGATCTCATGGCGGTGGTCAAGGTGGTGATGCCCGACTCGGCCACCCAGAAGGCGATCAACTGGAACCGTGCGATCCTCCTCGCCACGGCGATCATGACCGTCTTCCTCGCGATGCTCGCCGCGTACGCGATCGTGCGCTACGTGATCGTGAAGCCGCTGGACCACCTTCGGGAGGTCAGCGACGAGGTCCGCCGCGGCAACGTGCAGGCCCGCGCCGAGATCCATACCGCCGACGAATTCGAGGAACTGGGCGTCGCCTTCAACCGCATGCTCCGTGGACTCGTCGACTCGCAGGAGGAACTGCGAAAGACCAACGAAACGCTCGATGAGAAGGTGGACGAACTGGCGCGGGCCAACATGCACCTCTACGACATGAACCGCCTGAAGAGCGACTTTCTCGCCACCATGAGCCATGAGCTGCGAACGCCGCTCAACAGCATCATCGGTTTTTCCGACGTGCTCGGGTCGATCGAATCACTCGATGACAAGCAGAAGCGATACGTCTCCAACATCCGCTCGTCCGGACGGATGCTGCTCGATATGATCAACGACATCCTCGACCTCGCGAAGATCGAGGCGGGAAAGATGGAGGTTCGGCCGACCGTCGTCCGTCTGGAGTCGGTCGTCTCCGCCCAATGCGACATGGTTCGGCCGCTGGCCGAACGGAAGCGGCTCGACCTCACGCACGAGATCGGCCCAGGCCTGGATGCAGTCGTCCAGGATCAGCCGAAGGTGCAGCAGATCCTCGCCAACCTCCTCTCCAACGCGTGCAAATTCACGCCCGAGGGGGGGCGGATCGACATCCGGGCCTTCCTCGATGAGCCGGACGACGGCGGGCCGCCGCGGATCCGTCTGGAGGTCGCCGACACCGGCGTCGGCATCGCGGCTGAGGAGCAGCAGACGATCTTCGAAAAATTCCGGCAGGGTCGAACGTTCCAGGCCGGCGACGACACCATGACCCGCGAGTATTCGGGCACCGGGCTCGGCCTGTCGATCGTCCGAGAACTCTGCCGACTGCTCGGGGGCGACATCGAGGTGGAAAGCCAGCTCGGTCGGGGCAGCACCTTCATCGTTCGGCTCCCGCTGCGGCATCCGCAGGCCGACGACGCCGATGCCATCCGCGCGGCGGGTGCGCCCGTGGAAGCGGCCTGAACCAGCACGACAAGGAGCCTGCCTGCATGGACACGTGTTCGACCGACTCCCGCGGCCCCCACGAGGTGGTGCTCTTCACCGACGGCGCGTGCAGTGGCAACCCTGGGCCGGGCGGCTGGGCCTTCATCCTCCGGCATCCAGGCAGCGGCAAGGAGACCAGCGCCTCCGGCGCCGAGGCCGACACCACGAACAACAGGATGGAACTCACCGCCGTCGTCCGAGGTCTTTCGCAGCTCAAGCGGCCCACGATCGTCGAACTGGTCACCGAAAGCGTCTACGTCGGCACCGGCCTCTCGGAATGGCTGCCCAAGTGGAAACAGCAGGGCTGGAAGCGGAAGGAGAAGGGGCGGCTCGTGCCGGTCAAGAACGAGGATCTCTGGCGCGAACTCGACCGGCTCGCCTCGGCCCATACCATTCGCTTCACGCACGTCGCGGGGCACGCCGGCCACCTCGAGAACGAACGGTGCGACGAATTGGCGGTGGCGGCCTACCAGCCCTACCTGAAGAGAAAGACATCGACCCGGTAGCAGCGGGTCGAGCGTTCCCATGGATCAGAGCGTCGCCCCCCAGGCAAGCCTATCGACGCCGCTGGAGCGGCTGCCTGGGGTCGGCACGATACGGGCCCGCAGACTCGCGCCGCTCGGGCTCACGACGGTCCGCGACGCCCTGATCCACTTTCCGAGACACTACAAGGACTTCAGCGGCGCGCATGCGTTCGCCGCGCTCCGGGAAGGGGAGCATGCATCGCTCACGGGCGAGGTCACCGACGTGCGACAGCGGATGACGGCGCATGGACGTCAGATGCTGACCGTGCTCGTCGAGGGGCAGGGGGGGAGCCTCCGGGCGGTCTGGTTCAACATGCCGTTCATGGCGAAAAAGTTCGCCGCCGGGATGCGGGTCGTGCTCGCAGGGATCCCGAAGCGGGCGGGCACCGCCTGGGAGATGACCCACCCCGAGGTGCGCTGGTGCGCGGCCGGCGAGGACACGTCGCAGGGCGAGTTCCTGCCGGTCTACGACCTCGCGCACGACGCACGGCAGTCGGACGTGCGGCTGGCGGTGCAGGCGGCGATCGCGCACGCCGCCGACCTGCTGCAGGAGGCCTTTCCCGAGACCTGGCTGGCGACCAAGAGCCTGATGCCGATCCATCGGGCGATCCGCGAAATCCACTTTCCGACGACCGCGGAAACGATGGAGGCCGCCAGAAGGCGGTTCATCTATCAGGAACTCTTCATGCTGCAGCTGGCGCTGCGGCTGCATCGTGCCCAGCAGCGGGACCGCAGGGCGGCGTCTGCGATGGTGGTCGATGCCCGCATCGACGGACGGATCCGGGCCCGCCTGCCGTTCGCGCTCACTCCCGATCAAGACGGCGTGATCACCGACATCGTCGCCGACATCGCGAAGGAGGAGCCGATGAACCGTCTCCTGCAGGGGGATGTCGGAAGCGGCAAGACGGCCGTCGCCGTCTACGCGATGCTCGCCGCCGTGGCCTGCGGCCATCAGGCCGCGCTCATGGCACCGACGGAACTGCTCGCCCGGCAACACATGGACACGCTGGAGAGGCTCCTCGCCGGGGGCCGCGTGAACCTCGAACTGCTCGTGGGGGGGCAGACGCGTGCCCAGCGGCGGAAGGCGCTCGATCGGATCGCGGCGGGAACCTCGCAGATCGTCATTGGCACCCAGGCGTTGGTGAGCGGGCAGGCCGCCTTCAAGAGCCTGGGGCTGGTGGTGATCGACGAACAACACCGGTTCGGCGTCGTGCAGCGGGCGACGCTCCAGCACGGGGGGAAGGAGCCGCACGTGCTCGTGATGACGGCCACTCCGATCCCTCGCACGATCGCCCACGCCGTCTACGGCGACCTCGACCAATCGACCATTCGAACGGGACCGGCCGGTCGCCAACCCGTCCGGACGTATCGCGTCGGCCCCGACGACGAGGCATCGTGGTGGGATCATGTCCGACACAAACTTCTGGAGGGCCGGCAGGGATATGTCGTGGTGCCCGCCATCGAGGAGTCGAAGCGAGGCCTGGCGACGATCGCCTCGGCCTTCGAGGAACTCGCCAACGGTTCGCTGGAGGCATTTCGTCTCTCGCTGGTGCATGGGCGACTGAAGCCTGCCGAGAAACAGGCGATCATGGAGGACTTCCGCGCCAGGAGGCTGGACGTGCTCGTCTGCACGAGTGTGATCGAGGTCGGCATCGACGTTCCCAACGCCACCATCATGACGATCCTCGATGCCGACAGCTTCGGGCTCGCGCAGCTCCATCAGTTGCGAGGCCGTGTGGCCCGCGGCGCGGTCGCCGGGATCTGTGGCGCCGTGACGGCGTCGGGCACGGAAGCCCATCCACGGGTCGATGCGTTCGTGGCATCGACCGACGGCTTCGAACTCGCGGCGAAGGATTTCTCGCTCCGGGGCCCCGGTGAACTCGTCGGATCGAGGCAGAGCGGCAGGATCGACCTCTACATCGCCGATCTCGCCAGGCATCCAGAGATCGTCGACGAGGCCCGCGGCGATGCACTCGATCTTTTCAGCCGCGATCCAGAACTTGCCGACGCGACGCTGACCAGGCTCAAGAAGCTCGTGGTCGATCGCTGGGGCGACACCCTGGGCTTGGGCGATGTCGGCTGATCCGAGCCGCCCGAGGATTGCGGTCAGCCCGTCGTGAGCGGCTCGGCGGCCCGCCAGCCGGTGCCGTCGCGGACGACGCGGCGGTAGAGGGTGTCGCGTTCCACGGGCTCTCGGCCCGCCTCGCGGATCAACCTCCTGATCTCCTCGACGGAGAGAATCTCCGGGGTCGTCGCGCCGGCGTCATGGTAGATGAGTTCATGCCGAACCGTGCCGTCGATGTCGTCGGCGCCGTAGGACAGCGCAGCCTGGGCTGTGCCGATGCCCAACATGATCCAGTAGGCCTTCATGTGATCGACGTTGTCGAGCACGAGCCGCGCGATCGCCATCGTCCGCAGGCTGAAGGCGGCCGACGGCTTGGGAAGATGCGAGAGCCGGGTGTTGGCCGGATGGAAGGCGAGCGGGATGAAGGTCTGGAAGCCCCCCGTTTCGTCCTGCAACTCCCGCAGCCGAAGCAGGTGGTCGGTGCGGTGGAAGGCGTTTTCGATATGGCCGTAGAGCATCGTGGCATTGCTCCGCAGGCCGAGCGAGTGGGCCATGCGGTGGATCTCGAACCACTCCTTCGTGTCGGCCTTGTGCTCGCAGATCTTGTCGCGGACCTCGGGGTGGAAGATCTCGGCACCACCCCCGGGAAGGCTGCCGAGCCCGGCGTCCTTCATCTCCACGAGAATGTCTCGGATCGATCGCTTCGTAAGATGGCAAAACCAGTTGATCTCGACCGGCGTCCAGGCCTTGAGGTGCAGCGACGGATAGGCCTCGTGCAGCAGTCGGATGACGTCGAGATACCAGTCGTAATCTTTCTGATGGTGCAGGCCCCCGACGATGTGCATCTCGGTCGAGCCGGCATCGACCGCCTCCCGGCCACGGGCCAGGATCTGCTCGTCGCTCATGACGTAGCCCCGCGGCTCGCGGAGATCGGCCCGGAACGCGCAAAATGTGCAGCGATACACGCAGACGTTCGTCGGGTTCAGGTGCGTGTTGATGTTGTAGAAGGCGACGTTGCCGTTCTTCCGCTCGCGGACGAAGTTCGCCAGTTCGCCAAGCTCATGAACACCGATCCGCTCGTCCCAGAGCAGTTCCGCTTCCAAGGCGTCGAGCCGCTCGCCGGCTTCGATCTTCTCACGGACGTGCTTGAGCGATGGCATGGCGGCGCGGATCATGAAGTTCTCCTTGTCGCCCGGTCCGGGCGGCTACCCAAACAACCGCACGAGCGGGATTTTCGCAACCGCGCCGTGCCTCACAGCCATAAATCGGCGGTGATGGCGGCGAGCAGCAGGAGCCCGATCGCGGCATTCGCCGTGAAAAAGGCGTCGTTGACCCGGGAAAGGTCGTCGGGGCGGACGATCGCATGCTCCCAGGCCAGAAGCACCGCGATCGCGAGCACGGCAGCCCAATAGATCAAGCCCATATCCGGAACGACCAGCGGAAGACAGGCAACGAGCAGCAGCGTGATGGCGTGAAGCCAAGCCGACGCCCGCAGGGCTCGCGGCACGCCGACGCGGGCCGGAATGCTGTGCAGGCCGTGATCGGCATCGAAGCGGGCGTCTTGGCAGGCGTAGATGATGTCGAATCCCGAAACCCACGCCGTGACGGCCAGGCCGAGGATCGCCGCCGGCAGCATGTCGGAGGGATCGCGCACCACCGCCTCCCCCCGAAGCGCGATCCACGTGGCCATCGGCGCCAGCCCCAGCGCCACCCCGAGCCACACGTGGGCCAGCATCGTGAATCGCTTCGCGTAACTGTAGCCCAGCAGCCACGCCAGCACGGGCATCGAGAGCACCAGCGGCAGCCAGTTGGGCAGGAAGAGCAGCGTCGAGCCGATGAAGCCGCCGCACGAGACCGCGACGACCCGCACGACCTCCCCGGTCGTCACGGCACCGCGTGGGAGGTGTCTCGCCGCGGTCCGTGGGTTCTGTGCGTCGATCGTGCGGTCAACGAGACGATTGAACGCCATCGCGGCCGTGCGGGCCGCGACCATGCAGGCGATGATGCCGCCGATGAGCCGGAGCCATCGCGTCCACTCCATGCCCCCGGACGCCGGCTGATCGATTCCATACCGCACCGCGATCAAGGCCGCCATGATCGCGAAGGGCATCGCGAAGATCGTGTGGCTGAAGCGAACCAATTCGAGATAGGTGCGAAGCCGGGAGAGCGGCCGTGGGAGCGTTCCTGCCACCATCAGGTCGTCCCCCACCGGCGCATGAGACTGTTCCCGACCCCCACCTGATCACAGATCCTGGCCACCACGAAATCCACGAGATCGGCCACGGATTCCGCACCGTGGTAGAAGCCCGGTGATGCCGGCAGCACGACGGCACCGGCCTCGTGGATCGCCTGCATGTTTCGAAGCTGTGGCAGCGAGAGCGGGGTCTCCCGCGGCACGACGACGAGCCGTCGCCGCTCCTTGAGGTGCACCTCCGCGGCGCGGTGAATGAGGTTCTCGCCCATCGCATGGGCGACCGCGGCGAGCGTGCTGCCGCTGCACGGGCAGATCACCATGGCCCCGGTGAGAAACGAGCCGCTGGCGATCGGGGCCATCAGATCCTTGAAATGGTGGTAGTGCACCACGCCAGCCTTCGGCACGGCCGCGCCGAGCAGATCCTCGAGCGCGAAGCGTTCGAGATCGACGGTCCGCCCCAGCTCCTCACGGATCACAGCGTGTCCGGACGGGCTGATCGAAAGATGGATCTCCCGACCTGCCGCGAGGAGCACCTCGACGAGTCGCACGGCGTAGGCCGCGCCCGATGCCCCCGTGATTCCCACCACCAGCGGCAGTGAAGCTCCTTCAGGCATCGGCGGTCCTCCGCGTGGCGATCGTGAGCGTGGCGATGCCGAACGAGAGCGGAACCATCTCGACCGACGAGAAACCGGCGTCCTGCACGATGACCGCCAGCCGATCGCCTGAGGGAAACTCCTCCACGCTCCGGTTGAGGTAGGTGTAGGCGTCGGAACGGTTGCGGGCGACGCAGTTGCCGATGAACGGGAGCACGTGGCGGAAGTACCAGAGGTAGCCCGCCCGGATCAGCCGGTTGGATGGGAGGGAGAATTCGAGAATCGCCAGCCGTCCGCCCGGAGCGAGCACCCGCGCCATCTCCTCGAGCCCGCGACGGGTATCGGCGATGTTGCGGAGGCCGAAGGCGACCGTCACGAGATCGAACGCAGCATCGGCGAATGGTAGGGCCATCGCATCGGCCTCGATCCACTCGACCGTCGCCCCCATCCGGCCCGCCTTGTCGATCCCATGGGCCAGCATCGGCCCACAGAAATCGCAGCCCACGATCCGTACGCCCGCGGGGGCCTTGGCGGCGTAGGCCAGGGCCAGGTCGCCGGTGCCGGTGCAGACGTCGAGCATCGCTCCGACGGCAGGAGGGGGCACGCGGGAAACGGTCACGTGCCGCCACCAGATATCAATGCCGCCTGAAAGCATCCGGTTGACGAGGTCGTATCGCGGCGCGATCTCGGCGAACATGCCGCGGACCTTCGAGCCGCTCTTGTCGACGCTCGAGGGCGTTTGCTCTATCGTGGCGGAAAGTCCCGTCATCGAACCCGAGGAAATCCTGTGCGCTGGTGGTGTCACGACTGCTTTCATCGTATGCCTCCAGGGGCCTGCGCGGGAGGGATCGCCGTCGTGATCGACGTTCTGCGGGCTTCGACCACGATCATCACCGCCCTGGCCAACGGTGCGGGCCGCATCCGGCCGGTCCGCACGATCGGGGAGGCACGCGGCCTGGCGGCCGGCGGCGGCCTGCTCCTCGGCGGCGAGCGGGAGGGACGGCCGATCGTGGGATTCGATCTGGGAAACTCCCCGCTCGAGTATTCGCGGCACCGGATCGAAGGACGCGACATCGTCATCACCACCACCAACGGCACGGCGGCGATTCACGCCTGCAAAGGCTCGACCGACCTCTTGATCGGCGCGGTCGTGAACCGGTCGGCCGTGGCCGATCGAGCGGTGCAGGAGTCCCGCAGCGGCCACGGCCGCGACGTGCATCTGGTCTGCGCCGGCACTGGTGGCGCGGTCACGGAGGAGGATCGACTCGGTGCGGGATCGATTCTCGATGCCGCCCTACGGTTCGGTGTCGCGATCGAGGACCTCGACAACTCCGCACGGGCCGCCCTGGCGGACTATCGTGGCGTTGTCGCGGCCGGCCCGGATGCCGCCACCGCGCTGGCCTGTGTCTTCGCCACGTCGGTGGGCGGCCGCAACCTCATCGCCATCGGGATGGAGGCGGATCTCCGCCCAGCCGCGGCGATCGACTCCCTGTGGGTCGTGCCGCGACTCGATCGCCCGACGGGATGGCTCGTGGCCGATCAGCCCCGTTCGGGCTGATGTGGACCGGCGCCGCGCGGGGCCACTACACTTCGGCTCCCGTCAGAAAGGAATGCGTGCCAGGAGCATGGAAAAACAGAACGACCAGTCGAGGATGGATCGGATCGTATCGCTTGCCAAACGGCGCGGTTTCATCTTCCAGTCGAGCGAGATCTACGGTGGCCTGAACGGGTTCTGGGACTACGGTCCGCTCGGCGTGGCGCTCAAGCGGAATCTGAAGGAAGCCTGGTGGCACGACATGGTCTCGGGCCACGACGAACTCTCCACGCCGCCCGGCGCGCCCTGCGAATACGAGATGGCCGGCCTCGACTGCACGATCATCATGCACCCGCAGGTCTGGAAGTGCTCGGGCCACTTCGACCTCTTCCACGACTGGATGATCGACTGCCGCGAATCGAAGAAGCGATACCGCTACGACCACCTCCACGGCCGCTGGGCCGCCCATCGGGGAAAAAAGGCGTTCATCGTCACGGACCAGTCGGGGGACGAAGCCATTCCGCACACGGTCACGCGAGCCCAGAAATGCTTCGGTGTTCGGGCCAAGCAGATTGACGAGATCGAGTGGCTCGGCGGGCTCCTCCCGCTGGCCGGGAACGTTCCACTCGCCGAGGCCCTCGGCCCCGACGCCTCCGAGCCGGGCACGCTGACGGAACCCCGCGAATTCAACCTCATGTTCGAGACGCGAATCGGCGCCCTGGCGGGCGATGACGACGACCGTGCCTTCCTGCGGCCAGAAACGGCCCAGGGCATCTTCATGAACTTCAAGAACGTGCTTGACACGTCGCGGGTGCGGGTGCCCTTCGGCATCGCCCAGATCGGCAAGAGCTTTCGCAACGAGATCACGCCGAGGAATTTCACCTTTCGATCCCGCGAGTTCGAGCAGATGGAGATCGAGTTCTTCTGCAAACCGTCCGACTCGGCGGCATGGTATCGATACTGGCGCGACCGCCGCTGGAAGTGGTACCTCGATCTCGGCCTCACCGAAGGAAAACTCCTGCTTCGCGAGCACGGTGCCGACGAACTCTCCCACTACTCCTGCGGCACGGCCGACATCGAGTATGCGTTCCCTTTTCTCGCACCTGGCGAGTTCGGCGAACTGGAGGGGATCGCCCACCGCGGCGACTTCGACCTGCGAAGCCACATGGAAGGCAAACTCGTCCGCAAGGATGGCGAACTGGTCCTCGAAACCGGGCCCGACGGCAAGCCACGGCACAAGGGGAGCGGCAAGGATCTCTCCTATTTCGACGACGTCACACGGGAGCGGTACGTTCCCCATGTGATCGAGCCCTCGGCCGGAGCGGATCGGGCCGTCCTGGCCTTCCTCTGCGACGCCTATCACGAGGACGAGGTGCCCGACGAGGATGGCAAGCCGCGGAGCCGCACCGTGCTGAAGCTCCACCCGCGACTCGCGCCGCTGAAGGCGGCGATCCTTCCGCTGGTGAAGAAGGACGGCATGCCGGAGGTGGCGACCGATCTCTACCGGCGACTCAAGCCACACATGGCCTGCATGTACGACGAGAAGGGCTCGGTGGGCCGCCGCTATGCCCGGCAGGACGAGGCCGGCACCCCATGGTGCCTCACGATCGACGGGCAGACACTCGCCGACAAGACGGTCACGCTCCGCGACCGTGACTCGCTCGCCCAAACACGGGTGCCGATCGACGACGTCGTCGATCTCCTGCACGATAGGCTGTGATCACGCTCACACCACGATTGGGTTCGTTCTGTGGAGCGGGCTTTCGCCCGGCAGCCGGGTGGTAGGATGAGCAGCATGCGTCCCGCCATCGCCACCGCCTGCTCGCTCAATGCATCGCTCGAGACGATTCTCGAGGAGTATTCGGCCGGCCGTTGCGAGGCGGTCGATCTCTGGCTCGGCCATGCCGAGCGTTTTCTCGAGTCGCACGACGTCGGAGCCCTTGCGGATCGGCTCTCGCGGCATGGCATCAGCCCGGTGGCCGCGAGCTTTCAAGGAGGACTGCTCACGAGCCAGGGCGAAGCCCGCCGGGAGCACTGGAGGCATTTTGAGCTGCGGCTTTCGCTCATGCAGTCGATCGGCATTCCGGTTCTCGTGATCGCCGGTGACGTGTTTGGACCACTCGGACCGCAGGATCTGGGCCGTTTGTCGATGAGCCTCAGCGACGCGGCCAAGCGGGCGGCCGACGCGGGCGTTCGGCTGGCGTTGGAATTCGACGCTCGTGCCAGTTTTCCCAACAATCTCCAGTCGGCCGTGGCCCTCGTCGAGGACGTCGGCCTGCCCTCGCTGGGTGTCTGCCTCGACTGGTTTCACTGGACCGTCGGTCCGAGCAAGCCGCTCGATCTGTGGCTCCTGTCCAAGGAAAACCTCGCCCATGTGCAACTCTCGGACATCGCCGACGTGCCACGGGAGATGGCCGGCGACTCCGACCGGATTCTCCCCGGCGAAGGCTCGTCGTCCCCGGACCAACTCATCGCGAGGCTTCGTGAGATCGGCTACGCCGGTGCCGTTGCCGTCGAACTCCACAACCCGACCCTCTGGCACGTGCCGCCACGGCAATTCGGCGAGATCGCGATGACGGCGCTTCGAAAACTCCTCGGCCAGGCCGGGATGTGACTCACTCTTTCGGATACTCCTTGACCCCGAGGCCCCGTATCTCGATGGGGTCGAGCGGCCGCAGATCGGTGGCGGTCATGCCGCGGGGCAGAAGCTGGAAGTGGCGGGCGTGGGAGAGGATGTCGACCATCTCCCCGCAGAAGCCCGGATGCGTGATCCACAGCGCGGGATCATGCCGCCGGAGATCGATCGGCACGGAGTAGCTGCGGAGCGTCTTCCTCCGACGGTTCATGTACTGAGGAAAATAGGAGAGGGCGAGTTCTCGTAGCGTTCGGTGGATCGGATCGCGAAACCGCAGGCAGGGGCTGTTGCTCTTGGAGATCGCTCCCCAGCTGCGGCCGCGGCGAAACAGTGCGACGACATGATCGGCATCGCGATCGGCCCCCAAATCCATGAGGAGCGGGGGCCTTCCCGAGAGCCACAGGGCGCAGGCCGCCACGAACGCTCCTTCGATGCACTGGGCCTTGCCGTATTCAAGCACCCGCACGACCGACCGGGCGGTGTCGCCACCGGCATGGTTCCAGGCGAGGCTGTTCACGAAATCCTGGATTTCCCACGGGTTTCGCAGACGGCCCAGTATGCGCACCACCGAATCGGGGATGCCGAGGGAGCGACCGGCGGACGTCGTATCGGACATGGGCGGACCTGGTGCCTGCGAAGTCGGTATCGGCGAACGTGGAGGGGGCGATCCGAGGGTCCGAGACTACCCATCCCGCCGATCGGGCTCAAACGGCATGCCCCATTCAAACGGCATGCCCCATGCAGACTCGGCGGAAAAACCACGAACCGATTGATCGACACGGACGGATCACCTCGGCTACAACGAAAGGGGGCGTTTCGCTCGCTCCTTTCTTGGGAGACATGCGGTCATGAGCATCACATCGCGACGCGTTGTCGCCGGCTGGATGACCGCCATCGTCATCACGATGACTTCGGGCGAGGGGTTCGGTCACGCTCCGGACTGCATCGCCCCGATGCCGACGTTTGCTTATGGAAATGCCGGTTTCGCGGCCGGCTACAGCCGGTGGGTCCATGGGCTCCCATCCTCGCCGCCGTGGTGCGCGGTGCCGCAATCCGCGTGTGGGCCATGCTGGCGGCCATGCCTGCCTCGAGTCTGTCTGCCTTCGCCATGCCATGGCTGGGCGATGCCGGTGTGCGGCTGGGGATGGCATGGCAGCTGGCAATACGCCTGCAGCGAGACTGTTTTCCTTTCCGTCTCCCCGGGCTTCTCGGCGACGTTCTCCTCAGGCAGAGTGACCCCATGGCTCGCACCCATCCCCTGGCACCCCTTCGCGAGTCGCTGCCGGCCTGTGGTCGCGGCTCCACGGTCGTCGCCGCGTCTGGCGATGACCGATCGGGGGCCACCGCTCCGCACGAGCAACGCCGACGCCCGTCGGCGTGCGCACAACGCCATCGACGCGGGTGACCGGCACCTGCGGGACGGCTTCGCCGATCGCAGAAAGTTGTCCGCTGCGCTCTCCGCCTACCGTCGGGCCGCGGACATCGCCCCCGACATACCGGATCCATTGCTGCGTCAGGCGATCGTGCTGGTGGCGCTCGATCGCGAGGAGGCCGCTGCACGGGCGATCGGTGGCATCGCATCGATCGACCCACGCCTCTCGGATCGCGTGGCTGACGAAGGCATGCTGGCCCTCCGCAAGATCTCGGGCGACCGCGACCACGACGCCGACCCCGACCCGACCTTCGCCTGGCTCGCCGAGCGATGGAATGGGCGGTGGCATCCCGAGACCGCGGGCCTGGCTGCCATGCCGCCGGCTGGTGATCGCTGATCCTCGCCCGTTTCTGCGGGCTCGACGCATCGCCTCGCCACGACGTCGATCGCAGGTATCCTTGGAGAACCATGGCTTCGTCCGCCGCTCATCCGTGCCGTCGCATCGATCTCTCGACCCTTGGCGGCCGCGGCGATCTCGACGCCCTTCGGCAGACGCTCGCCTCGCAGGGAGAACTCGTGAGCCCGGCGGGCCGCCGGCGCACGATCGACGTCTTCGGCGAGCCGCTCTCGCCGAGGCAGGTCGTCGAACGGATCTGCGGCGACGTGCGGGAGCGAGGCATCGAGGCGGTGCTCGACTACACCCGACGGATCGACGGCGTCGCGATGAGCCGCGACGAGATCTTCGTCCCACGTGCGACGCTCGCGAAAGCCCACTCCGAAGCAGCCCCCGACTTCCTCGCCGCCATCCGTCGCATCAAGGCCCGCATCGAAACGTTCCAGCAGGCGGTGCTCGCCCGTGACGTCGAGGTGCGACTCCCCGGCGGCGGTGCGCTCCGGCAGCGGTATCTGCCGCTCGATCGCGCGGGGGTGTGCGTGCCGGGCGGCGCGGCAGCCTACCCCTCGACGCTGCTGATGACCGTGATACCGGCACGGGTGGCGGGCGTGCCGGAGATCGTGGTCGTCGCACCACCGACGCAATTCGGCTCCGAGAATCCCCACGTGCTCGCCACGTGCCACGAACTCGGCATCACGTCGGTCGTGCGAGCCGGCGGTGCGCAGGCCGTCGCCGCGATGGCCTACGGGATCGAGGGGCTGCCGCGGGTCGATACGATCGTCGGCCCGGGCAACCTGTTCGTCGCACTGGCCAAGGAGCATGTCTTTGGCGACGTCTCGATCGATTCGATCGCCGGTCCGAGCGAGATTGTGATCGTGGCAGACGATGGGGCCCGGCCCGAATTCATCGCCGCCGACATGCTGGCCCAGGCCGAGCACTCACCCGGCTCCGCAATCCTGCTCACGGCCTCGGCGGCGCTCGCCGACCGTGTTGCGACGGCGCTCGCCGCGCGGCTGGCCGTCCTCGAACGGGCCGATCTCACCCGCGACAGCCTGGAACGGTTCGGGGCGATCGTGGTGACCCGGAGCGACGAGGAATCGGCGGCGCTGGCGGACGACCTGGCGCCTGAACACCTTTCGATCGACACCCTCGATCCAGAGGACACGCTGTCGAGGATCCGCCACGCGGGCGCCGCCTTCCTCGGCCCATGGAGCCCCGTCGCCGCCGGCGACTACGCGGCGGGCCCGTCGCACGTCCTCCCGACCGGGAGCACGGCCCGGTTTGCCGCCGGCCTTTCGGCCAACCACTTTCTCCGCGGCGGCAGCGTGATCCATCTGGCCGCATCGGACCTCGCCGACATGGCCGCCGACATCCGCCTCCTGGCCGACGTCGAGGGCCTCACCGCCCACCGCCGCAGCGTCGATGCCCGATCGAACCCAGCCTGACGTGTCTCGGTCGGTGGCTTTGGATCGATTGTGACGCCTCTGCGGCCTCGACGGGGCTTTCGACCGCTCGTGGGCTACACTCCTCACTATGCCGCTGTTTCGAGACTCTTCCGCCGCGTCTCTCGTCCGCGCCGACATCTCGTCGCTGGCCGGCTACGTGCCGGGCGAACAGCCCCAAGGGGGCAAGTGGATCAAGCTCAACACCAACGAGAATCCCTATGCGCCGTCACCGGCCGTGGCCCGGGCCATCGCCGCAACGGTCGCCGGCCGCACGCTGGCCAAATACCCCGATCCGCTCGCCACCGTCTTTCGGATGCGGGCCGCCGAGGTGCTCGGCATCGATCCTGATTGGATCCTGTGCGGCAACGGCAGCGACGATCTGCTCACGATCCTGGTGAGGACGTTCGTCGGAGCGGGGGAGTGGATGCGGGTTCCCACACCGAGCTACATCCTCTACCGCACGCTGGCGGGCATCCAGGGGGCGTCGTGCGAGGAGGTCCGCTACGAGCCCGACTGGTCGCTGGGTGATCGATTCGCCGCACCCGAGGTGGCGGCGGGGTCCGACGTGAAACTGGCGATCATCGCCAATCCCAACAGCCCGTCGGGAACGCTCGTGCCGCCAGCCCATGTCCGCGAACTCGCACGACGGCTGCCCTGTGCCGTGGTCGTGGACGAAGCCTATGGCGATTTCGCCGACGCCAACTGCCTCGATCTCGTCCGGGAGAACGATCGCGTTATCGTCACCCGTTCGTTGAGCAAGTCCTACGCGCTGGCCGGCCTGCGGTTCGGATTCGCCGTCGCCCAGCCGCACGTGATCGATCAATTGCAGAAGGTGAAGGACTCCTACAACTGCGACACCCTCTCGATCGCGGCCGCCACGGCGGCGATCGACGATCAGGCCTGGCTGGTCGATAATCGCACGAGGATCATCGCCACGCGCCGCCGGCTCACCGACGTCATGCGGTCGCTCGGCTACGACGCCCTGGAAAGCCAGGCAAATTTCGTCTGGTGCACCCACCCGGAGCGGCCGCACAAGCCGATCTACGAAGCGCTCAAACAGCGGGGAGTCCTGATTCGCTACATGAACTACCCCGGCTGGGGCGACGGCCTCCGGGTCACCGTCGGCACCGACGACGAGATCGACGCCTTCCTCGCCTGCCTCAAGACGATCTGAACACGAACTCCCTCTCAGTGGAGCCCACGACATGGCCCGCACCGCCACCCTTTCCCGAAAGACCGCCGAAACCGACGTCGCCCTGTCGCTGAACCTCGACGGCACTGGCACGGCCACGATCCGGACCGGTCTCGGCTTCTTCGACCACATGCTGACGCTGCTGGCCGGCCACTCGCTCTTCGATCTCGAGATTCGCTGCGATGGTGATCTGCATGTCGATGGCCACCACACCGTCGAGGACGTCGGCCGCTGCTTCGGCACTGCGCTCAAGGAATGCCTCGGTGATCGACGCGGCATACGCCGCTACGGCCACGCGATCATTCCGATGGACGAAGCGATGGCGACCGTGGCCGTCGATCTCGGCGGTCGGGCCGCCTGCGTATTCGCGGTCGACTTTCCGGTTCCCGTGATCGGCAGTTTCGACGCCCAACTCGTCGAGGTTTTCTGGGAGAGCGTGGCCGCGACCGCCGGGGCCAACATCCACGCCGTCCTGCACCACGGCCGCAATGGCCACCACATCGCCGAGGCCGTCTTCAAGGCAGCCGCCCGGGCGCTCCGGGCCGCGGTCGAGCCCGATCCCAGGCAGCCTGGCATCCCGAGCACGAAGGGCACGCTCACGACCGAGTGAGCGTCTACAGAGCATCCTCGGTGCGGAGCGTCAGCTCGATGAGCCGCTCCATCACCTCGGCCGGCGACTCGTGCGGAAAGTTCGAGAGCACGACCTCTTTCGCATAGAGCTTGCCGATGGAGCGGCGATGCCTGGCGGCGGATGTCCGCCTGGCGAGAAAGTCACGATGGGCCGAGTTGATGATGATTTCGTTGGACCGCGGCTCGTACCGCGACCGCCACGGCTGACCGTGCTCGGCCTCCAGACGGTAGGAAGGGAGTCCGCGGCGTCCTGCACGTTCCCCGAACGGGTTCCCGACGCGAGCGAGAGCGGCTCGAAATCGACGAGACCGGCGAGCCGACGGCCGTCCCACGGCGTGTGCTGGAAGGGGAGCAATTCCGTGATGCTTCCCAGTACGCGGGTTCCATCCTTGCAGAGGGAGATGCCTGCGGCGTCGGCGGAATCGTCGCCACGGACGTAGATTTCCACGCTCACGTCGCCCAGCGGAGTCGGATACCGTCGTGGAATTTCGAGCCGTTCGCCGTCGAACTCACGGGGCGTGCCCCGAAACTGCTTCCGGGCCACCTGGTCGGCCACGTCGATCGCCACGCCCGTGCGACGGATGCGATCCCGCAGTTCAGCCGAAAGGTAGCGGGCGATCTTCTCGCCGGTGACGAGGTTCTTCGTGGCCTCGAGCAGCGGCCCGACGACGATCCGTGTGCCCCCCGTCGCCAGCCGCCCACGAACCGGCCGAATGGCCTACTGCCGCTTGCCCCAGGCGAGACAGAGCTCGCGGAGCGGTACGCCATCGCCCCCGGAGATCATCCGCAGCTCCTCGCCGAGGCTTCAGAAGCTGAGCAGCCCGATCCCTAATTCGCCATGCACGCCGCGGCGGTGCGTGGCGTCGAGATGCCGCTTCATCGAGTCGCACAGGTGAGTGGCGATCCGCTGGAAGCCGGGCGCTCCCGACTCGTCCGGCGCCACGCCCCGGCCGTCGTCCTCGACCTCGAGATAGAGTCGGCCCTTCGAGCGTCGTCGAAGGATCCGCACGCGGGATGCCCCGGCATCGATGGCGTTCTCGGTGAGTTCGCAGATCGCCTTGAGGGGATGGGTCTGCGAGTGGGCGATGATCGTGATCGCGTTCCACTGGTCGCCGATCTTGAGCGTGCCGGTCGTGCTCGACGGAGCCTTGGGCATTGCGATCTACTCGTTGACGAACGTCTCGAGGAACCGGGCGAGACTGTGGAAGTCGCTTCCCCGCTCGACGTACCGCACGACCGTGACCAGCGTGCTCGGATCGACCAGTTCCTCAAACGGCACGTAATTGAGGTCGAGCTGGCCCGATACGCTCACCATCACGCCGTCGAGTCCCCGCTCGGCGAGCGCCCGGTAAGCCCCGACCCCGAGCTGGCTTCCGAGCATCACGTCGAAGGCATGCGGTTTGGCACAGCGGGCCTCGTAGCCGAGCTGAAGCCCGACGATCTTTCGCGACCGGCCCGTCTGCCGTTTGTACTCGTCCGAGACGAGCTTGGCGAACATGCGGCCGAGCTGGATGTGGGAGATCGAGATGTGCCCGTGCTCGTCCCGCGGAACTCCCTCGAGGGCCTTGGACGGAAGGTATTCGGCGAGCCCCTCGGCCATCACGATCACCCCGTACTGTTTCCCCTCCTGCTCCTCGCGGACCCGCATCGTCTTCACGATCCGATTAACGACTTCGTCGATGTTCATCACCGGCTTCACCCGTGTCCGCCCGTCGGCTTCGGTGACGGTCTCCTCGCTGCGGTACTTGCCGTGGATATCCTCCACGCTCATCACGAGGCTCGCCTCACCGGCGATCGCCGCTCCGTAGGAGAGCCATCCGGCACTTCGGCCCATCGTCTCGCAGAGGAAGTAGGAACGGCTGGCGTCCGCATCGTAGAGCAGGTTGCGGATCTCGCTTCCGAGCGTATCGACGGCAGTGAAGTAGCCGAACGTGAAATCGATCCCCATGTAGTCGTTGTCGATCGTCTTCGGCAGGTGGACGACCGGGATCCGGGCCGACTCGGCCAGACGCCCCTGGGCCTGGAGACGGTCCTGGTAGAGCTTGAACTTGTTCGCCGTCTTCAGCGTGTCGTCGCCGCCGATCGAGATCAGCGCCTCGACCCCGAGCGACCGCAGCCCCTCGTAGACGTTCGCCAGAGGCTTCACCCGCTCCGCATCGTCGAGGTGCTCCGGCGAGGAGACGTGCTTGCCCGGATTGGTGCGGGCCGTGCCGAGCATGATGCCCTGGCCCGACCGTGTCCGCTTGAGGAATGCGGGTGTGACACGGATGTAGTCCTGCCCCTCGACCAGCGGCCTCGACGGCGAGAAGTCGGCGAGCGATGAATAGCCGTGCTTCATGCCGATCACCTCGGTGCCGTTCCGCATGAACGAGGTCGCCGCGGTCGAGATCACCGCATTGGCCCCGGGCGCCGGACCACCCGCAAAGAGGATGGCGACGCGGCGGAACTGTCGAATGGCCTGGTGCGGACGCGACAGCGATTCACTCATGACAACCTCCTGATTTCAGTATTGCACTCGAAGAACAGTTCACACACGGAAGGTATCTTCTCGCTTTCTACCCAACGCGAGTCCGCTTCACGCGGAATTCAGGAGGGGCTGCCCGTGCCATGGAGCCAGCATGGAGAGAGCGGAGCCCGGGATGGGCGCAGCGAACGTCCGGCGAATGGCACGGGCAGCCCCGACCCGCATGGCACGCCCGGCGATCGTGCGTGAGCCGTGTCACTTCGCCAGCACCACGCGTTCCACGAAGGTCGTGTCGATGTGGGCGTCGTGGAAGGCGGAGTTTTGAAGCAACTCGAGGTGGATCGGCACGGTGGTTTTGATCCCCTCGACCCGCAATTCCTTGAGGGCCCGGATCATCGTGTCGATCGCCTCGCGGCGGGTCGGTTGGTGGACGATCAGCTTGCCGACGAGCGAATCGTAGGTCGGCGGCACCACGTAGCCCGTGGTGGCATGGGAATCCCATCGGACGCCGAAACCGCCCGGGGCGATGATGCGGTCGATCCTGCCGGGACATGGGCGGAAATTGGCCGCGGGATCCTCGGCGTTGATTCGGCACTCGATCGCATGGCCGCGGGGCGTGATCTGCTCCTGCTTCAGGTCAAGCTTCTCGCCGGCGGCCACGCGGATCTGGGCCTTGACCAGGTCGATCCCCGTAACCATCTCACTCACGGGGTGCTCCACCTGGATGCGGGCATTGACCTCGATAAAGTAGAAGTTGTCCTGCTGGTCGACGATGAATTCGACCGTTCCGGCGGAGAAGTAGTTCGCCGTCTTCGCAAGCCGGACGGCCGCGTCGGCCATCTTCTGCCGCGTCGCCTGAGGAAGCCGCGGCGAGGGGCTCTCCTCGATCAATTTCTGATGCCGCCGCTGGGTCGAGCAATCCCGCTCCCAGAGGTGGAAGACGTTGCCGTGCTGGTCACCCAGGATCTGGATTTCGACATGACGCGGGCGCTCGATGTATTTCTCGATGTAGATGCCGGGGTTGCCGAATGCCGCCTGGGCCTCGGCGGAGGCCTGTTGCCAGGCGCTGGCCAGCGCGAGGTCGTTGGCCGCCACACGCATCCCCTTGCCGCCACCGCCGGCGGTGGCCTTGAGCAGCACCGGAAACCCGATTTCCCGGGCCACCTTCAAGGCCTCCTGCTCGCTGCCGATGATCCCCTCGCTGCCGGGCACCGTCGGCACGCCCGCTTCGCGGGCCAGGGCGCGGGCCGAGTTCTTGTCGCCCACCCGCTCCATCGCTTCGGGCGTCGGGCCGATGAAGCCGATGTCGCAGGAACGGCATACCTCGGCGAAGTGCGAGTTCTCCGAGAGGAATCCGTAGCCGGGATGGATCGCCTGCACGTTGCCGATTTCAGCAGCGCTGATCACCCGGTCGATCCGCAGGTAACTGTCGGCCGCGCGGGGGGGGCCGACGCAGATCGCCTCGTCGGCCAGTTCGAGATAGGAAGCGCCGCGGTCCGCCTCGCTGAAGATCGCCACCGTTTCGATGCCCATTTCACGGCAGGCACGGATCACCCGCAGGGCGATCTCACCACGATTGGCTATGAGGATCCGGTTGAACATTGGTTCGTGCGGCCACGCATGGATGACTTGGTTCCAAGGGAGCGTCAGCCCTCGGGATCGACCTTGATGAGCGGCTGGCCGAACTCGACCGGTGCGCCGTTTTCGACGAGGACCGCCACGACCTTCCCCGACACGCCCGACGGAATCTCGTTGAATACCTTCATCGCCTCAACGATGCAGACGGTCTTCTCCGGGCCGATGTGGTCGCCGATCTTGACGAACGGCGGCGAGTCGGGACCGCTGGCCCGGTAGAAGGTACCTACCATCGGGCTCTTGATGAGAATCAGCTTCGCATCGGCCGCCGATTCCGCGGTCGCTGCCGGCGCGGCGGGAGCGGCTGCCGCGTTCCGGGAGGCGACGGGCACTGGGCCGGAGAGGGCTACGACCTCGCCCCCCCGTTTCAGCCGCACGGCCGTGTCGCCCTGTTTCAGGTCGATCTCCGAAAGATCGTGCTCCTTCATGAGCTCGATCAGTTTCGTGACCTTTTTGACGTCGAAAATGTCGGGGCGTGGCTGGGAGGGGCTCATCGGGGTCGCCTGTGGGGTGTGCGAACGGGCCGTGTTCTTCTCGGCCCGCATCGGAATTCCATGCGATTTTGCGGCGAAGGTAGCCCGCTGCCGTTGTTTCAGTCAAGGTAATGGGAGAAAACCGCTACCCGTTCCCGCGGCCCAGCCCGAGCGAACCGCCACGCCACCATGCCCGTTTCGGCCCCCACGACGCCCGATCTTCCACGGCTTTCGCCGCGTGCACGCGACACGAGCAAACGCGATTACGGCCGCGTGATCGTGATCGGAGGGGCGGCAGGCATGGCCGGCGCACCGGCACTGACGGGCATGGCGGCCCTGCGTGGGGGGGCGGGACTCGTTGAGGTGATCGTGCCACAGAGTGTGGCCCCGATCACAGCCTCGTTCGATCCCTGCCTGATGGTGACGGGACTCCCCTGCGACGAGGAGGGGAGGTTTTCCGAGGCGGCCGCCCCGAGGATGCTCCAGCGGCTCGAGGCCGCCACGGCCATCGCGGTCGGCCCCGGCATCGGGCGCTCAGGCGCCGTCACCACGGTCGTGCGTGGGTTGTGGCGCGACCTGCCGCAGCCCGCGGTGTTCGATGCCGATGCTCTGTGGGCCCTCGCGCAGCTCGATGGAGCCGATCTCTCGTCGCACGCTGGCGTCCGCATCCTCACGCCACACGCCGGCGAGATGCTCCGGCTCGTGCACGACGATCCTGCGTCTCTCCGTTCCCGTGACCGTGATTTTCTCGAGGTGAAGGCTGCCGAGATGGCACATGCGATCGATGCCGTCGTCGTGCTCAAGGGGCCGGCCACGCTCGTCGTCGATCACCGGCGACGGGCACGCAACGAGACCGGCAATCCCGGCATGGCGACGGGAGGCACCGGCGACGTGCTCACCGGCCTGATCGCCGCCTTGCTCGCCCAGGGCCTCGGCCCGTTCGAGGCCGCCCGCCTCGGCGCATGGATCCACGGCCGCGCCGGCGACATCGCAGCGGCCGACCGTGGGGAGATCTCGATGACCGCCCGCGATCTCCTCGAATGCCTGCCAGCCGCCTTCCGAGCGGTAGTAGACTAGGACCTGATGTCTTCCAGTTGCCGCTACGAGCATGACGTCGTCGTCGTCGGCGCCGGCCATGCCGGCGTCGAGGCTGCATGCGCTGCGGCCAGACTCGGCGCCAGGGTCGCGCTGCTCACAGCCAACTGCGACACCGTCGGGCAGATGAGCTGCAATCCGGCGATCGGTGGAGTGGGCAAGGCGCAGCTCGTCCGGGAGGTCGACGCCATGGGGGGCGTGATGGGCCGGGCAATCGACGCCACCGGCATCCAGTTCCGTGTGCTCAACCGATCGAAGGGCCCGGCGATGCACGGGCCCCGGGCCCAGGCCGACAAGAAGCTCTATCAGATCGAGGTGAAGCGGATCGTCGAGGAGACGCCCAATCTCGACCTCCGGCAGGAAACGGTCGAGGATCTCCTCCTCGAACCGATCGGATCGCCCGGCCACGGCGGGCCGGCATGGCGGATCGTGGGCGTGCGGGTGCGGGGTAATGCCGAGTATCGCGCGGCATCCGTCGTCCTCACGACAGGCACCTTCCTCCAGGCGATCATGCACACCGGCGAGGCCACGACGGCCGGGGGAAGGGCGGGGGAGGGGACGACGTCGGGCGTGAGCCTGGCACTGGCCCGTGCCGGGATCACGATCGACCGCTTTAAGACCGGCACGCCCTGCCGACTGTCGGCGCGGTCGATCGACTTCTCCCGGCTCGACGTGCAGCCGGGCGACGCCGATCCGCAGCCCTTTTCGTTCCTCACCGACGGCATCCTTCAGGATCAGATGGTCTGCTGGATCACGCGGACCACTCCCGAGATCCACGACCTGATCCGGGCGAACCTTCACCGCGCGCCGATGTACACCGGCCAGATCGAGTCTCAGGGACCGCGATACTGCCCGAGCATCGAAGACAAGGTGGTGCGTTTCGCGGACAAGGAGAGCCACCAACTGTTTCTGGAACCCGAGGGGCGGCGGACGCAGGAGATCTACGTGAATGGCATCTCCACGAGCCTGCCCCGCGACGTGCAGGATGCCATGATCGGAATGATCCCGGGGCTCGAGCAGGCGCGGATCATGCGATACGGCTACGCCGTCGAATACGACTACTGCCCTCCCGATCAGCTTGCGTCGTCGCTGGAAAGCAAGCGGGTGCGCGGCCTGTTCTGCGCCGGGCAGATCAACGGCACGACCGGCTACGAGGAGGCGGCGGCGCAGGGGCTCGTGGCGGGAACCAACGCCGCCCTCGTCCCGGCGGGACACGAGCCGCTCGTGCTCCAGCGAGAAGATTCCTACATCGGGGTGCTCATCGACGACCTCGTGACGCGTGGTGTCGATGAGCCCTATCGCATGTTCACCAGCCGCGCCGAGCACCGGCTCGCGCTTCGGCACGACAACGCCGACCGCCGGCTCACGCCCACCGCCGCGCGGCTGGGGCTCGCCGAGCCGCAACGGGTCGCGCGGCTCGAGGCCAAGCAGGCCGAGATCGAGGCGGCCCTGGGTTTGCTGGCGGCGCACCGCGTCGATGGCGTGCCGCTCGCGGAACGGCTCAAGCGGCCTGAGGTTCGCTGGACGGACTGCGTCGCGGCCAAGCCGGAACTGGCCGGCGTGTCGCGGGAGGCGGCGATGCAGATCGAGACCGACATCCGCTATGCCGGCTACCTTGCGGTGGAACGCGGACGGATCGCGAGGCGGCAGCAGCTCGCCGAGCGGATGATTCCGGAAGGCTTCGACTACGCCGCCGTACGGCACCTTCGGGCCGAGGCCCGTGAGAAGCTCGAGCGGATCAGGCCGCGGACATTGGCCCAGGCCGGCCGCGTGACCGGGATCACGCCCGCCGACGTGGCGCTCGTGCTCTTGTCCCTCGATCGCCGCGTCGGCGGAGCGTGAGGATCCCATGCGGGTCGTTCACATCACGGCCGGGGCAGGGGGGCGGCTGTGTGGCTCGTGCCTCCACGACCACACGCTCGTGCGGGCGCTGCGGGCACGCGGCCACGACGCGATTCTCCTACCGGCCTACGTGCCGACGACGACCGACGAGGAGAACATCGCCGAACGGCGAATCGTGATGGGGGGAGTGAACATCTGGCTGCAGGAGCACGTCCCGCTCTTCCGGCACACGCCCTGGTTTCTTGACCGGTTTCTCGACTCGCGATGGCTGCTCGCCTGGCTCTCGAGCCGCACGGGCGAGACCCGCCCGGCCGATCTGGGCCCGCTCACGATCTCCTCGCTCGAAGGGGAGCATGGCCGCCACCGCAAGGAGGTGGAGAAACTCGCGAAGCTGCTCGCCGACCGCCTCCGGCCTGATGTCGTCCACCTTTCCAACGTTCTGCTGCTGGGCATGGCCCGCCGGATCCGCGAGGCGACGGGCGCAGCGATCGTCTGCAGCCTTTCGGGAGAGGACATCTTCATCGAGCGGATTCCCGAGCCGCATCGTTCCAGGATTCATGGGCTGCTTCGCGAGCGGGCCGGCGACGTCGATCGCTTCGTGGCGCTCAACGGCTTCTTCGCCCACCTGATGGCCGATGCACTCGCCGTGCCCCACGATCGAATCGCCGTCGTGCCACACGGCATCGATCCCGCCGGCTTCCCCGTCTCGTCCCCCGACGTGGCCGCGCGGCGCCGTGGCCGCGGAGGACGTGTCGTCGTCGGATCGTTGGCCAGAGCCTGCCCCGAAAAGGGTCTCGATCTGATCATCAGGGCGGTGCCGCTGATCCGGGAGAAGCACGACGTCGAACTCCGAGCCGCCGGTGCGGTGGTCGATGCCGAGAGAGCGTACGTCGCGTCGTGCCTCGGTCTCGCCCACGATCTCGGCGTGGGCGACCACGTCAGGTGGCTTGGCCAAATCGATCGCCCCGGCAAACTCGCGTTGTTCGAGTCGATCGACGTCTTCGTGATGCCGACGCTCTTTCCGGAGGCGAAGGGAATCCCCGTGATCGAGGCGATGGCGGCCGGCGTGCCGATCGTCGCGCCGGCACATGGCACGTTCCCGGAACTGCTCGACAGCGAGCGAGCCGGCCTCCTGCACGCGCCTGGCGATCCCGCCGACCTCGCCCGACGAATCATCGCCACGCTCGACGACGCCGATCTCGCAGCCCGCATGGGCGCGCATGGCCACGCTCTCGCACGCCGTCGCCACATGGCCGACCAGATGGCCGCAGGACACGAGGTGGTCTATCGGCAGGGTGCCGGTCGGCCGTGATGGGAGCCCGACGGGCGCCGACGCTCCTACGCCGAAGACGACTCGTCGCCGTGGCCGGCGATCTGGCTGCCGTCGCGGCGCTCCGGGAACATGAGCGACGCGACCACGCTCGTGCCGATCAGACACACGATCACCAGCAGCGAAACGGCTGGATGCACGAGGTGGCCCTTCGCATGGGCATCCCATCCGCCGAGCCCTGCAAGCCATTCGTTGTGGCGGGCCGCCTCGGCGATCATCTTGAAGCCGACGAAGACGAGCACCGCGGAGAGGCCGTAGTTGAGGAACCGGAAGAGATCCATCACGCCGGCGAGCAGGAAGTAGAGGGCCCGCAGGCCGAGAATCGCGAAGACGTTCGACGTGAAGGCGACGAAACGCATGTAGGGCGTTCCCTTTTCGACCACGCCGAGGATCGCCGGCACGCTGTCGACGGCGAAGAGAACGTCGGTGCTCTCGACGACGAGCAGCACCAGAAAGAGCGGCGTCGCCATGAGCCGGCCATTCTCTCGGATGAAGAACCTGTCGCCCTCCGACCGCGAGGAGACCGGAATGATGCGGCGAAAGAAGCGGATGAGCGCGTTGTCGCCGGGCTCGTGATCGTCGTCGCTGAAGGCGAGCTTGACGCCCGTGTAGACCAGAAAGCCACCGAAGATCCACATGACCCACTTGAACCGCTCGACCAGCTCGGCCCCGAGCAGGACGAATGTCAGCCGCATGATCACAGCCCCGAGGATGCCCCAGAAGAGGACCCGATACTGGTACTTCAGCGGCACGCCGAAGTAGCCGAAGACGACGGCGAACACGAAGACGTTGTCCATCGACAACGACCACTCGACGAGGTAGCCCGTGAGGAACTCGAGGGCCGCCTTGCCGCCGAGCCACCACCACACGAGCCCGTTGAACGAAAGGGCCAATGCCGACCAGAAGCAGGTCCAAAACGCGCTCTCGCGAAGGCTCGGCTCGTGCGACTGCTTGTGGAAGACCGTGAGATCGAGCACCAACAGGACCGTCACGAGCGCACCGAAGGCAAGCCAGTGCACCATCTGGATCGGACTCCCACCGACCTGCATCGCAGAAGCCATCGACCCGTCGGCGGCGGCAAGAATGAGGGGGGTGGGCACGGCGACTTCCTGTTCGGGAGGCTCGTGCCATCTGACACGAGCGTGATGTCGCCGGAATCTTAGGCGCCACCCTTCGAACCGTAAACAACGACGTCCAAGAAGGCCGCCGCGAGCGTCCGCCGGCACGGCACCGATCTGCCGGCCCCGTGCGTTCGCAGAGCACACGCGTCACGTTATTCTTCGTCGGGATCGTCGCCGGCGGGGAGCGCGCGCATGAAACTGGCGGTCATCGCCTCGAAGACCGGCGCGACGCGGTCCCACTCGCGGTCCTCCGCCTGGCAAAAGACGACATAGGTCGCCGTGGGCGTGGCCATGGCCCGCACATGGGCTGTGTTGGTGAGATCGAGACAGTAGAAGTTGATATCGAATCCGGCGATCGGACGACCGGCGATCTCGTCAACAACGGACTCACTGTCGAGGTCGCGATACTCCCTTCGCATCTCGTCGAGCACGGCCCGCGAGAGGCTGTCGGGATCGGTACCCGCCGCATGGGCGCTGAGCGACCAAAAGGCTCCGTCGGGCGACGACACCGTGACGGCAGGGGCCGCGATGTCGGAGGCATCGGTATCAACCGACCAGCTGTCGGGATAGTCGAAGGCGAGGCCGAGGCGATCGTGATGCATGGCGAGGCTCCTGGACGCTCGATTCTAGCCGCTCTGGCGGCCCGGAGCGGTCTGGACGGGCCCATGAAGCTCCGCTACCGTCCCGCCGCCTTCCAGCGACGTTTTTCACCCCAGCGAATCGCCCCTCATGGCTCAGCCAGCCGGCACGACCATCGCCGTTCCCCGCGGGATGTCGGCCCATGTTCTCGACTTCGTCATCCCGGCGGCGATCCTGCTGGCGGTGCTCGTCGTCTTGGCGCCGGTGCCCGCGCCGATCGTCGATCTCATGCTGGCGGCCAATCTGACGATCTCCGTCCTGGCCCTCCTCGGGGCCCTCGCAGCTCGGACCCCGCTGGAGATGAGCATCTTCCCGACGTTCCTCCTGGGAGCGACGCTCGTCCGCCTCGTGCTGAACATCGCCACGACGCGGCTCATCCTCACCCGCGCTCCCATCGACGGCACCCACGCCGCCGGCGGTGTCGTGCAGGCATTCAGCGAATTCGTCGCCGCCAACAACCTCGTCGTCGGTGCCGTGATCTTCGCGATCATCGCCGTCATCCAGTTCGTCGTCATCACCGCCGGTTCGACGCGGACCAGCGAGGTCGCCGCCCGGTTCGCCCTCGACGGACTGCCCGGGCGGCAGATGGCGATCGACACGGAAGTGCAGGCCGGAACGATCACCCGCGAGCAGGCCCGTCAGTCACGGCTCGATCTGCAACGGCAGGCCGATTTCTTCGCGAGCATGGACGGTGCCAGCCGGTTCGTCCGAGGCGAGGCCGTGGCCGGCGTGATCATCACGGTCGTGAACATCGTCGGAGGGCTCGCGATCGGCGTCGCCCAGCATGGCATGCCCGTCCAGAAGGCGGTCGACGTCTTCTCGCGGCTGACGATAGGCGACGGGCTCTCCAGCGCCGTGCCCTCGCTCTTCGTCTCGGTGGCCACCGGCCTGCTCATTTCACGGTCGAGCCAGGCCGTGGACCTCTCGCAGGAGTTCGGACGGCAGTTCACGTCGCGGCCGCATGTGCTCCTGATCACCGCCATCTTTCTCGGACTCCTCTGCTTCACCGACCTCCCGCCGCTGCCGCTGGCCGCAATGGCCGTCGTCACGATGGCGGCCGCCTGGACCGTCTCCCGCCGTGCACGTGCCGGCGGAAAGCGGACCGGGGCAGTGGCCCGCACGTCGCCCGATCGGGCCGCAACGGCCATCACCCCCGCCACCGCATCGCTCGCCGACACCGTACTTGCCGACGAAAGGATCGTCGTGCACGTCGGCCGCGGCCTGCTCCGGCTGGTATCGGCCGGCACCGGCGGCGATGACGGCCCGCTCGTGACGACCGTGGCTGGGCTCCGTTCGGCTGTCGCCGCCGACCTCGGGCTGGTCGTGCCGGCCGTGCAGTTTCGTGACGACCTGGCGATGCCCGACCGCGGATACCGCGTGACGATCGCCGGGGACGTTGTGCAGGAGGGCGACATTCCCGCAGGCCGCTTGTTCGTCGTCGCGGCTGCCGATGACGACGGCCGGATCGACGGCGACGAAGCCATCGATCCCTTGACCCGCCGCCGCGGCGCATGGGCCGGCGAGGCGAAGGCCGCACTGGCGCGGCAGCATGGCGCCGAGGTCCTCGACGACGCGGCGATGGTCGCCCGGGGCATCGAGGCGGCGATTCGGATGCAGGCGGACCGACTTCTCACCCGCGATGCCGTGGCCCGGCTCGTCGAATCGCTCCGTGCCAGCCAGCCGGCCGTGATCGACTCCATCGTTCCGGGGGTGCTCACGGTGGCCCGGATCCACCGCACGCTCCAATCGCTGCTCCGCGAGGGCGTGCCGATCCGACCGCTCGCCGAACTCCTCGAGATCATGGCCGACCATGCCGCGGAGAGCCGTGATGCCGATGCCCTGGCCGAAATCGTCCGCCGCCATGTCGCACGAACGATCTGCCGACGGGCCCGACCGAAGCGGTCGTCTCCCGGTCATCCGCCTGGAATCGGCCACGGTCTCCCGGCTCGCGCAGAGCGAGGCTCCGAGTCCGTCGGCTCACCTCGTGGCCGGCCTCCGCCGCGCCCTGCGGCCCGGCACCGAGCGTGGGGCGGCACCAGTGCTGGTCGTGCCGGGTGCCACGCGGGGCAGGATTCGCGACATGCTGGCCCGCCACTTGCCGGAACTCCGCATCTTCGCCGAGGAGGAGATCGCCGACGAACCGAAAGTCGAGATCTTCACCACGCTCGGAGACGGGGAGGTGTCGCGTGCGGCCTAGCCGCATCGGGAGAAAGCCCGGCGCAGGCCGGGCAAGCCAGGCAAGCCGCAGGGGCGGCTGAAAACCAATTCAAGGACAGGATGCCGATCCGACGATGTCATACGGATCGGACGCTACTCAAGGAGTGAAGACGTGGCCTATCAAGCAAGCCAGATGACGCCCGAGGAGATCCACGATCTCTGGAAACGGTTCAAGAAGGACCAGTCGGACGAATCGCTGCGGAACAAGCTCATCGAGATCTACCTGCCGTTGGTGAAGTACAACGGCGAGAGGATCTGGTCACGGCTTCCCGATGGCGTCGAACTCGACGACCTCGTTTCGGCCGGCACGTTCGGCCTCATGGACGCCATCGACGCCTTCGACATGTCGCGAGGTGTGAAGTTCGAGACCTACTGCGTGCCCCGCATCCGCGGCGCCATGCTCGACGAACTCCGGACCATGGACTGGGTGCCACGGCTCGTCCGCAGCAAGGCGAGCAAGCTCAACGAGGCGATCAAGACACTCGAGGCCAAGTTCGGACGGGCGCCCGCCGATGCCGAGGTGGCCGAGCACATGGGGCTCTCCCGCGAGGATTTCGAGAAACTGCTCGTGGAGGCCAACGCGGCGAGCCTCGTCAGCCTCAACAAGAAGTGG
>JBJTOU010000226.1:0-3748 GCA_046074725.1 Planctomycetia bacterium
CCCCGGCGGCCACCGTCCCCACGCCCACCTCGGCGACGAGCTTGACCGAGACCTGGGCCCGCGGGTTGGAGCAGCGCAGGTCGTAGATCAGCTGCTTGAGGTCCTCGATCGAGTAGATGTCGTGGTGGGGCGGCGGCGAGATGAGCCCCACGCCCGGCGTCGAATGGCGGATGCGGGCGATCTCCCGATCCACCTTGTGGCCGGGGAGCTGCCCCCCCTCACCGGGCTTGGCCCCCTGGGCCATCTTGATCTGGAGCTCCTTGGCGTTGACGAGATAGAGGCTCGTCACGCCGAAGCGGCCGCTGGCCACCTGCTTGATCTTCGAGTTCTTGCTGTCGCCATTGGGCTCGAGCTGGTAGCGGACGGGGTCTTCGCCTCCCTCGCCCGTGTTGCTCCAGCCGCCGAGGCGGTTCATGGCGACGGCGAGCGTCTCGTGGGCCTCCTTCGAGATGGAGCCGTACGACATGGCCCCCGTGGCGAACCGCTTGACGATCTCCTTGGCGGGCTCGACCTCGTCAAGCGGGATCGGCTGTTCGGTGAACCGGAAGTCGAGCAGGCCACGGAGCGTGAGCAGCTTCGTCTGCTGCTCGTCGATCAGCCTCTGATACTTCTTGAATTCCTCGCGGCTGTTGATCTGGGTGGACCGCTGCAGGCTGGCGACGACCTCGGGGGCGAGCACGTGGGCCTCACCCTTGCGCCGCCAGGCGTATCGGCCGCCCACGTCGAGTTCGAGAGTCTGCGGCACGGCCGTCTTCGGCCAGGCATGCTCGTGCCGTGAGAGCGCCTCCTCGGCGACCCCCTCCAGGCCGATGCCGCCGATGCGGCTGGGGGTTCGCGAGAAAAACTCGTCCACGAGCTTCTGGTCGAGCCCCACCGCCTCGAAGATTTGCGCGCCGCGGTAGCTCTGCTGCGTCGAGATGCCCATCTTGCTCATCACCTTGAGCAGCCCCTTCGTGGCCGCCTTGATGAAGTTTGCGTGGAGCTTCTCCCGCGGATAGTCGCCGGCGATGATCTTCTCCGCCTGCATCTGGTCGATCGTGGCGAAGGCCAGGTAGGGGTTCACGGCGCCGGCGCCGTAGCCGGTGAGCAGGGCGAAGTGCTGCACCTCGCGGGCCTCGCCCGTCTCCACGACGAGGCCGCAGCGGGTCCGCGAGCCCTCTCGGACAAGGTGATGGTGCACGCCGGCGGTGGCCAGCAGCGAGGGCACGGCGGCCTGCTCGCGGCAGACGCCCCGATCGGACAGGACGAGGATCGTGGCGCCCTCCGTGACCGCCCGTGAGGCCTCGGCGCGGATTGCATCGAGCCGCTTTCGCAGGCCGGCGGCGCCCTCGGCCGCGGGAAAGAGGATCGAGATCGTGCGTGCCTTCAGGTCGGGCCGCGGGCTCGCCTCGAGCGCCTTGATCCGGGCACACTCGGCGTTGCCGATCACGGGCGTCTCCAGACGCAGGAGCCGGCATTGCCCGGGCTGCGAGTCGAGCAGATTCCCCTCGCAGCCGATCGTGGTGATCATCGAGGTGATGATCTCCTCGCGGATCGCGTCGAGCGGCGGGTTGGTGACCTGCGCGAAGAGCTGCTTGAAGTAGTTGTGGAGCAGCTGCGGCCGATCGGAGAGCACGGCCAGGGGCGTGTCGTTGCCCATCGACCCGATCGGCTCCGCGCCATCGGTGGCCATCGGGGCGAGGATCACCTTGAGGTCCTCGAGCGAGTAGCCGTGCGCCCGCTGGAGATCCACGAGGCTCGACGGCTCGCCGGCGACGCCCGCGGCCCGCCAGGGGTCGGTGGCGTGCGGGGCGGCCGCGCCGTCGCCGTTGGCCGCGGGCGCGGCCCGAAAAACCTCGTCGGGGAGGACGGAACGATTCTTCGTGACCTCGGCCACGTTCGCCGGATCGGCAAGCGAGTCGAGCCGCACCTGGTTGGCGGTGATCCACTCCCGCCATGGCTTGGCCGTCGCCAGGGTTCGCTTGATCTCGTCGTCCTCGACGATCCGTCCTTCCTTCGTATCGACGAGAAACATCCGCCCGGGACGCAGCCGCCCCTTGCGGACCACCTCGCCCGCCGGCAGCTGCAGCACGCCCGCTTCGCTGGCCAGCACGACGAGGCCATCCTTCATCTGCCACCAGCGGCCGGGCCGCAGGCCGTTGCGGTCGAGCGTGGCACCGATCTTCGAGCCGTCGGTGAAGGCGAGGGCGGCGGGGCCGTCCCATGGTTCCATCAGACAGGCCTGGTATTCGTAGTAGGCCTTGAGGTCGTCGGCCATGCTCTCGTGGCCGCTCCAGGGCTCGGGGATGAGCATGCTCACCGCTTCCTCGATCGGGCGTCCGGCGAGAACGAGCAGCTCGAGCACGTTGTCGAACGTAGCCGAGTCGCTCCCCCCCTCCCGCACGACCGGCTTGATCTTGTCGAGATCGGGGCCGAACACCGGGTGGGCGAGCATGCTCTCGCGGGCATGCATCCAATTGATGTTGCCGCGAACGGTGTTGATTTCGCCGTTGTGGGCGATGTACCGGAAGGGGTGGGCGAGATCCCAGGTGGGAAAGGTGTTTGTGCTGTACCGCTGGTGGACGAGTGCCAGGGCCGACGTCATCCGTGGATCGGCGAGATCGGGATAGTACTGGCCGACCTGATCCGCGAGCAGGAGCCCCTTCTAGACCAGCGTGCGCGAGGAGAGCGAGCAGGCGTAGACGAAGCCCTGCTCGGTGAGGCCGAGCCTGCCGAGTTCGATGCCGAACCGCTTGCGGACGACGAACAGCTTCCACTCGAAGTGGTCGCGGGAGACTTTCTTGCCGCGGCCCACGAAGGCCTGCCGCACGATGGGCTCGACGTCGCGGGCGGTGCCGCCGATGGTCCGGTTGTCGGTGGGCACGCTCCGCCAGCCGAGGAACTCGAGCCCCTCCTCCCGGCACACCTTCTCGAAGAACTGCTCGGCCGCCTCGCGGTCTTCCTCGGAGGGGGGCAGGAAGATGTTGCCGACCGCCCAGTCGCCCGGAGCGGGGAGCGTGATGCCGGCCTGGGGGGTGACGGCCGAGAAGAACTCGTGCGGCGTCTGCATGAGGATGCCGGCTCCGTCCCCGGTGAGCGGGTCGCAGCCGCAGGCGCCGCGGTGCGTCAGGTTTTCAAGGAGCTCCAGCCCCTTGCGGATGATGTCGTGGCTCTTGCGGCCGTGCATGTTCACGACGAAGCCCACGCCGCACGCATCGTGCTCGTTGGCGGGATCGTAGAGCCCTTGCGGAGCGGGGAGGCCGTGCGAACGCTGCGTGTCGCTCATGTCAGTCTTTCGTTTCTGAAAACCAATCGATCCGTGTTCGTTCGTCCGTGTGGCCTCCGGCGGCCGCCCCGATTCAGGCGGTGGCCGAGATGGCCGCACCGAGGTCGGCGTCGGTGTCACGCGCGTGACCGTGAAGCAATTCCACGAACCGCCGCGCCGTGGGGGCGAGCGGTTTGCCGCGGGCGTGGATGATGCCCAGCGGCCGCACCAGCTCCTCGTCGGCGATCCGCACGGTGGCCAGCGTGCCGGCGGCCACCTCGCGGACGACCGTGGGCTCAGGCAACAGCGACACGCCGGCGTCGATCTCGATGGCCCGCTTGATCGTCTCGATGTTGTCGAATTCCATCACGACGTCCGGCTCGATGCCGCGGGCCGCAAGCACGCGGTCGATCTCGTGCCTGATCACGAGATCGGGATCGAATCCCACCATGGTCAGACCATGGAGCACGTCGAGCGACGCCTCACGGCGGGCGGCGAGCGGGT